>CAMAQZ010000004.1 GCA_945860725.1 Klebsiella pneumoniae | reverse complement strand
GCCTTCTTCTCCTTCATCTCGATCTCGGTGGCCGCACCGACCTTGATCACGGCGACGCCGCCGGAGAGCTTCGCGACGCGCTCCTGCAGCTTCTCCTTGTCGTAGTCGCTGGTGGCTTCCTCGACCTGCTGGCGGATCGACTCGATGCGACCCTTGATGTCGCTGGCCTTACCGGCGCCGTCGATGATGGTGGTGTTCTCCTTCTCGACGACGATCTTCTTGGCCTCGCCAAGGTCGTTCAGCGTCGCCTTCTCGAGCTGCAGGCCGACCTCATCAGAGATCACCGTGCCGCCCGTGAGGACAGCGATGTCCTGCAGCATGGCCTTACGGCGGTCGCCGAAGCCCGGGGCCTTGACGGCTGCAACCTTGAGGATGCCGCGGATGTTGTTGACGACGAGCGTGGCAAGCGCCTCGCCCTCGACATCCTCGGAGATCACGAGCAGCGGACGGCCCGACTTGGCCACGCCCTCGAGGATCGGCAGCATCTCGCGGATGTTCGAGATTTTCTTGTCGACGAGCAGGATGAACGGCTTCTCGAGCTCGACCGTCTGGCTCGCCTGCTGGTTGATGAAGTACGGCGAGAGGTAGCCGCGGTCAAACTGCATGCCCTCGACGACGTCGAGCTCATTCTGCAGGCCCGAGCCTTCCTCAACGGTGATCACGCCTTCCTTGCCGACCTTCTCCATCGCCTGAGCGATGGTCTTGCCGATCGACTCGTCGCTGTTGGCGCTGATGGTGCCGACCTGCGCGATCGCCTTGTTGTCCTTGCAGGGCTTGGCGAGCTTGCGGATCTCCTCGGTGGCCACAATCACGGCCTTGTCGATACCGCGCTTGATGTCCATCGGGTTGCGGCCCGAGGCCACGGCCTTCAAGCCCTCGCGGATGATCGCCTGCGCGAGCACGGTGGCGGTGGTGGTGCCGTCGCCGGCTTCGTCAGAGGTGTTGGAAGCGACTTCCTTCACCATCTGCGCGCCCATATTCTCGAACCTGTCCTTGAGTTCAATCTCCTTGGCGACGGAGACACCATCCTTGGTGATGGTCGGGGCACCGAAGCTCTTCTCGAGCACGGCGTTGCGGCCCTTGGGGCCGAGGGTCGCCTTGACGGCGTTGGCGAGGATGTTCACACCGCGCACCATGCGCGTGCGTGCATCGTCACCGAATCGTACTTCTTTGGCAGCCATTGTTCGTGGTTCCTTGAGTTGGGGGGTGAGGCTTACTTGCCTTCGATCACGGCCATGATGTCTTCCTCGCGCATAACGAGGAGATCATCGCCGTTGACCTTCACTTCGGTCCCGCTGTACTTGCCGAAGAGGATCTTGTCGCCGACCTTCACATCGAGGGCGCGGACAGAGCCGTTCTCGAGGATCTTGCCTTTGCCGGCGGAGATGACCTTGCCCTGCGAGGGCTTCTCGGCGGCGCTGTCGGGGATGACGATGCCGCCTGGGGAGGTACGTTCCTCCTCCAGGCGCTTCACGATCACACGGTCATGAAGCGGTCGGATTTTCATGTTTCGCTCCTTTGCTGAAACGTTGGACTTGATGGGAGCTAGGAGAACGCGTTAGCACTCTCCTTGCCAGGGTGCTAATCATAGTGGCGGAATCTTCCATTTCAAGGGCGGTCCCGGCTATGCTGACCTGCTCAGGCGGGCTTCCTTTCGGTAACCTCATGAATCTCAAGCAGATATTCCCTGCGCTGCGGAAAAAATTATCGTCCATTGCAGCGCTTGGGGGCCTCGCCCTCCTCGCCTCGAGCCCCGTCGGCGATGCCCAGGTGCTGGATTCCAAGTTCCTGCCGCCCGCCGAGGCCTTCCGGGTGGAGGCGACCGCAGAAGGTGCCGACCGCCTTCGGGTCGATTTCCTGGTCACGCCGGGGTACTACCTCTACCGGCACCGCATGTCGTTCGCGATCGATGCCGGCGAGGGTGCGGTAGTCGCCGCGACGCTCGGTGCACCGAACATCCCGGCCGGCGAAGAGAAAGAAGACGAATTCTTCGGTCGTCAACAGGTGTTCCACCAAGCGTTGAGCGTGACGATCCCGGTCTCGCGCGCACCGGGCGGGGCGCTCGAGGTCCCGTTGGTGGTCGGGCTGCAGGGCTGTGCGGATGCCGGCCTCTGCTATCCACCGGAGAAGCGGCGATTGAAAGTCGTGCTGCCCGCGGCGAGCGGCACCGCGACGGCGGGCCCGCCGCCAGGCGCCACGGCTGCCGGCGAGACGGGCGGCTTCGTCTCCGAGCAGGACCGGCTTGCCGCGCTGATCCGCGAGGGTCGGCTGCCGCTCGTGCTCGCCACGTTCTTCGGCCTCGGTCTGCTGCTCGCCTTCACGCCCTGCGTGCTGCCGATGGTGCCGATCCTCTCAGGGATCATCGCGGGCCAAGGCAGCACGGTGACGACGAAGCGCGCCTTCACGCTCTCCCTCGCCTATGTGCTCGGCATGGCGGTCACCAATACGCTCGCCGGCATCGCTGCGGCGGCGGCCGGCCAGCAAGTGCAGGCGCTGTTCCAGAAACCGTGGATCATCGTGCTGTTCGCGCTCTTCTTCGTGGTGATGGCGCTCTCGATGTTCGGCCTCTTCACCATACAAGTGCCCGCAGCGCTGCAGAGCCGCCTCGCCGATGCCAGCAACCGCCGTCGTGCCGGTACGCTCGGCGGCGTCGCGGCGATGGGCGCGCTGTCGGCACTGATCGTCTCGGCTTGTGTGGCACCGCCGCTGTTCGCCGCACTCGCGGTGATCGCGCAGACCGGTGACCTGGTGCGCGGCGGCAGTGTGCTGTTCGCGATGTCGCTCGGCATGGGCGTACCGCTGCTCGCGGTCGGCGCTTCGGCAGGCCGCTTGCTGCCCAAGGCCGGCGCATGGATGGACACCGTCAAACAATTCTTCGGTGTGCTGCTGCTCGCGGTGGCGGTGTGGATGCTGGCGCGCATCCTGCCCGAGCGCGCGACGCTCGCGTTGTGGGCGGTGCCGGCGCTGGCGGGCGCCTGGCTGCTGTGGCGGTGGCGCGCGGGCGCAGGCGCAGGCATACCCCGGGGTGCCGCCCGCATCGCCGGGCTGCTGCTCGGCGCTTGGGCGCTGACGATGCTGGTCGGCGCAGCGCTCGGCGGACGCGACCCGTTGGCGCCGATCCCGCAGCTCGAGCGCGACGCACAGGGCCTCGAGTTCCGTGCCGTCAAAGGCACGGCAGGGCTCGACCGTGAACTCGCCGCTGCGGCGGCTGCCGGTCGTCCGGTGATGCTCGATTTCTATGCCGATTGGTGCGTCTCCTGCAAAGAGATGGAGCGCGATACCTTCACCGACGAAGCCGTGAAGCGATCGCTCGCGGGTGCCGTGCTGCTGAAGGCCGATGTCACGGCCAATGACGCAGCCGATCAGGCGCTGTTGCAGCGCTTCGGAATCTTTGGCCCCCCGACCATCGCGTTCTGGAGCACCGACGGAACCGAACGTACGCAGTACCGCGTGGTCGGATTCATGAAAGCCGCCGAGTTCGCCGCCATCGCGACACAAGCCACCCGCAGCCAGCCGGACCCCGCTGGGAGCACGCCTGGGAGCACACCATGAAACGACTCGTCCTGCCCATCGTGCTCGCGGCGCTCCTCGCCGGCGCGGCGGTCTATCTCTATCAGTCCAGCCGAGAGGCCGCCCCGGCTACAGGCGGTGGCGTGCCGGGCGTGCCGGGCGTGCCAGCGACGGGCGAGACGGGCAGCGGCGGCGCGCAGTCGGGTCGCAAACCCTCGAGGGTCATCCCAGCCGTGCTGCCCGACTTCGCGCTGGCGACGGTCGAAGGGCCGCTGCGCAAGCTGTCCTCCTTCCAGCACCCCTCGCTCATCGTCAACTTTTGGGCGACCTGGTGCGCCCCCTGCCGCCGCGAGATCCCGTTGCTGCGCCAACTGCGCAACGAGCGCGGCGAGCGCGGCGTGGAGGTGCTCGGCATCGCCGTCGATTTCCGCGAAGATGTCCTCAAGTACGCTGCCAAGATCGGACTCGACTATCCGCTGCTGATCGGTGAGGAGGACGGGCTGGCCGCGGCCGACGCCTTCGGCATCGATCCCGTGTTCCCATTCACGGTGTTCGCCGACGCAAAGCGCCGTATCGTCGCCGTGAAGGTCGGCGAACTGCACGCCGACGAGGCCGCCTTCATCCTCGACCACATCGAATTGCTGAACGCCGGCCGTCTGACGCTCGAGGTGGTACAGACCCTGATCCGCGCCGAACTGCAGCGCCTCGACGCCCTGCGGGTCGAAAAATCAGCCTGATCGCCAGCCTGATCGGATAAACGAACGATCTGCGCTGTTCCGCGCAGAATCGGCGCGAATCACCCCCATATCGACGCCATTTTGGGGTACATTCCCCGACCCGACGACTGCATCCTGAGGGCACCGTGGACATTCGTAAGGTCAAGAAGCTCATCGAGCTGCTCGAGGAATCCGGCATCTCGGAGATCGAGATCAAGGAAGGTGAGGAGTCGGTGCGCATCAGCCGCGGCCCGACCACCGCTGCACCGATGGCCTACTACGCTCCGCCGCTACCGGCACATAGCGTCGGTGGCGGCGCCCTAACGGCAGGCGTTAACCCATCCGTCGTTGCGAGCGCCGCGGCGCTGCCCGTGGACCATCTGGTGCCGGCACCGATGGTCGGCACCTACTACTCCGCGCCCGTCCCCGGCGCCAAGGCCTTCGTGCAGATGGGCGATGAGGTCAAGGTCGGCCAAGTGCTCTGCATCATCGAAGCCATGAAGATGATGAACCAGATCGAGAGCGATCGCGCCGGTCGCATCACCTCGGTGCTCGTGCAGAACGGCGATCCGGTCGAGTTCGGCCAGCCGTTGTTCTCGATCGCCTGAGCCATGCTCGACAAGGTCATCATCGCCAATCGCGGCGAGATCGCGCTGCGCGTGCTGCGAGCCTGCCGTGAGCTCGGCATCAAGACCGTCGCCGTGCACTCGACCGTCGATGCGAACCTAAAGCATGTGCTGCTCGCCGACGAATCGGTGTGCATCGGCCCGCCGGCCTCGGCCAAAAGTTATCTGCACATGCCGGCGATCATCTCGGCGGCCGAGCTGACCGACGCCGCAGCCATCCACCCGGGCTACGGCTTCCTCAGCGAAAACGCTGATTTCGCCGAACGCGTGGAAAAGAGCGGCTTCATCTTCATCGGTCCGAAGGCCGAGACGATCCGCCTGATGGGCGACAAGGTGTCGGCCATCAAGACCATGAAGGCGTACGGCGTCCCTTGCGTGCCGGGCTCGGGCGAGCCGCTCGGACTCGACGGCGACGAGAACCTGCGCATCGCCAAGGACATCGGTTATCCGGTCATCATCAAGGCCTCCGGCGGCGGCGGCGGACGCGGGATGCGCGTCGTGCACAACGCCGCGGCGCTGCTGCACTCGGTCAATGTGACTCGGTCGGAGGCACTCGCCGCCTTCGGCAACGACCAGGTCTACATGGAGAAATTCCTCGAAAAACCGCGGCATATCGAGTTCCAGGTGCTCGCCGACCACCACGGCAACGTCATCCATCTGGGCGAGCGTGACTGCTCCATGCAGCGGCGCCATCAGAAGGTGATCGAAGAAGCCCCTGCGCCGGGCATCACGGCGGCGCAGCGCGCCCGCATGGGTGAGCGTGTGGTCGAGGCTTGCCGTGCGGTCGGCTACTGCAACGCCGGCACCCTCGAGTTCCTGTACGAAGACGGCGAGTTCTACTTCATCGAGATGAACACCCGCATCCAGGTCGAACATCCCGTGACCGAACTCGTCACCGGCATCGATCTCGTGAAGGCGCAGCTCATGATCGCTGCGGGCGAGAAGTTGCCCTGGACGCAGTCGGACATCGTGCTGCGCGGCCATGCGCTCGAGTGCCGCATTAACGCCGAAGACCCGAAGACCTTCATGCCCTCGCCTGGCCCGGTGCGCCTCTGGCACGCGCCTGGCGGACCCGGCATCCGCGTCGACAGCCACCTCTATTCGGGCTACAGCGTGCCACCCAACTACGATTCGCTGATCGGGAAGCTCATCTCGTACGGCGACACCCGTGATACAGCGATCGCCCGCATGCGCAACGCGCTCGCCGAGATGGTGGTCGAGGGCATCAAGACCAACGCCGCGCTGCATCAGGAGATCCTTGCGCACGCCGCGTTCCAGCAAGGTGGCCTCGACATCCACTATCTCGAGCGGCGTCTCGGCCTCAAGTAGGCTGCGCGTCCCGTGCCGCAGGTCGCCCTCTCGCTCGATCTCGATGACCTCGATCCGGAGGCCGTGGAAGCGGCCTGCTTCGCCGCGGGCGCGCTCGCCATCACCTACACCGATCGACGCGACGACGCGATCCTAGAGCCCGCACTGGGCGAGATCAGACTATGGCCTGCCACGCGCCTCGAAGCGATCTTCGAGGCCGAGACGTTCCCCCCCGCACAACTGCTGTTCCTCGCAGCCGAGATCGGCTGTGACGCCGAACGGTTGCAGCTGCGGACCGTAGAGGAAAAGGTCTGGGAGCGCGAATGGCTGCGCGACTTCAAACCGATGCAATTCGGCGAGCGGCTGTGGATCCAGCCCTCGCACATGCGGGTCGACGAGCCGGACGCCGTCATCGTCGAGCTCGATCCCGGCCTCGCCTTCGGCACCGGCACGCATCCGACCACGCGGCTCTGTCTCGAGTACCTCGATGCACATGCGCCGCCCGCCGGGGTCGTGGTCGACTACGGCTGCGGCTCCGGCGTGCTCGCACTCGCCGCAATCAAGCTCGGTGCGCGACAGGCGCTCGCCTTCGACATCGACCCGCAGGCACTGGTGGCGACGTTCGACAACGCCGGCTGCAACCGCGTCGCTGATCGGCTGCAGATCCACGCCTCGGCGGAGGATCTCGCCGAGGTCGTGCGAACGCAAGGCGGCGCCGATCTGGTACTTGCGAACATCCTGGCGGGACCGCTGTGCGAGCTTGCACCGCAGCTCGTCGCGATGCTCAAGCCTGGCGGCAGATTAGTGCTGGCGGGCCTCTTGGACGCACAAGCCGATGAGGTGATCGCCGGATATGCGCCTGCGCTGCATCTCACAGCGTGGCGCTCGCTCGAAGGCTGGACCTGCCTCGTCGGGCACAGCAGTCCGATCACCCTCGAGGATCTGCGACCCACCGCACCGGCGCCGGCGCCGCGCGGTCTTTGGCTGATCGCGATCGGTCTAGGTCTGCTGCTCGCCGGCCAAGCCGCACACCATCACCGTGCCGCGCTCGCCGCCCTGCCGACGGTCGGCCCCGCAGTCCAGCGCGCCTATGAATCTTTGGGTCGGCGGATCGAGCCCGACTGGGATCCCGGCGCTTTCGCCATCGTGCAAGAGGGCGCACGCGAAGATCTCGCGGCCGGATTCCTGACGGTACGCGCATCGGTACGCAACACCACCGCCGCCGTGCAACCGGCGCCGCTGCTGCGCCTCGTGCTGCTCGATGCGCAGGGCGAAGCGGTCGCTCGCCGCGACCTGTTGCCGGTGGAATACGCGGTCGGTGCCCGTCGGATGATCGCGCCTGGCGCCCGCCTCACCGCCGAATTCTCGGCCCGCGACCCGGGACCAAAAGTCGTGGGGTTCGAGCTCGACGCCTGCCTGCCGCGTGCCGATCGGGCGCCCGTCTGCACCAACGATCCAGGACGACGCCCATGACGGCCTACGACACGACCGAGCCGTCCCCCCGCCCGCCCGCGTTCCGCATCGGTCGCTGGCCCATCTCGGCGCCGGCGGTGCTCGCCCCCATGGCCGGCGTCACCGACCGCCCGTTCCGCATCCTCGCGCGTCGTCTCGGCGCTGCGCTCGCTGCGTCCGAGATGATCACCTCGGACACCAGGCTCTGGAATTCGCGCAAATCCCGGCAGCGCATGGACCACGAAGGCGAGCCTGAGCCACGGGTGGTGCAGCTGGCGGGCGCCGATCCCGCTGCGCTTGCCGAGGCCGCGCGCCGCAACATCGACCTCGGTGCGCAGATCATCGACATCAACATGGGCTGCCCGGCGAAGAAGGTCTGCAACCGTCTCTGCGGCTCGGCCTTGTTGCAGGACGAGCCCTTGGTCGGGCGCATCCTGGAGGCGGTGGTGGCAGCGGCACAAGGGGCCGGCGTCCCGGTGACGCTCAAGACGCGCACCGGCTGGGATCGGGCACACCGCAACGGGGCAGCGGTCGCACGCATCGCGGAGGCCGCCGGCATCGCGGCGCTCGCGATCCATGGACGCACGCGCGCCGACTTCTACGAGGGCGAGGCCGAGTACGACACCCTGCGGGAGATCCGCGCCGCCGTCTCGATCCCGGTGATCGCCAACGGCGATATAGACTCAGCCCGGAAAGCGCGCGATGTGCTTGATTCCACGGGTGCTGCCGGGGTAATGCTCGGACGCGCCGCGCAGGGCGCACCGTGGATCTTCCGCGATATCAACGGTTTGTTGGCGCAAGGCGTCGTGCCCGAGCCGCTCGCGCGCGCCGCGCAGCGTGATATAGTTTTAGAGCATCTTCAGTCTATCTACACCTTCCATGGTGAAGACTCCGGACTGCGGATCGCACGCAAACACCTCGGCTGGTACAGCAAACTGTTGGACGATACATCCGCAGTGCGCGCCCGCTTCATGGCGGCCACGGATACGGCGTCACAGTTCGCGTGTGCAGATCGGGAGTTCGGAGCCTGGTGCGTGCAGACGGCCGATGCCGCCTGACAATCACCGGGATGCGGGGGAAGAGATGTCGAGCAATGAGGCAAGAGGGGGCGACCTGCCGCTACGCGGCCACGCGGAGCGCGCCTTCGAAGACTACTTGAGCAACCTGGGTGGCACCCGCAGCCCAGGTCTCTACCAGCGCGTGATCCGCGAAGTGGAAGAGCCGCTGTTGCGCGTGGTGCTGCGCCATGCCGAGGGCAACCAGACGCGCGCCGCCGAGATCCTCGGCATCACCCGCGCCACGCTGCGTCGCAAACTGCGCGACCTCGGTCTCGCCGCAGACTGACCTTCGATCCGAACCCGACACCACCGCCATGCCCGTCCTGCTGCGTCGCGCACTGCTGTCCGTCTCCGACAAGACCGGTCTTCTCGATCTCGCCCGCGAACTCGAACGCCGCGGCGTCGCCATCCTCTCCACGGGCGGGACCGCGCGCCTGCTCACCGAACACGGTATCGCCGTCACCGAAGTCTCGCAGCACACGGGTTTCCCCGAGATCATGGGCGGACGCGTCAAGACCCTGCATCCGCGCATCCACGGCGGGCTGCTCGGCCGGCGAGGTGTCGATGAGAGCGTCATGGCGCTGCATGAGATCGAACGGATCGACCTCTTGGTCGTGAACCTCTATCCCTTCGCCGAGACCGTGGCGCGCCCTGCCTGCAGCTATGCCGAGGCCATCGAGAACATCGACATCGGCGGACCTGCCATGGTGCGCGCCGCCGCCAAGAACCACGATGCGGTCACGGTCGTGGTCGATCCTGCCGACTATCGGGCGGTGCTCGCGGCACTCGACACGCACGGCGGGGCGACCTCGCCCGACCTGCGCGCGCAGCTCGCAGCCAAGGCGTTCGCCCACACGGCGCGCTACGACTCCATGGTCGCGAGCTACCTCCAGAGGCGTAACACGGTACCCGGCGAGCACTTCCCGAGCGTTCTGCCGCTGGTCTTCGAGAAGGTGCAGGACCTGCGCTACGGCGAAAATCCCCACCAGACGGCGGCCTTCTACCGCGTCCCGGCGGCGCACGGCCCCTCGGTCGCGAACGCCCGTTCACTACAGGGCAAGGAACTGTCCTTCAACAACATCGCCGATGCGGACACCGCCATCGAGTGCGTGCGCCAGTTCGAGACGCCGGCCTGCGTGGTCGTGAAGCATGCGAACCCCTGCGGCGTGGCGACCGCAGCCGATATCGGCGCGGCTTACGAGGCCGCATACCGCACCGATCCGAACTCCGCCTATGGCGGCATCATCGCCTTCAACCGCCCGCTCGACGCCGATACCGCCGCGCGCATCGTCGGACGGCAATTCCTTGAAGTGCTGGTCGCGCCGCAGGTCTCTGCGGAGGCCCGCGCCATGCTCGCTGCTAAACCTGGCATCCGGGTGCTCGAGCTCGGTGAGCTGACGCGCGAAGCTGGGCCGCAACACGACTACCGCAGCGTCACCGGTGGGCTGCTTGCGCAGACCCGTGACGAAAGCCGCATCGCGCGCGCCGATCTCAAGGTCGTCAGCCGCCGTGCGCCCACTGATGCCGAACTCGACGACCTGCTCTTCGCGTGGCAGGTCTGCAAATTCGTGAAGTCCAACGCCATCGTCTACGCGCGCGACCGCGCCACCCTCGGCATCGGCGCCGGGCAGACGAGCCGCGTGTACTCGAGCCGCATCGCCGCCATCAAGGCGGCGGATGAGCAGCTCGGGATTAAGGATGCGGTGATGGCCTCCGACGCCTTCTTCCCGTTCCGCGACGGACTCGATGTCGCTGCGGAGCACGGCATCACCGCCGTCATCCAGCCGGGCGGCAGCCTGCGCGACGCCGAGGTCATCGCCGCAGCCGACGAGCGCGGTATGGCGATGGTGTTCACCGGCCTGCGCCACTTCCGGCACTGAGCAGACACCGCGTGGACGCGAGCGACCTGAAAGTCCTGATCGTCGGCGGCGGTGGCCGCGAGCATGCGCTGGCTTGGCATTGCGCACAGTCGTCGCGCGTCACCGAAGTGTTGGTCGCGCCCGGCAACGCCGGCACCGCCACCGAGCCGCGGGTGCGCAATGTGGCGGTTGCCGCCGAGGACGTCGCCGGCTTGGTCGAGCTCGCGCGCCGCGAAGGCGTCGGTCTCACGATCATCGGTCCGGAAGCGCCGCTGGTGCTGGGGGTGGTGGACGCTTTCGAGGCAGCCGGTCTGCGCTGCTTTGGGCCACGCCGTGCCGCAGCACAGCTCGAGGGCTCCAAGGCCTTCACCAAAGAATTCCTGCGCCGGCACGGCATCCCGACCGCCGCCTACGCCACCTTCACCCGCGACACCTTTGATGCGGCCTGGGTGCGCGCGCAACGCTGCCCGATCGTGGTCAAGGCGAGCGGCCTCGCCGCCGGCAAAGGCGTAGTGATTGCCGAGACCGCGGATGAGGCCATCGACATCGCACATGCCATGTTCGCCGGCAGTTTCGGCGATGCCGGCAGCGAGGTCGTCATCGAGGAGTTCCTGCCGGGCGAAGAAGCCAGCTTCATCGTGATGGCCGACGGCGTGCACGCGCTGCCGTTCGCGACCTCCCAGGACCACAAACGCATCGGCGATGGCGACACCGGCCCGAACACCGGCGGCATGGGGGCCTACTCACCCGCGCCCGTGGTCACACCCGCGATGCACGCGCGCGTCATGCGCGAGGTCATCTGGCCCACCATCCGTGGCCTTGCCGCGGACGGCATGCCCTACACGGGCTTCCTCTACGCTGGGATCATGGTCGCGCCCGACGGTACGCCGAACGTCCTCGAGTTCAACTGTCGTTTCGGCGACCCCGAGACCCAACCGATCATGGCGCGGCTGCGATCGGATCTCACGCTGCTCTGCGAGGCGGCGCTCGACGGTCGGCTCGACGAGGTCAGCATGGACTGGGACCCGCGCGCCGCGCTCGGCGTGGTGCTCGCCGCCGAGGGCTATCCGGAGACGGTGCGCAAGGGCGACCCCATCGATGGCCTCGACGCCGCCGCAGCACTGCCGGGGAAGGTGTTCCACGCCGGCTCCGCATTATCGGAGGGTCGGGTGGTCACCGCCGGCGGCCGCGTGCTGTGCGCGGTCGGTTTAGGAGATTCGGTCGGCGATGCGCAGGCCGCAGCCTACGCGCTCGCCGATCGGATCCGCTGGCCGGGCATCCAGTACCGGCGCGACATCGGCCATCGCGCCATCGCCCGTGAGGTCAGCGCTTCATAGCCTCGAAGAAATCCGCGTTCGTCTTGGTGTCCTTCATCTTGTCGAGCAGGAACTCCACCGCAGCGAGCTCATCCATCGGGTGCAGGAGCTTGCGCAATATCCAGACCTTGGCGAGCTCGCCCGGATCGGTGATCAAGTCTTCCTTGCGGGTCCCCGAACGGTTGATGTTGAGCGCCGGGAACACACGTTTCTCGGCGATGCGGCGGTCGAGGTGGATCTCGCAGTTGCCGGTGCCCTTGAACTCCTCGTAGATGACATCGTCCATCTTCGAGCCGGTGTCGATGAGCGCCGTGGCGAGGATGGTCAGCGAACCACCCTCCTCGATGTTGCGCGCGGCGCCAAAGAACCGCTTCGGACGCTGCAGGGCGTTGGCATCGACGCCGCCGGTGAGCACCTTGCCGGAGCTCGGCACCACGGTGTTGTAGGCGCGGGCGAGCCGGGTGATGGAGTCGAGCAGGATCACGACATCCTTCTTGTGCTCCACCAGGCGCTTGGCCTTCTCGATCACCATCTCGGCGACCTGCACATGCCGTGCAGCCGGTTCGTCGAAAGTCGAGGAGACCACCTCGCCGTTCACGGTACGCTGCATCTCGGTGACCTCTTCCGGGCGCTCATCGATGAGCAGCACGATGAGGTGAACCTCGGGATGGTTAGCGGTGATGGCGGTCGCGATGTTCTGCAGCAGCATCGTTTTGCCGGCCTTCGGCGGCGAGACGATCAGGCCACGCTGACCCTTACCGATCGGCGCGCAGAGGTCGATCGCGCGGGCGGTGAGATCCTCGGTGGAGCCGTTACCGCGCTCGAGCTTCAGGCGCTTGGTCGGGTGCAGAGGCGTCAGATTCTCGAACAGCACCTTGCTGCGCGCATTGCCTGGCGAATCAAAATTGATCTCGCCGACCTTGAGCAACGCAAAGTACCGCTCGCCGTCCTTCGGCGGACGGATGATGCCGGAGATGCTATCGCCGGTGCGCAGATTGAAGCGGCGGATCTGTGCCGGGCTGATGTAGATGTCATCGGGCCCGGAGAGGTACGAGCCATCGGCCGAGCGCAGGAATCCGAAGCCGTCCTGCAGGATCTCGAGCACGCCATCGCCGTAGATGTCCTCGCCCTTACGGGCATGGGCCTTCAGCAGGCTAAAGATGATGTCCTGCTTGCGCGACCGGGCCATGTTCTCGACGCCATAGGTGGCGGCGAGGTCGACCAGCTTGTTGATCGGCATCGACTTGAGCGTCGTCAGGTTCATCGACTTGCGCGACGCAGCGAGCTCGGCAGCGCTGATGATCTCCGCATCCTCGCCCGTCTCGATGAACGGGGCGTGGTCGAACGGAGCGTCTTCCATCAAGGGGCCGCCGACATTGCCGTTACGCGGACCGCGGTTCGGATCGCGTCCATGACGGGGACCGCGATTCATCCGCTGACCACCGCCACCGCCGCCACCGCCACCGCCGCCACCGCCGCCGCCACCGCCGCCACCGCCGCCGCCGCCACCGCCCTTATTACCGAGATAGCCGCCTCTCACAGGTGGCTGTCCAGGAAGGCCGCAAGCTGCGCGCGGGACACGGCGCCGACTTTCTGCGCCTCGACTTTGCCGTTCTTGAAGAGGATCAGCGTGGGGATGCCACGGATGTTGTACATCGGAGGCGTCGCCGGGTTTTCGTCGATGTTGAGCTTGGCGATGCGCAGGCGATCGGCGTACGCCGGGGCGAGCTCATCGAGGATGGGGCCGATCATCTTGCACGGACCGCACCACTCGGCCCAAAAGTCGAGCAGGACTGGCTTGTCCGACTTGAGGACATCGGTGGCGAAACTGGAATCTGAAGTGTTGATGATGTGAGGGTTGCTCACGCGGGGGATCCTCCGGTGGGAGTGATTTTAGGGAGAAGGCGGAAAGGGAGAAGAGAGCGGGTTTGCGGGACTCGGGCTGAATGCCTTACGGAGAAGCCGCTAAACGGTTATAATTATGCCGCAAGAATTGGTTGTTACGTGCCTCTGGGCTTACCAGATTGAGAGGATGACTCGGGGGCAGAACGCCCGGCTGGATGGCAGTTGTAGCCAATCCGCGGTCCTTTTGCAAGCGTCCCGTCCACTCTCACCACTGGTATGAAATGTCTGACACCCATCTTTCTGACCTCACCTTCTCAGCCCTCGAACTCCATCCTCCCCTCATGCAGGGTATCGAGGACGCCGGTTTCGTACGCTGCACACCCATCCAAGCGCAGACCCTGCCGGTCGCGCTGACCGGTCGCGACATCGCAGGACAAGCGCAGACCGGCACCGGCAAGACCGCTGCGTTCCTCGTCGCGATCTTCCAGAACCTGCTCTCCAACCCGCCACCACCCACCCGCAGCGCCACCGCGATCCGGGCGCTCATCGTCGCGCCGACCCGCGAACTCGCCGTACAGATCCACAAAGACGCCGAAGTGCTCGCCCGCCACACGGGGCTGAAACTCGCGGTGGTCTTCGGTGGTGTCGATTACGAGAAACAGCGCCGCGACCTCGAGGACGGGGTCGATGTGCTGATCGGCACGCCGGGCCGCATCATCGATTACTACAAGCAAAATGTCTTCGAGCTGCGCGAAGCACAGGCCGTGGTGCTCGACGAAGCCGACCGCATGTTCGACCTCGGCTTCATCGCCGATATCCGCTACATGCTGCGCCGGCTGCCGCCACCAGAGCGGCGCCAGTCCATGCTGTTCTCAGCGACGCTCTCGCAGCGCGTGCTCGAGCTCGCCTATGAGCACATGAACGAACCGGAACTGGTGCGGATCGAGCCCGAGAAAATCACCGCCGACCGGGTACGTCAGCTCATGTACTACCCGGCGATGGAGGAGAAGATCCCCTTGCTCGTCGGACTGCTGCGTCAGATGACTCCGCATCGCACCATGGTGTTCGTCAACACCAAGCGTATGGCGGAGCGGCTCGAGGATGTGCTGCGTGCCAACGGCATCAACGCGGCGGCGCTTTCGGGCGATGTGCCGCAGAAGAAGCGCCTGCGCTACATGGAAGAATTTCACGAAGGCAAGCTTGCGGTGCTGATCGCGACCGATGTCGCCTCGCGCGGCCTGCATATCGCCGATGTCAGCCATGTCTTCAACTTCGACCTGCCGCAGGATGCAGCCGACTACGTCCACCGCATTGGCCGGACGGCGCGCGCCGGTGCCGAGGGTGACGCGATCAGTTTCGCCTGCGAGGAATACGCGGTCGGGTTACCCGACATCGAAAAATTCATAGGCCGGAAAGTGCCCTTCGAATCGATCGGCAAGGAACTGCTGGCGGAGGTCATCTGGCCGCCTCGACGACCCTATGAAGATCGCGGCGGCAGCGGTGGTCGTCGTGGTGGTGGTGGTGGTGGTCGGCCGGGTGGCGGACGACCCGGTGGTGGTAGCGGCGGCGGGAGCCGTCGTCCGCCCAGCGGCGGGCGCCGCTGACGGCGAGTCCCTCGGTCGAGCGCCGCGCGGTGATCCTGCGCGGCCCGACCGCCTCAGGCGAGATCAGACACCGCGTCGATGGCTGCGAACTCCTCATGACGATGCGGATCGCGTGAGGAGTCCGGACGACGCACGGCGTAGACATGCCGTATCCCCGCGGTGATCGCCGAACGCAACACCGCCGCGCTGTCGTCGACGAACACCGCGCGCGCCGGATCAAACCCCTCCGCTGCACGCGCAGCGCTCCAGAACTCCTGGGTCTCCTTAGGGCTGCCGAACTCGTGTGACGAATAGGCCTTGTCGAGCCAATCGAGCACCCCCGTACGCTCGTGCTTGATCTCGACGATGCGCGGATGGGAGTTCGTCATCAGCACGAGCCGCTTGCCTTGCGCCCGCAGGCGCTCGAGGAAGCCGCGCGCACCGGGCAGCCAGGCGACCCGCGCCGCCTCGGCTCGATGCACTTGCGCGACATCGATGCGCAATTCGCAGCTCCAGTAGTCGATGCAATACCACTCCATGCGACCCTGCAACCTCACGAAACGCGGCATGAGTTCAGCTTGCGCCTCGGCGAGCGACAGGCCGTTATTCTCGGCGTAGATCGCGGGGATGCGCGCCATCCAGACGAAATTGTCGAACGCAAGATCGAGCAAGGTACCGTCGAGGTCGAGCAGCACCGTGTCGACGGTGGACCAATCAGGCGGCGCAGCGGACGCCAGCGACTGGGGCAACGGTGCGTTAGGGGACGGCGGGAGGTCGGACATCCCCTTATGATAGCGGCATGACGGCTCTTCTCGCCGACCTGCATCTGCACAGCCACCACTCCGACGGGGTGCTCGACCCTGCCGCACTGATGCGTCTCGTCGCCGCCCGCGGCGTCCACCTCGCGGCGCTCACCGACCACGACACCACCGCAGGCTGCGCCGCCGCGGCGGCGGCCTGTGCCGAAGCCGGGATCCGGTTCGTCTCCGGGGTCGAGGTCTCGGCGGGCTGGCAAGGTCAATCGCTCCATGTCCTCGGCCTCGGTGTGGCAGCGGACACCCCTCTATTGATGGCGCATCTCGAGGGGCTGCGAACGCAGCGTCGGGCGCGTCTCCTCGAGATCGGTGAGCGCCTCGAGAAGCGTGCCGGACTGCCTGGGCGCAAACTCGCCGCTGGCGTGTGCGCGGCCACCGAGGTGCCGACCCGACTGCATCTGGCGCGTGCCTTGGTCGCATCCGGTCGGGTACGCAACGAGGCCGAGGCCTTCACCCGGCTGCTCGGACGCGGACTGCCCGGACATGTGCCCATGGAGTGGCCTGCACTCGAGGAGGCGGTAGCTGCGCTGCGCGCAGCCGGTGCGACCGTGGTGCTCGCCCACCCGCACCGCTATCGTTTGTCGAACGGCGCGCTGCGCCGCTTGGTCGGCGAGTTCCGCGCCGCAGGCGGCGACGGTCTGGAGGTGAGCGTCGCGGGCATGAGCCCCCGTGACCTCGACCGCCTCGCGACACTGGCGCGCAGCAGCAAGCTGAAGGCGTCGACCGGCTCAGATTTCCATGACCCTGCGGTGCCGTGGAATACGCCGGGCCGCTTCGCTAAGCTACCGGCGGATCTCGAACCCGTCGCGGCCTGTCTCTGAATGTCCGACCAGGAACAAGACAACATCGACCGCGAGCT
This sequence comes from Klebsiella pneumoniae, assembly GCA_945860725.1. Taxonomy (GTDB): domain Bacteria; phylum Pseudomonadota; class Gammaproteobacteria; order Steroidobacterales; family Steroidobacteraceae; genus UBA964. The sequence goes on along the minus strand of CAMAQZ010000004.1, from coordinate 50,123 downwards.
GTTCCGCAACATCGAGAAGTTGCGGCAGCTGCGCATCGAACACCGCGACCTCGACGAGGTCATCGCCCGGTTGTCGATGGACATCCTAGTCGATCAAGTACAGCTCAAACGCCTCAAGAAGCGCAAGCTTATGCTCAAGGACCAGATCGAACGCCACGCCAGCCTGATGATCCCGGACCTCAACGCCTGATCCGCCGACGCCCGAGGAAGACGTGATGGAACAACGCTATATCTCGCTCGCCGGGCTCGGCCGCGAGCTGCTGACACCCGACGGGCTCAACGAAGCGATCGTGGTGTTGGTGGCGATCGCCATCGCACTGGTCATCGGACGCATCGTCCGCCGCGTCGTGGTCCGCCTGCAGGCCGCCGACCACGGCAGCAGTGCGCCTTGGCAGACCCCATTGCTCGAGGCCGGCGCCATCGCTGCACCCTATGTGGTCGCGATGCTGCTGATCGCCGCTGCACGGGCGGTGGCGGACGCTTGGGGCATCCCGGACACCGTGTTCGTGTTCGCGCTACGACTGATCGGTGCACTCGCAACGGTACGCCTGCTGGTCTATGGCGCGAGCCTACTGCTCGGCGACTCGAGCTGGGTCGACCGATCGCAGCGCCGCATCACCCTGCTCATCTGGCTCGCGCTCGGCATCGAGCTGGTCGGCGGTTTTGACTGGCTGGAGTCGGCGCTCGACCAAGTGGATCTGCTGCCGGGCAAGTCGATGTTCAGTCTTTGGGCGTTGATCAAGAGCCTGGTGGTGATCACGCTGTTCGTGCTCGGCATGTCGTTGCTGGCGCGGGCCATCGAACGGCGGGTAATGGCCATCGACTCGCTGGCCCCGGCCACCCGTGTCGGCATCAGCAAATCCGCCTATTTCCTGCTGATCGGCCTCGGTATCCTGCTCGGCATCAACTCCGCGGGTGTCGATCTTACCGCCCTCACCGTGCTCACCGGCGCGATCGTCTTCGGTCTCGGCTTCGGCATCCGCGACATCACCGCCAATTTCGTCAGCGGCTTCGTGCTGCTGATGGACAAATCGATCAAGCCGGGCGATGTCATCAGCTTCCACCAGCACACCGGCACCACCTCCGACAACTTCGGCTGGGTGCAGGAACTGCGTGGCCGCTATGTCGTGGTGCGCGACCGTGACGGTGTCGAATCTTTGGTGCCGAACCAGAGCCTGATCACCAGTTCGGTCATCAACTGGAGCTACTCCGACCAGCGCGTCCGGCTGCGCCTGCCGGTCATGGTGTCCTACGACGACGATCCGGAAGTGGCGCTCGAGCTGTTGCTGCGCGCCACCGACGGCCATCCGCGGATCCTGCGCGACCCGGCGCCGGTGTCGCGTCTGATCTCCTTCGAGAACTACGGCATGAAGCTCGAGGCGCGCTTCTGGATCCGCGATCCCATGAACGGCGTCAACAACGTCCGCTCCGACGTCAACCGCCGCATCTGGCGGCTCTTCAAGGACCACGGCGTCAAGATCCCGGTGGCGCAGCAGGAAGTGCGCGTGCTCGAGCCTGATGCGCGTGCTCTGCGTCCGCCGCACCTCACAGGCTCCGCTGATGCCGATCCACGCCGGTAGCGCCCTGATCCCCGATACGGACCTCTCGGTGAGCTTCGTGCGCGCCGGAGGTCCCGGTGGACAGAACGTCAACAAGGTCGCCTCGGCGGTACAACTGCGCTTCGACCTCGCCGGCACCGCGGCACTCTCACCCGCGGTGAAATCACGGCTACGGAAGCTTGCTGGCCGGCGGGTCATCGACGACGGATCGTTGCTGCTGATCGCCCGCGAGCACCGCAGCCAGGAGCAGAACCGCCGTGCCGCCGAGGACCGGTTGGCCACCCTCATCCGCGCAGCCTTGGTAGAGCCGAAGCTGCGTCGCGCGACCCGCCCTACGCGCGCCTCGAAGGAGCGTCGGCTCGAAGGCAAGTCCCGACGCTCATCCGTGAAGGCGGGGCGCGGCAAGCGCGGTGGGGAAGGCTGAGCGCGATCCGGAACGAGTCCGCACACGCCGCCGGCACGCTCAGCTGCCGGTCACCTGCAGGATGCTGTGGCGGATCTGCTCCGACAGCACGAACTCGGCATCGCGTGCCACCCGCTGCAGGACTTCGTCGTACAACAAGCGACCGGCGTCATCGCTGCGGATCACGCCGCGGCGCAACAGCAAAGCGATGAAGTGATCGAACAGCGACCGATCCGCAAACTCCGGCGAATTCAAGCCGTAGAGCATGTCGATGCGCTGCGCCATCAGCTGGCAGCGCTCGGCGAGCCCTTTCGCCGTCTGCGTGCCGGAGCCTGAATGCGTGAGCGCAGCGATGACGAGGTAGTAGCGTTCGATGGTCTGCACCGAAGCGCGTGCGAGCAGCGAAAGCTGCGTCGCCGCGGCGGCGCTCGGTGGCGGTCGACGCCAGCCGGGCGTCCCGTCGGGCAGCTGCAGCGGCTCGAGCAGCCCGAGCAGCCCCAAGGCCGCCAGCACACGCTCAACCTGCGCGGCGAGCTCCTCCTCCGGCCATTTAAGGAACAGTTCCGATGCCACATAAGGATAGACGCGCCAAGCCAAGCGCTGGATGTCGGCCGTGGGCACCACTGGATTGGCGATGAAGGCGCAGGCCACCAACGACGGCAACGCGAACAGGTGCTGGACATTATTACGGTAATAGGTCGTCAGCACCGCCACCTCTTCGCGTAGCTGCACGAGCTCGCCGAGCGGGTGGGGATGACGCTGCAGCAACCGCATGGCGTCGCCGTAGGCGATGACCTCGGCGCCGCTGGTCGCGGACACCGTAATGCGCGGGTCATAGGGCGCCTCGCGCAGCAGACCGAGACAGAGATCCACTTGGCGCTCGAGATCGACGACCGCCATGGCCTTGCGGGGCATCGCGAGCAGCACCAGCGCCAACAGGTTCACCGGCGTGACCGCTGCGGCGGCATTGATGTTGCACATGATGCGCTGCGCGAGCTCATCCACCAGCGGGGTGACCCAAGGTGCACGCGCTTCGTCGTCGAGCGCTTGCACGCGCCAGTCGCCTGCATGGCGCCCGAGCAGCGCGTCGAGGTGGATCGGTTCGCCGAGATTGACATGTACTCGGCCGAACTTCTCACGCAGCACCCGCGTCGCGCGCAGCAGGTCACCGATGCCTTCCTTGCGCTTCGCTGCGCCCGAGAGTTCGCCGAGGTAGGTGTTGCCCTCGACGATGCGTTCATAGCCGAAGTACACCGGCAGGAACACCACGGGCCGCCGCGGATCACGCACATAGCTGCGTACGGTCATCGAGAGCATGCCGGTCTTCGGCTGCAAGAGGCGCCCGGTGCGCGAGCGTCCACCCTCTATGAAATACTCGATAGAGTGTCCGCGCGCCATGATGGTGGCGAGGTACTTCATCAGCACGACGGTATAGAGCGAATTCCCGGCGATGCTGCGACGGATGAAGAAAGCGCCGGCCTTGCGCAGGAAGCGACCGACCACCGGGATGTCGAGGTTGTTGCCGGCGGCGATATGCGGCACGGCATAACCCTGCGTGTAGATCGCATAGGACAGCAACAGGTAGTCCATGTGGCTGCGGTGGCAAGGCACGAACACCACTTCATGTTCGCGGGAGACGCTGCGTAGCGTCTCGACATGATTGAAGGCAACGCCGTCGTAGAGACGGTTCCAGAGGCGTCGCAGGCAAGCCTCCATGAAGGTCACGAAGGCGTGGGAGTAGTGGGCAGCGATCTCCTCGCCGTAGCCGCGCGCCAGCAGCAGCACCTTGCGGCGCGGCAAGCCCTTGGAACGCGCCTCCGACGCCGCGGCAGCACGCACCGCGCGGGTGTTCAGCACGCGCGCGAGGATGGTGCGGCGATGGGACATGTCCGGGCCGATGCGCGCGGCGCGTTGGCGCCGGAACGTGGCACGCCAAGCGCGGGTGATGCGCGCGGCCTGTGTCTTCGCAGGTTCGTCGTCAGCGAGCAGACTGCGCAAGCTGACCGGTGCACCGACCTCGAGCATGGTGAAACGGCCGTTGAACGACACCTGCATGATCTTGCGCAGCGTCCCACCGAGCACCCAGCCCTCGGTGAGCCAGAGCCGCAGCCAGGAGCCCTCCTTCCGCGGCGCCCGCCCCCAATACACCGCCATCGGCACGAGCCGGACATCGAAGCCGCGGTCGGCCTGCAGCGCCTCGATGAGACGCACAAGCTCGGACGGAGGGCGTCGATCGATGCGGCGATCGAAGAAGCCGCGCTGCGTCAGCAGCGGCAGCGTGGCGCGCACCGCGTTGACACGTCGACCGACCAGCCTGCCATCGGGCGGCGGCAAGCCGTTACGTCGGCAGATGTCCGCCACCAAGGCGACATCAGCGGCGCTGCGACGTTCGAGCACATAGCAGACCGGTGCAGCGGTCGCGGCGACGATCTGCCGCAACGCGTCGTCGGGGCGTACTTCCGCACGCACCCAGAGCGACATCAGCGCACGCCACAGGAACTTCACGGCACGCGGTCCACGGCGCGCATGGCCCGCGGGGGCAAACCGGCGAGAAAGCTGCGCAACCAGCCGCCGATCGCGGGGAGCGAGGCGATCAGACGGTGGTCATCATCGACAAGGTAGGTGGTGGCGCGCTGGGCCTGCGCATGGCGCCAACCGTTCACGACGGGCACGATGTCATCCTGCCATCCGTGCACCACCACTGTCGGCAGCGAGGCCGGCGCGGGCTGCGGCGGCAAGGGCGGCAAGCCGGGCATATCGAAGGCGGGGGCCATGAGGAAGAGACCACGCGCTGCCTCACCTGCGGGTCCGGCGCGCAGCGCAACCGCGGCAGCCAGCCAACCTCCGAGACTAGAACCCACGAGCACCGGCGCCACCGGCAACCGGGCGCAACAGCTGAGCAGGCGTTCCAAGCGATCGTCGACGGACTCGAGACCTCGGTAATCCACGGACTCGACGCGCCATCCCGACGCTCGCGCGATCTCGGCCAATGCCATGATCTTCGTGCCCCAGGGCCCGGATTCCTTGCCGTGGGAGAACACGACGACATCCTCGTTCATGGGCCGATGCGCCACCGTTCAGTGATTGCGCCAGAGCGGCACATGGCGGTCCTTGAACAACGGGATCAGCAGCATCCCTGCCACGAACCCGCCGATGTGCGCGCCGAGCGCGACACCGCCGCCGCTCATACCCGAGAACCAACCCATCGCGACCTGGCCGATGAACCATGCGGCCAACACCCAGACGGCCCGTACCCAGCCGATCGTCAAGAAGATCAGCGGCGGCGGCAACGCAAGCAGCACGCGCGCCTTGGGATAGAGCAGCAGATAGGCGCCGAGCACACCGGAGATCGCACCGCTCGCGCCCACCATGGGCACCGCGCTCGACGGATCGTAGAGCGCTTGGGCGAACACAGCGATCACACCGCAGGTGAGGTAGAAAAGGATGAAATGACCATGACCCATCGCGTCCTCGATGTTATTGCCGAACACCCAGAGGAACAGCATGTTGCCGAACAAGTGCGCCAACGAACCGTGCAGGAACATTGAAGTGAAGACCGTCGCCCAGGGCGCTACCCAAGTCGGCTCATCGCTCGCACCATCAGAACCGAAGATCACTTCGGGTGTGGCGCCCAATCCCGCGACGATCGCGCCGAACCACGCCTCACCGGACGACCACTGCCAAAGAAAAACCAGCACACAAGCGCCGATCAGGGTCCAGGTGACCCAAGGCGTGATGCGGGTCGGGTTGTCGTCGTGGACCGGGATCATGGCGACACCCGTACGAGGTTTGCGCCGAGCGGTGTGATATTCCGCACACGGCGCGCCTCGGCGATCACCGAGTCAGGACTGGTGCCGCTGCGGGTGAGCGGCACCGGGACGCTGCGCGGCGCATGGCTCACTCGCGACACGGACTCCCAGTCCATGGCATCGCCCTGCTCGCGCAGCCGCCGCTGGATGCGCTGCGCGAGGGACTTCGAGAGCAGCTTGCGCTGCGCCCGCTGCCAATCACGCGGATCATCCTCGAGCACCTCGTGCGCTTGCATCAGCAGTTCACCCTCGTGCCACCCGAACACGAAGGGCTGGTTGACCACCGTCACACGGGTGCCCGGCTTGACGAGGTCATAGAGCAGCTCGATGTCCTCGGGGAACAACCGGATGCAGCCGTGGCTCGATCGCAGCCCGACACCGGCGGGCTTGTTGGTGCCGTGGATGAGATAGCTCGGCCACTCCAGGTAGAGCGCACGGTGACCGAGCGGGTTGTCCGGGCCCGGTGGCACCACGACAGGCAGCACCTCGCCATCGGCCTTGTGCTCCGCACGCACCCCAGACCCCGGACGCCAGGCGGGATCTTTCTTCATCCGCACCACGCTGGTGCTGCCCTCCGGCGTCGCCCAACCGACGCGGCCGATCCCGATCGGGAAGGTGTAGACGGTCAGCCATTCCCCCGGCTTGCGCTTCGGGAAATAGAACAAGCGCATCGCTGCCAGATTGATGACGATGCCCTCACGCGGCGCGTCCGGGAGGATATGCCGCGTCGGCAGTACGATCTCGCGACCTGCGCCCGGTAACCATGGATCGACCCCCGGGTTGGCACGCACGAGTTCCTCGTAGCCGACATTGAAGCGCCTGGCGAGATCGACGAAGGTGTCCTCGCGTGTTGCGCGCGTGACCTGCAGTTCGCCGATGAGATCGCCATGCGACGGGTCGAGCACGGTACGGTGGGCACTGGTCGCGACCGGGTCGACCGCCGAAGATGGCGGCACGAGCGGACGGAACGAGGCGGCGGGAGCCGCTGAGGGTTGCTTCACCGGCGTCGCGCCGCACCCCGCCAGCAGAAGACCGAACGTCACGACCCACGCCGAGCGCGAGGACCGCGCCAGGTCGAGGACAACAATGCGGGACGGAAGCGCCGACATGGGCGCCGAGATTACAGCAGTACGGGCCGGTTCGGCTGCTCGTTGGCGTCGCCACCCTCGTGCGGGAAATGCTCCGCAAGCAACGCAGCGACCCCCTCGACACCGGCCAACGCCCCCTCCCGCCAACGCTCCTCGCGGAAGTGCGTCTCCATCTCGCGGCAGACCGCCTCCCACTGCGCCGCAGGCACACGAGCGGCAATGCCGCGATCGGCGACGATCTCGACGTCGCGGTCCGCCATGAGCAAATAGATGAGCACACCGTTGTTACGCTGCGTGTCCCAGACCCGCAGCAGCCCGAAGACTTCGAGAGCCCGCGTCCGCGGCTCGAGACCGACCCGCAAGGCGCGCAGGTCTAGGGAGGTCTCCACCGCGAAACGGATCTCGCCCGCATGACGCGATTCGACCGACGCGATCGCGGTCTCGATGGCGCTGAGGATCGCCGCCGGGAACCCGCGCCGGGTGTGCAGCGGCCAGGTCGTTAGGTGTCGCCAGAGGCGTCGCAGATCCATCTCACCATCCTCCCGAGGCGCCACCGCCCCCGAAGCCGCCACCACCGCCACCGCCGAAGCCACCGCCGCCGAGGCCGCCGCCGCCGCCCCAGGGACCGTGGGAGTAGTAGTTGCCCCGATTGGCATGGGAGCCCGTCGACAAAGATTGCGGCAAGCGACCGAGGGACGCGAAGATCAGCAGCAGGATGCCGCCGATGAGTGCGAGCGCCACGACCAGCGCCAAGGGGGCACCGGATAACCCGCCACTCTTTCGCTTGCCGTCGCTCCAACGCGGATCGGGCGGCGGCAACTCTTCGCCGTCGATGACGCCGATCACGCGATCGACGCCGGCCTCGATGCCGGCGCCGAACTCGCCGGCGCGGAAGGCGGGACGGATCGTCTCGTCGATGACGCGGTTCGAGACGAGGTCGGTGAGCGCGCCCTCGAGGCCGCGACCGACCTCGATGCGCATCCGCCGATCCTGTTGTGCGATGAGCAGGATCGCACCGTCATCGACGCCCTTGCGACCGGTCTTCCAGGCATCGGCGACGCGGATCGAATACTGCTCGATCTCCTCCGGCTGCGTGGTCGGCACGATGAGCACCGCGACCTGGGATCCCTTGCGGGTCTGCAGGTCCATGAGGCGCGCGACCAGGCGCGCACGCTCGTCGGGCTGCAGCAACGCGGCGGTATCGACCACCGGGGAATCGTAGGCCGGGATCGGTTGCAGCCCACCCTGAGCCGCGGTCGGCTGCAGCGCCGCCGGCCCGCAGGCCAGCGCGGTGAGCAGCAGCGCAGGCTGCAGCAACCCGGAGAGCAGGGTCTTCAAGGAATCGCCGACCGCCTCAGCCGCCCGGCGTGGGCGCGTTGAAGTCGACCGTCGGAGCGGCGGAGATCGCGGCCTCGTTCTCGACGGTGAAGTTCGGCTTGACCTTCATGCCGAAGACCATCGCGGTGAGGTTCGAGGGGAACTGGCGTACCGTTCCGTTGTAGTCCTGTACGGTCGCGATGTAGCGGTTGCGGGCGACCGCGATGCGGTTCTCGGTGCCTTCGAGCTGCGCTTGAAGGTCGCGGAAGTTCTGGTCGGACTTCAGCTGCGGATAGTTCTCGGTGACCATCAAAAGGCTCTTGAGCGCAGCCGACAGGTCACCCTGCGCCGCCTGGTACTTCTTGAGGGCTTCCGGGTCATTGAGCAACTCCGGGGTCAACTGGATCGAGGTCGCGCGTGCGCGTGCCTCGGTCACACCGACGAGTACCTTCTCTTCTTGAGCCGCGAAACCCTTCACGGTGTTGACGAGGTTCGGGATCAGGTCAGCGCGGCGCTGGTACTGGTTGACGACCTCGGACCAAGCGGCCGTGGTGGCCTCGTCCTGGGTCTGCAGGGTGTTGTATCCGCAACCGCCGAGCATCAAGGCGGCGACGAGGATCAGGCTGGCACGGATCGAGCGCATGGGATGGATCCTAATCATGGAGCGGATATCTCTATCATGCCGCAGCACGGGCGGACCCGCCATCCAACTTAGGGTCAATCCTGCCTTAGGGTCAATCCTGCGGACGATCGACGGTGCGCGTGGATGTTCCCTCGCCGAGCGGTATCCTGCCGCCCATCATGTCGCGTTATCGACCACCGACCACGCCCGGCTCCAGGTTCATCACCGCTGCGGGCCACGAACGCTTGCAGACGGAGCTCGAGGCGTTGTGGAAGGTGGAGCGCCCGCGCGTCACGCAGACCGTCAGCGAAGCGGCCGCGCAGGGGGACCGTTCGGAGAACGCCGAGTACACCTACGGCAAGAAGCGCCTGCGCGAGATCGACAGCCGTGTGCGCTTCCTGCGTAAGCGCCTCGACGGCATGGTCGTCGTCGCCCAGCCGCCCACCGACCGCGGTCGCGTGTTCTTCGGTGCCTGGGTAACTTTGGAGGATGACACGGGCGCGCAGAGCCGCCGCCGGATCGTGGGACCCGATGAGTTCGATATGGACCCGCGCTATGTGAGCATGGACGCGCCGCTTGCGCGCGCGCTGCTCGGCAAGCGGCTCGACGATGAGGTCACGGTGGAGACGCCGGCCGGCGGTCGGACGTTCGAGGTGACGGCGATCGATTACTGACCGCCCTGCGGAGGACGACGACCCTCAGCGGACGCGGATATTGAGGAACTGCCAGGGATCCTCCCGGTCGAGCTCCTCGGGGAAGAGCCGCTCACGATCCTGCAGCGGGTTCCAGTCGGTGTAGGCGCCGACCACCGGACCGAGGTAGGGTTTGCAGACTTCGAGCGCGCGGCGGAAGTCCATCTCGTCAGGTTCGACCACGCCCCGGCGCGGGTTCTCCATCGCCCACACGACGCCCGCGAGCACCGCCACGGTGACCTGAAGGCTGGTGGCATTGTTGAAGGGACAGAGCTCGCGCGCCTCATCGACGCTCAACTGTGAACCGTACCAATAAGCGTTGCGGCTATGACCGGCGAGCAACACACCGAGTTCGTCGATGCCACCCGGGTTGATCTCGTCCATGAGGATGCGCTGCTCGTCCTGCATGACGAAATTGCGGCCAGCGAATTCGTGCACCGACAGCACCGCGTCATCGCAGGGGTGATAGGCGTAATGCACGGTCGGGCGGTAGACCACACGGTCGCCATCACGCACGGAGAGGTGGTCGGAGATCGAGATCGCCTCACCATGTGTGATGAGGAAGCCGTGGAAATGCCCAGCGCGAGGCGTCCAGGTGCGCACCCGCGTCGCAGCACCCGGCTGCGAGAGGAAGATAGAGGATCCGTGGCCGAAATCGTAGCGGTTGCCATCAGCAGGAAAATGTCGCTCGTGGGAGCCCCAACCGAGTTCGGCGGGTTGGCAGCCCTCGCTGACGAAGCCGTCCACCGACCAGGTATTCACGAACTCGCCCGGACGCTTACGCACCGGCGAGACCTGCGTGTCGCGCTCGGCGATGTGGATGACCTTGATGCCGAGCGCGTGCGCGAGCCCTGCCCAATCCTCGCGCGTGTGCGGATCACCTGCAGCGACGCCGGTGTCGGCGGCGATGTTGAGCAGCGCTTGCTTCACAAAGTGGGACACCATGCCCGGATTGGCGCCATGGGTGAGCACCGCGGTCGGTGCGTCGGCGGCGCCCTCGCGCAGCGCGAGCGCGGTCTCACGCAACGCGTAGTTCGTGCGGCGCGCGGCGGGAAGACTGGGATCGGTATAGCCCCCCGGCCAAGGCTCGATGCAGGTGTCGAGATACAACGCGCCGCGCTCGCGGCAGAAGCGGACGAGATCGATGGACGACACATCGACCGACACGTTGATGACAAAATCGCCCTCGCCCACCACAGGGGTGAGCACCGAGCGGAGGTTATCCTGCTTGATCGCTTGCTTGATGAAGCTCACGCCGAAATGTTGCAGGACATGCGAGCCGCGCTCATCCGGCGCGACCACGGTGATGCGGCTGGCGTCGGTGCCGATGTGGCGCAAGATGAGCGGCAGCACGCCCTGACCGATGCTGCCGAAGCCGATGAACACGATACGGCCCGGGAACTTCACGTGGATCTTATGGTTCGTCATGATGTGCGCTCGTTCGTGTGGGAGTAGTGACTCAATCGTTCCGCCAATGCGGCGGGCAGGTGCGCGCATAGCCGGGCTGCGCCTCGATGCGGGCGAGCCAGCGCCCGAGCGCAGGGTAGTTGGAATCGATGGGCAGGAACCGGCTGGCGAGATCGCCGGCGCCGGGTCGCGCGAGGGCGCGCCGCAGCAATTGGATGGCGGGGAAGATGACCATGTCGATGGCGCTGTAGTCATCGCCCACGATCCAATCGAACCGCGACACGCGCTGCTCGATGGTGCGGGCCTCGCGCGCCACGACATGCATCGCGTCGGTGAGGCCATCGACCGTCAGCGGCGGCTCATCTGCGGGTCCCGGGCCGGTGCCGAGCAATGTGCGGCAGATGCCCATGATGTGCGGATCGGTATAGGCCTGGAACTCCTCGATGACCCGCACGATCACGGCAGCTTCCTCAGGCGAACGGCCGAAGATCGGCGGCTCGGGGTACTTGAGGTCGAGGTAGTACAGGATCGCCACCGACTCGAAGACCACGTAGTCGTCGTGCTTGAGCACCGGCAGACGACCACGCGGATTCATCGCCAGCATCTGCGGCGCCTTCTGTTCCTGCAGCGACATCTGCAGAAGGTGACTGTCGTAGGGCAGCCGCTTGTGCTCGAGGGCGAGCAGCACCCGCCAAGAGTAGGGGCTGCCGCTGCCCCACCAGAGATCGATGGCCATGCAAAGGATTGTAACGGTAACGCGCAGGCCGGAGAATTATGAGATGGAACATCGCACTTTCGTCGACACCGCCACCCTGTCCGCCCATCTGCATGACCCGGACTGGGTGCTCCTCGACTGTCGTTTCGAGTTGGCGCAGCCCGGTTGGGGCGAGGCGGCGTTCGCTGCAGGCCACATCGAGGGGGCGCAATACGCGCATCTCGACCGTGACCTGTCCTCGGCGGTGACGCCGACGACTGGCCGCCACCCGCTGCCGGACCCGGCGCAGTTCACCCGTCAGGCGGGCGCTTGGGGCATCGGTCCCGACACCCAGGTCGTCCTCTACGACCAGGACATCGGCGTGTTCGCTGCGCGCGCCTGGTGGTTGTTGCGCTGGCTCGGCCATCGGCGGGTCGCCGTGCTCGAGGGCGGATGGGCGGCGTGGAGCGCGGCGGGCCTGCCCACCTCCCAGACCGTGCATCCGAGAGCCGTGCAGACTTTCACCGGCACCCCCGATCCGACGATGACCGCCGACACGGCGGCGGTGCAGTCGGGACTCGCCGACGGCGCGATCTGCCTGGTCGATGCGCGCGGTGCGGAACGCTTCGCGGGCCGCAACGAGACCGTCGATCCGATCGCGGGTCATGTGCCGGGGGCGGTCAACCAACCCTACGCCCAGCACTTCGAGGGTGGCCGTGCGCTGCCGGTCGCGACGCTGCAAGCGCGCTGGCGAGCGACGCTCGCGGGGCGCAAGCCGCCCACACTCATCGCCATGTGCGGCTCAGGGGTCAGCGCCTGCGTCAACCTGTTGACGCTCGAGCATGCCGGGCTTGGCGGCGGCAAGCTCTACCCAGGGTCGTGGAGCGAGTGGATCCGCGATCCGGCCCGGCCAGTGGCGACCAGCGCTGCGCCAGAGCCGCAGCACTCACCCGCGGCTGCGGCCTGGAGCGTCGCGCAATCGCGCGAGCTCTACCATGTGCGGGCTTGGGGCCAAGGCTACTTCGATGTCAACGAGCGCGGTCATGTGGTGGTGCGCCCGGAGCAGCAGCCGGGCCGCGAGATCGACCTCCACGATGTCGTACAAGGCCTCAAGGCACGCGACCTCACCGCCCCATTGGTGCTGCGCTTCTCCGGGATCCTCGGCCACCGGATGCGCCAGCTGTACGATGCCTTCAGCCGCGCGATCGCCGAGAACGATTACCGCAACCGTTACGCGGCGGTGTTCCCGATCAAGGTCAACCAGCAGCGCCTGGTGGTCGAGGAGGTGTTCCGCTGCGGAGCGGAGTTCGGTTTCGGTCTCGAGGCCGGCAGCAAGCCCGAGCTGCTCGCGGTCATGGCGATGAGCGAGAACTCGCCGGACCGGCTGATCGTCTGCAACGGCTTCAAGGACGACGCCTACATCGAGACCGCGATGCTGGCCACCAAGCTCGGCCGCTCGATCGTGCCGGTGGTGGAGAACTACTCGGAGCTCGGCCTCATCATTAAGCACGCGCAACGGCTCGGCGTGCGGCCGCAGATCGGCATACGCGTCAAACTCGCAAGCGAAGGCTCGGGACGCTGGAGCGGTTCAGCCGGCGAGAAGTCGAAGTTCGGCCTCTTCATCACCGAGATCCTGGAAGCGGTCGCGGAACTACGCCGTCACGGCATGCTCGACTGCCTGAAGCTCGTGCACTGCCACCCGGGCAGCCAGTTGCAGGACATCCAGCGCGTCAAAGACGCCATCAACGAGCTCGCGCATGTCTATGCGGAGCTCAAACTTCTCGGTGCCGGCCTCGAGTACATCGACGTCGGCGGTGGTCTCGGCATCGACTACGATGGCTCGGCCAGCAACGATGCCTCCTCGATGAACTACAGCGTCGAAGAGTACGCGAATGATGTCGTGCACCGCATCGGCAGCGTCTGCAAGACCCGCGGCATCCCGCATCCGATGATCATCAGCGAATCCGGCCGCGCCATCGCCGCGCACCACAGCATCCTGGTGTTCAACGTCCTCGGGCGCTCGGCGCTCGATCGATTCGATGTCAGCGGGCGCGAGGACGAAGGCGCGGACAAAGTCTTTCCGCAGCCCATACTCGATCTGCTCGACGCCTACCGCGAAGCGAGCGGACGACGCTTGGTCGAGTGTTGGCACGACGCGCTGACCGCACGCGAGCAATGCCTGCAGATGTTCAACCTCGGCCTGCTGTCCCTCGAACTGCGTGGTCTCGCCGAACGGCTCTATTGGGCCACCTGCGCGCGCATCCGCGACCTGTGCCGGCAGCTGGACGAAGTGCCCGAGGAGCTCAAGGATATCGAGACCATCCTCTCGGACCTCTACTTCTGCAACATGTCGGTTTTCCAGTCGCTGCCCGACTCCTGGGCCATCGACCAGCTGTTCCCCATCATGCCGATCCATCGCCTCGATGAGCGTCCTGCACGCCATGCGGTGCTCGCCGACATCACCTGCGACTCAGACGGCAAGATCGACCATTTCGTCAGCCACCGCGAGATCAAGCGCACGCTCGAGGTCCACGAGATGGAGGAAGGCGACGAGTATTACCTCGCGGCGTTCTTGGTAGGCGCTTATCAAGAGACGCTGGGTGACCTGCACAACCTGTTCGGGGACACCCATGTGGTGCACATCAGGCTGGAGGACGACGGCGGTTGGTTCATCGAAGAAACCGTCGCCGGCGACACCGCTAACAAGGTGCTCGAATACATGGAGTACGATGTCGCCGAACTCGCACCGGCGCTCGCCCGCGACTGCGAACGCGCGATCCGCGAGGGGCGCATGACCGTGGCGGAGGGCCAGGAATTGCGGCGCTTCTACGAGCGCGAGCTCAACGGCTACGCCTATCTGGAATGAGTGGCGTCCGCCTCATCGGGGTGTATCATCGAACGGCGGGTCATCGGATCCGTCGATAGACACCGCAAGCCATCCGTCTAAGAGGACTCCGCATGAATCGTCCGATCTTCGCGCTCGCCGCCGCCCTCGCCGCGCTGCTCGCCGCCGTCCCACTCGCCGACGCCCAACAGAAGAAGTCGGCAGCGCTCGACCTGTCTACGCCCGCTGGGGCTTCTTTGGCGCAGCGCAAGATCCAGTGCTCGGCGATCGATAACGTCGCCGTCACCTACACCTTCCACGGCGAGGCCTTCGCACGCGTACCCGGTGAGCGTGACCGCAAGCTGTTCGATGTCGAGGGCATGAACGTCCGCCAATGCGTCACCGTGACCGATCCGCAGCGCGGCACCGGCTGGCGCCTCGTATCGCGCGAACTGCTGCTCTACCTCGACCCTGCTACGGGCGAGATCCTGCGCGAATGGAAGAACCCCTGGACGGGCCAGACCGTCAAGGTGCTGCAGACCACCAACGATCCGGTCAACCAGCAGCCCGTGTTCCCGGCGACCGCCGACAGCCGCTTGACGGGCTGGCGCGGAACCATCAGCGGGGACACTTGGTGGGACACCATCACGGTACCGCTGTTCTATTCCAACCCACTCGCAGGCGCTTACCAGAAGCAGATCGGCGGCTTCTACCACGCCACGGAGATGTTCAATTTCTTTGGCAAGGTCGCTGAGCTCACCGATCCGCGCAACTCGAACCCGGCGGTCAATGTCGGTTGGGTGCGGATGGCCGATTGGCTACCTTGGATGGAGATGAGCGGACGCGCAGGCATCATCTACATGCACGCCGCCGGTCGGAAGATCGACGACTATTCGCAGCTGCCCAAGGTCATGCGCACGGCGATCGAACAGGAGTATCCCGCGTATCGCACCCCGCCCCCGGGTGATGACGCGCGCGAGAACGAGACCAGCTGGACCCTCTACAAGAAGACCTTCCCACCGCCGGCCGCGGTGCAACCCGCAGTGAAATAGCCCCCCGGTCGTCAATATTTTCACGGGAACCGAAAATGGCCACGATCTATGTAGGTAACCTGCCTTTCTCCGCCAATGAAGCCGACCTCCGGGTGCTCTTCGAGCGTCACGGCAAGGTCGATTCCGTCAAACTCATCAACGACCGCGAGACCGGTCGTCCACGCGGCTTCGGCTTCGTGGAGATGCCCTCGGCAGAAACCCAGGCCGCCATCGGTGCGCTCAACGGTTACGAGATGGACGGGCGTGCACTGCGTGTCAACGAAGCGCAGGAACGCGCGCCGCGGCCGCCCGGCGGCGGTTACAACCGCCGCTGACGGCCCGCGCAGTGCCTGTCACCCGGCGTCGTCAGGCCAGCGCCCAGCCCCGCGCGGTGGTGGCGCTGCGATTGCCGATCCCCCAGCGGCGCAAGCTGCCGCAAGACCTGCAAAGGTACTTCGGAGCGTGCGAGGACGCTTTGGGCTTCCTGCCGAACGTGCTGTCCGTCTATAGCTTCGAGGAGACGAAGCTGCGTGCGTTCATCGCGATGTACAACGACCTCATGCTGGGTCAGTCGCGGCTCTCGAAGCTCGAGCGGGAGATGATCGCG
This sequence comes from Klebsiella pneumoniae, assembly GCA_945860725.1. Taxonomy (GTDB): domain Bacteria; phylum Pseudomonadota; class Gammaproteobacteria; order Steroidobacterales; family Steroidobacteraceae; genus UBA964. Next base: position 34,070 of record CAMAQZ010000004.1, on the reverse strand, counting down.
GTGGTGGTGTCGGCCGCGAACCGCTGCTACTACTGCCTCACCGCCCACGGCCATGCGGTGCGCGAACTCTCCGGCGACCCTTCGCTCGGCGAGATGCTGGCGCTCAACTACCGCGTGGCGCGTCTGCCGCGCCGCCAGCGCGCGATGCTCGATTTCGCGCATGCGCTGACGGTCGACCCGGCGGCAGACGCCGCGGCAGCTCGCCGCAAACTCAAGCGTGCCGGATTCAGCGACCGCGACCTCTGGGACATCATCTCGGTGACGGCGTTCTTCAACATGACCAACCGGGTGGCCGCTGCCAGCAACATGATGCCGAACAGCAAATACCTCGCCGCGGCGCGTTGACCGTCCGGCAGCACAGACGCCCATGGAAGACACCCGCCGCCCCGTGCTCGACGGACGCGTGATCCGCGTGAGCATCGATACGGTGACGCTACCCAACGGCCATCGCACCGACCTCGAGATCGTGCATCACCCCGGCGGCGCTGCCATCGTCGCGATCGACCACGCAGGACAAGTCTGCCTGCTGCACCAGCACCGACATGCTGCGGGCGGTCGGGTCTGGGAGCTGCCCGCCGGACGGCTCGAACCGGATGAACCACCTGCGGAGACGGCGCGCCGCGAGCTCGCCGAGGAAGCCGGCGTCTCGGCGCGCCAGTGGCGGTCGCTCGGCGTCTCGCTCAGTTCGCCCGGCGTGTTCACCGAGCGCATCCATCTGTTCCTCGCCACGGGCCTCTCACCGGTACCGGATGCACGCGAAGCGGCCGAGGTGTTCGAGGTGCATTGGCTGCCGTTGGAGGAGGCCGTGCTACGCTGCCTCGACGGCCGTATCGAAGATTCCAAGACCTGCATCGGCGTGCTGCGCGCCGCCACCCTGACTGGGCGCGATCTGACCTGGAGCCCCGCATGAAAGCATTGATGAGCATCGCCCCCGGTGGCCCCCGCAGCCTCGAGCTGCGCGAAGTGCCCGATCCGGTGCCCGGCCCCGGCGAGGTGTGCATCGCGGTGCGCGCCTGCGCCATCAACTTCCCCGACACGCTCGTGATCGAGGACAAGTATCAGTTCAAGCCGCCCCGACCGTTCGCCCCGGGCATGGAGGTCGCAGGCGTGGTGGAAGCGCTCGGCGCAGGCGTCGAGGCTCCCGCGCTCGGCAGCCGCGTGATCGCCCATACGCTGGTGGGCGGTCTCGCCGAAAAGCTCATCGCCCGCGCCGCGCACTGCGTGCCGATGCCCGATGCCATGGCCTTCGAGGTTGGTGCATCACTGCTCGTCACCTACGGCACCTCGATCCACGCACTGCAGGATCGCGGCCGCCTGCGCGCCGGCGAGACGCTGCTGGTGCTCGGCGCCGCCGGCGGTGTCGGCCTCGCCGCGGTTGAACTCGGCAAGGTCGCCGGTGCACGGGTGATCGCCGCCGTCTCGAGCGAAGGCAAAGCTGCCGTCGCACGGGCGCACGGAGCCGACGCGACGCTCATCTACCCGAGCACCGTCACCGACCCGCGCGCGCTCACCGCGGCATTCAAAGATGCCTGCGGGCCATCGGGCGCGGATGTCATCTACGACCCCGTCGGCGGCCCCTATGCGGAGCCCGCACTGCGTGCCATCGCCTGGGAGGGCCGCTATCTCGTGGTCGGCTTTCCAGCCGGGATCCCGCAACCGCCGCTCAACCTCGCGCTGCTCAAGGGCTGCGACATCTGCGGCGTGTTCTGGGGCAGCTTCGTCGAGCGCAACCCGGCGCGGCACCGCGAGCACGTGAAGAACCTGCTGCAGATGTGCCTCGAGGGCCGCATCCGCCCGGAGATCTCCGCCCGCTATCCTCTGGAGCGCGGTGGCGAGGCGCTCGAAGCCTTGTCAGCGCGCAACGCCACCGGCAAGGTCGTGGTGACGATCGGCGAGAGCTGATCGTGCTCGGCGCGACGTTCGCGACCGCACGCTTCGCAACGGCTAAACCGCGAGATGAGCGGACAACTCCAGTAAGTCAGAGACCTCGAGGTCCGGGACGGGACTGAGCTCTGCAGGCCACGGCGTGCCCGTCCGGTTGACCCACGCGGCCCGGCAACCTGCTGCACGCGCGGCCACCACATCGAGCCAGGGATTGTCGCCCACATAGAGCATCTCCTGCGGCGCGACGCCGAGTACGACAGCCGCCGCCAAGAAGGCGCCGGCCTCAGGCTTGGCGCAGCCCACCGATTCGGCGTTGAGCATGCCGACGAAGTGCTCGTGCAGACCGATGCGCCGCAGATCGGCGTTGCCGTTCGAGAAGGTAGCAAGCGGATACCGCGCACCGAGCGCGACCAACGCCGGAACCACATCGTCAAACAATTCCACCTCGTTGCGCGCCGCGATGAACACCTCGAAGATCGCCTCACCCACGGCCGGATCATGGCCGTGCTGCAGGGCGATACGCCGCAACGCCTCGGTGCGCAGCCAGGTCATGTCGTGGGCGCGTGCAGGGTGTTCCGCTGCGAGGGTGGTGCGCAGCTGGAAGATCGTCTCAGGGGTCAGGTGAGGCACGAGTCCCGGATACTGCGCGGCGATGAAGTCCGCGACGCGCGCCTCGGCGCGGACGAGAACCGGTCTCACCTCCCAAAAGGTGTCGTCGAGGTCGAAACAGAGTGCGCGGATGGGTGGGGTCATGAGGTGCGGCAGGCTCTCGGCGAGGGGCTACAATCAGGGTATCGCTTTGTACCGGTACGCACCGCGGAGCACAACATGTTGATACGATCCTTCCTTGTCGCCCTCGCCGCCCTCGCCGCAGCCTCGACCCCCCTGTCCGCGGCAGACGCCACGACTCCCAAGGGATTGACCGCCGACGACCTGGTGCGCCTCGCGCGCGTCTCCGATCCGCAAGTCTCACCCGATGGGCGCCGCGTGGCGTACACGCTGCGCGAGACCGACCTCGAGGCCAACCGCGGCCGCACCGACCTTTGGGTGCTCGAGCTCGGCGCGGCAGCGGGCAGCGGTACCGCCGGCAAGACGGGCGCCACACCGCGTCGCCTTACCCAGCACCCTGCCTCCGACAGCGCGCCGCGTTGGGCAGCGGATGGCCGTGGGCTCTATTTCCTCTCAAGCCGCGGTGGCAGCTCACAGATCTGGTACTTGGCGCTCGCGGGCGGCGAACCGCAGCAGGTGACCACACTGCCCCTCGATGTCGGATCCTTCGAGGTCTCCCCGCGCGGCGATCGCCTCGCCGTCTCGATGGAAGTGTTCGCGGATTGCGTGGATCTACAGTGCAGCGTCGATCGCTTGGCCGCACGCGACAAGCACAAAGCGAGCGGACTCATCTACGACCAGCTGTTCGTCCGTCACTGGGACACCTGGAAGGATGGTCGGCTTTCGCAGCTCTTCACGCTGCCGATCGCCGCCGATGGCAAAGCCGGCAAGCCGGTCAATGTGTCACGCGTCGTGCACGCCGATGTGCCTTCGAAGCCGTTCGGTGGCGATGAGGACTACGCGTTCAGCCGCGACGGTGCGCGGATCGTGTTCAGTGCACGGCTCTCCGGCCGAAGCGAGCCGTGGTCCACGAACTTCGACCTCTACGAGGTCGCGGCCGACGGCAGCGATGCGCCGCGCAACCTCACCGCCGACAACCCCGCTTGGGATGCGCAGCCGGTGTTCCTGGCGAACGGCGATCTCGCCTGGCTCGCCATGGCGCGTCCGGGATTCGAGGCCGACCGTTTCAAGGTGATGCTGCGCAGCGCCCGTGACGGCAAGGTGCGCCCGCTCACCGGCGACTGGGACCGCTCGGTCGCCCATCTCGGCACAAGCTTCGACGGCAAGCGCCTTTTGGCGACGGCCGACGACATCGGCCAAGTGGCGTTGTTCGATATCGATCCCGCGACGGGTGTACGCAGCCGCCTCGTCGGTGAAGGACAGGTACAGGCCTTCGCCCCTGCCGCAGGGGGTGTCGTGATCGCCTGGGCCTCGCTCGGGTCGCCGCCCGACCTGCATCTCGCCGTGCGCGGCCAGACGCCCGCGCGTCTCACCTCGGTCAACGCCGCCCTGCTCGGTGCGCGCACACTCGGCGCCTCGGAGCAGTTCTCCTTCGCCGGCGCCGACGGCGCCAAGGTCCACGGTTACGTCGTGAAGCCGCAGGGCTGGATCCCGGGCAAGAAGTACCCCATCGCGTTCATCGTGCACGGCGGCCCGCAGGTCAGCTTCGCCAATCATTGGTCATGGCGCTGGAACCCGCAGGTCTATGCCGGGGCGGGCTACGGCGTCGTGTTCATCGATTTCCACGGTTCGCCCGGCTACGGTCAGGCATTCACCGATTCCATCAGCCAGGATTGGGGCGGCAAACCGCTCGTCGATCTACAGAAAGGCTTGGATGCCGCACTCGCGCGATACGACTGGCTGGACGGCACACGCGCTTGTTCACTCGGCGCATCTTATGGCGGCTTCATGCAGAACTGGATCGCCGGCAACTGGCCGGACCGGTTCAAGTGCATCGTCAACCACGCCGGCATCTTCGACCAGCGCACGATGTACTACACCACCGAGGAGCTGTGGTTCGCTGAATGGGAGAACGGCGGCCCCTACTACGCCAACCCGCAGGTGCATGAGAAGTTCAACCCGGCTGATCATGTGACGAAGTGGAAGACGCCGATGCTCGTCATCCACGGCGCGCTCGACTACCGGGTGCCTTACTCGCAAGGCCTCGCGACCTTCACCGCACTGCAGCGCCAAGGCGTCGAGAGCCGGTTCGTGTTCTTCCCGGACGAGAACCACTGGATCCTGAAGCCCGCCAACAGCCTGCTGTGGCACACCGAGGTGATCGGTTGGCTCGACAAGCATACCGGGGAGGTGCGCTGAGGCGTTCGCGTCACGCGGCGCCTCAAGCGTAATCAGCCCGCCACTCCGCCTTGTACGCCAGCCCGAGCGCGACGACGCGCGCCAGCAAATCCTGGTAGCCGATGCCGGCTGACAGCGCCGATTGCGAGAAATCCTCGACCTGAGCGAGGCAAGGGTTGGCGTTGGCTTCGAGCAGGAACACCTGCCCATCAGTGCGGATGCGGAAGTCCATGCGCGCGTAGCCTGAAAGGCCGAGGCTGCGGTGGATGCGACGCGACAACGCATCGAGCCGGGCCACCATCGCAGGGGCGAGATCGATCGCCGCTGCGCGGGTGATGCCATGACGCTGTTGGTACTTGCGGTCCCACTTGACCTTGCGGGTGGCGATGCCGGCTTGCCCTTGCACCAAAGAACCGAAGCTCAGCTCCCACACCGGCAACCGCGTCAGGCGCTCGTTGCCGAGCATGCCGACATACACCTCGCGTCCATCGACATACTCCTCGACCAGGGCGTCGGTGCCGACCTGATCGTGGATGAAGGCGACGCGGTCGCGCAACTGTTGCGGATCCTGGATGACGGAGGCCTGCGCGATGCCAAGCGACGCGTCCTCAGTGGCCGACTTCACGAACAGGGGATAACGCAGCCGGGACGGCACTCGGAACTTGATACCACGGCGCAGCACCGCGAACTGCGGCGTCGGGATGCGATGGTAAGCGAGCAGCTGCTTGCACAGCGGCTTGTCGCGCGACAGCAGCAGGCCGCGCGGATTGCAACCGGTATAGGGCTGCTGCATGAGTTCGAGGAAGGCCACGACATGCTGGTCGTAGGTGACGATCCCGTTGAACTCCTCGAGCAGGTTGAAGACGACATCGGGTCGCCATTCAGTGATGGCGGTGCGCAGCTCCGTGAGGCTGTCGAGCACGCCGAGGCAGCGCACCTCATGACCCACCGTGCGCAGGGTCGTGATGACATCGAACTCGGTGCGCCAGTCGTCGATCTGTTGGTCGGTGAGGCCCGCCGTGCTCTCGGGGGGTACCAACGACGGATGGACGAGGACCAGGATCCGTAGCGTCTTCATAGCGTGAACCCCAGTCGTCCACCCGCGCGCGCAGCGCGCGCCAACCGACACAAGCTGCGGGCGGCGGCGGCGCGACCTGCGCGCGGCGTGCCCCGCAACCACAGCCGACGCTCTTGGCAACGGTCGATGACGACCCCCACCAATTGACGGGCGGCATAGGGGCCGAGGTCGAGACGCTCCACCACATCGGCCACCAATTCAGCGCGGATGCTGCGCAGCAGCGGAGCGGCGCGGCGCGCCCGCGCCCGTGGCGGGCGAGGGCCGAAATCCCGGCCAAAACACCCGTCGACCAACGCATAGTCACGATGGGCGCGGCGCGCGACGCCACGGCGGTAGTACTCGCGCAGCGTCAGCTCATCGGTGGCGACGGTCTCGATGCGGTGCTTAGAGCGCACCGGCGGGGCGCGACCACGGATGTCCGCCATCAGCGCGTCCATGCACTCGAGCTTGCGCAGCGCCGGCCAGCCCGCGTAAAGGCTGCGCCAACGAGATCTCGGCGCCAACCAGAGCGCGAAGGTCTCGGCGAAATCTTCAGCCGGATGCGCCTGCGCATACCAACCGTCGAGATGCTGGACGAATCCGCGGCTCAAAGGATCGACCGAATAGGCGTCGGGGTAGGGCGCGAGCGGCGGGCCGAAGATCTCGCGCCAAGCGCGACGGCGGCGCAGGCGATAGGCGGTATCGATGGCGTGTCCCGCCTCGTGGCGCAGGATGCGCATGAGGCCGGTGGCATTGCCACCCTCGACGACGCCGCTCATCCGGCGCTCCAAACGCTCGAGGCGTGGATGCGCGAGATAGAAGGGGATGGCGATGCCGGGGATACCGTCGGGCGAGAACCATTCCTCCGCGAACCAGACATGTGGCCGCAGTTTGATGCCACGCGCGTCGAGTTCGGCGTGCAGGCGGCGGATCGCGCGGCGCAGCACCGCACGGTTGGGACGACCCAGACGCAGGTCGCGGAACCGCATCCGCAACATGGTCGCATCCGTCTCAGCAGCCCACGCGGGCCTTATGCGCGCCATACCTGCCTCCTCGAACGGGTCGCCGTTTGACCGCGGATCAAGTCCTTGTGCCCTAGTCCCGCACTTTACGCCGGGTCGACCAGATCGACCAAGGCCTCGGCGAGCAAGGCATCAGCGAGGTCTGCGATCGCGCTGCGATGCGCGGTCGCAGCCAGCCACGCCGCCGGGATCGCCTCGACGCCGTAGTGCGAGCCCGCCAACTGGCCGCTCAGCGCACCGACCGCATCGGCGGGACCACCGAGGTTCACGGCGCGCAGGACCGTATCCTTGAACCCGACGCCGACGGAGAACCCCTCCACCACCGCGCCGAGCACGGCGGATGGGCGTGACGAGCCGTCCCAAGCCGCGCTGCGCAGCTCCTCGCCTGCCGCCAGGACCGCCATCGGCGCAGCGCCCCGCAACGCGACCTGCACCATATCCGCGAACACGCAGGTGGCGGCGAGGGTCCGCGGCTCGTGACAGGTCACGGTGGCGCTGCTGCGCACCGCTGATCGCAGCGCTTCGCGGTCATCCAGAAAACGCATGGCAAACGGCGCGACACGGGCCGGGGCGTCGGCAGCGTCGGCGAGCGAAGGGTCGGGGGTCCCGTCCACCAAGGCGCGCGCCACGCTGGCGCTGATCCCGAGGCATTCGCCGGTCGCGGAACCCTCGCCCTCACGCTGCCAACGCCGCCATCGCTCGCGTTGATCCTCGGGATCGCTGCGCCCGATCTCGAGCAGGCTGCGCGCTGCGCCGAGCGCGAGCGACATGTGGGCAGCCCAAGCACCGCGCGGCAGGTCAAGCGGACCCCCGCCCAGGAGGTCCCGCACCGGCGCGAACGCCCCGGGCCGGCCATAAATGGCCGGGGCGGACAACGCCTCGCCGACCGCCAGCCCGAACAGCGCACCATGGAACCGGTTGCGCAACCGTGCCACCTGCGCGAGCAGATCGCGCTCGGCATCGGTGTCGGACACATCGATGCTCAAGGTCCCGTCCGCAACGCGACGAAATCGAACAACCGCGTGTCGGCGAGATGCCCCGCCTCGACTTGGCGCAAAGCCGTGAAGATCGACTCGGTACGACCGGGGTGCTCGCTCTCCCAAGCCGTCAACATCCGCTTGATGGCACGCCGCTGCGCGTTCTCTTGGGAACCACAAAGATTGCATGGGATGATCGGGAAGTGCCTGGCCCGTGCGTAGCGAGCGATGTCGCGCTCGGCGCAGTAGGCGAGCGGTCGGATGACGATGTTGCGGCCGTCGTCCGAGCGAAGTTTAGGCGCCATCGCCTTCAACCGCCCGCCGTGGAACAAGTTGAGGAACAGCGTCTCGACGATGTCATCGCGGTGGTGGCCGAGTGCGATCTTGGTGACCCCGTTTTCGGCAGCCCAACGATAGAGCGCGCCGCGCCGCAATCGCGAGCACAGGCCGCACATCGTGCGACCCTCGGGGATCACGCGCTTGACCACCGAGTAGGTGTCCTGCTCGATGATGTGGTACGGCACACCCTGCGCGCTCAGCCAATCGGGCAGCACTTCAGCCGGGAAGTCCGGCTGTTTCTGATCGAGGTTCACGGCCACAAGCTCGAAATCCACAGGCGCGCTGCGCTGCAGAGACCGCAGCATATCGAGCATGGTGTAGGAATCCTTGCCGCCTGAGAGGCAGACCATCACCTTGTCGCCCCCAGCGATCATGCCGTAGTCGGCGATCGCCTTACCGACCTGCCCGCGCAGCTGGGCTTGCAGTTTGCGGAAGGTGCCGGAGGGACGCGGCGGATCGCAGCCGAGCTCAGCCTGCACCGGCACCACGCGCCGCGGCCACGATCAGCCAGACACAGGAACCGAAACCCGCCGCCCAGACTAAGGAACGCAGGGTGGCAAGGTCGGCGAGATAGCAAACGAGATACCCGATGCGCGCAGCGAGGAAGATGCCGGCGACCATCGCGACCGTCGCGTCGGGGACGCCCCCGGCGATCGCCGCGAGCAGCGCGGCCACGTAGACGGCGAGCGCCTCCCAAGAATTCTGCTGAGCAGCGTACGCACGAGCACGATATCCGGCAAGCTGCGCGAGCCAGGCGCGGGGATTACGGTTGTCGTAGCGCGTGGGGCCGGCTTTGGAGATGCCGGCACAGACGATCGGGAACATCACAGCAACGAGCAAAGTCCAAAGGGCAAGGGTCATGGTGTACTCCTCGAAGCCCCATCGGGGCGGAATTCATGGGCGGGGATCGTTCCCCGATGCGTAGCGATCCATCCGACCGCGATCGAGACGACCACCATCGCAACCGATACTGCCACCAGCAGCGCGCGACGCAACGCCACCGATCGACGCGCAGGCGCGGTCATCGCAACCGTACCGAGCCTTTCTCGTCGAACGGGATGGTGCGCACCAACCCTTCGGCGAGTTTCACCTCTCCGCGCAGACGGTACGACAAAGAATCGGGTAACCCGTCGCTGCGCGCCCGCTCGAGCAGACGCATCAGGGTGCCGGCAAGGTTCATGGTGACGAGCATGTCGAACTCGGCCTCACCCAACGCCGGCACCGTGAAGGACGATCCCGACAGACCGCGACCCAGTTCCTCGCCGCCGATCTGGAGGGTGTAGGAGACGCCGCGGACGGCGATCGACCGGTCGTTCGGGTTCTGGACCCGCATGCGGGCCTTGAAACGCTGCTCGAACAGGTCGCCGCGGGCGATCTCCACGCCGACCACCGACAGCTGCGGCGGTTCTAGGCGGGCACCGAAGCGCGCACAACCTGCCGAGAGCAGCAGTGCAGCCAGTGCGCCGACTGCGCAGAGCAGTCTGGGGCGGATGAAGTTCGAAACGATCATTACGCCCCGATTCTACCCAAACCTAAGGCGACAGATGGCCTGTCGTCGCCCGTGACAAGGTACTCGCTGCACAGTACCGCACGCCATCTGCCTATTGATTGTCCACAGACTTTTGCATCCACTGGTTGACCGAGGCTATGCTCCGCCCCAAGTGCGGATCCCCTCCCAAAGCTCGCCCGCCCGGCTCCGGCGCCCGACCCGGCGCCTGGCATCTTGGGCGCTGGTATTGGCCACAGTCGTCCCGATCGGGGCGGCAGCAGACACCCCCATCGAGGATCTCGCTCGCTTTCCGCAGAGTCAGGTGACCGTCGAGACCGCTGCCGGGACCCAGTCCACCTACCGCGTCTGGGTCGCCGACACCGAGGAGCGCCAACGTCAGGGGCTGATGTTCGTGCGCGACCTGCCTGCGGAGCAAGGAATGTTGTTCATCCATCCTGCGCCAAGACCGTCGGCGTTCTGGATGAAGAACACCTATATCCCGCTCGACATCCTCTTCATCGACTCGCGGGGCAAGGTGGTGAAGGTCTACGAACGCACCACACCCCTGTCGCTGGAACCGCTCGGGGTCGACTCCCCGGTGCGGGCGGTGCTTGAACTGCGCGGCGGCGAGTCCGCCCGCCGTGGCATCCGCTCCGGTGATCGCGTACGCCATCCGGCATTTCGTTGACGGGATGTCGCGCGTGTTAAAATGACCTCTGCACAATTATTTTGATGCGCCGACACGTCTACAGAAGATCACTAAAGATCCAGAACGGCGCAAACCGATAAAGAACATCCTCGAAGCCGACGACCGCGGGGCAAGCGCAGCACCGCCTCGTGACCCTGCGCATCACACCGTAACGTTTCGTCGTTACTCTGAGAGCCCGTGAGGCAGACGCCTGGCGGGCCTTCTTTTTGGGTCTTGACCCGGATCGGTCTCAACCGGACGATCGTTCCCTCAACGGAGCCTGACATGTCTTCAATCAAATCCTTCACCGTCGCCGTCCTCGCCGTCACGGCGCTGACCGCGATCACGGTCCCGACCTCGGGCGTGGCGCAAGGAGCGGCCACCGCCCCCTGGCCGACCGACGAATTCTGTGGTCGCGCCCAAGGCTATGTGATGCTCGCATCCCGGCCGGCGCGCAATGTGCTGCACGAGGGCTACGACAGCTTCCGCGACTCGGCCGCCTCGGTGCAACCGCTTGAGGCGCAGCAGTACACCGTTGCCGATGACGCGCAGGGTCGCGCGCGCCTGATCTCCTGCAAGCTCGTGACCGCCGAGGCGCTGCGTGGCGCCTACGGACCGGAGGCCGCGCGCAGCGATTCGAGCTGCTCGCTGGTGAACCGCAACACCTTCACCTCGGTGCTCGCCGCGCTGACACCGGCGGAGCACGCAAGCGCCCGCTTCGGGCAAGGCAAGAAGGTCGCATTCGATCGCGATACCGTCGCTGCGAGCTCGGCTGAATGGCTGGAGCCCGGCGAGCTCGCCACAATCGACAAGCGCGGCACGCTGCACCTGACCTCGCGCAGCTGGACCGGCAGCGAAGCCGGTCGCGGCGTACGGCACTGCCACTTTATCGCCCCCGACTTCGCGCGGCGTAGCCTGCTGGACGGCTCGCTGTCGCTGCCGGCGACGCCTGTCAAGCGCTGAGGGACGTGCGCCCACCGCCCTCCCCGACCTCTGCCCTGCCCGACCTGAACTCTCGAACGGAGATTCCACCATGAGACATTCGTCCCGCATCCAGATCACCGCCCTCGCGCTCGGATCGCTGCTGCTTGCCGGCTGCGCGAGCACCGGCAACCCGGACACCGCCAAGACCCGCAGCGGAGCGGCCATCGGCGCCGGCATCGGCGCGGTCATCGGCCTGCTGAGCAAAGGTGACAAGTTCGACAATGCGGCCATCGGCGCCGCGATCGGCGGCCTCGGCGGCGCAGCGATCGGCAACTACCAGGACCAGCAGGAGCGCAAGCTGCGCGCGCAACTCGCCAACACCGGCGTCGAGGTCCAGCGCGTGGGCAACAACATCACCCTCGACATGCCGGGCGGCGTCACCTTCGCCACCAACAGCTCCGACATCAACACGAACTTCTACACCGTGCTCGACCAAGTAGCCACCACACTCGGCGAGTTCAACCAGACGGTGATCGAGGTCGCTGGCCACACGGACTCGACCGGTGCGCGCGCCTACAACATGACGCTCTCAGAGCGCCGTGCGGGGTCGGTGCTGAGCTACCTCTCGGGTCGCGGCATCGCACGCGAGCGCATGATCGCCGTGGGTGCAGGCCCCGACCATCCGGTCGACACCAATGACACGTCGGAAGGCCGTGCCCAGAACCGGCGCGTCGAGATCACCCTCGTTCCGGTGGAGAAGAAGACGGGCTGAGGCCGCCGTCGAGGGCGGACACACAATCTTCAGCGCGGCGTGTCGCCCCGCGTCACGGGCGTGAACTCGCGAAACATCCGCTCGAGGTACTCGGCGTGCAGGCGGCTGCGCGCCTCGACTTCCTCGGCATCCGCCGGACGATAGGCATCGATCTCCTCAGCACCCACCACCGACCGGCGGGCGAGCAGGCGCTCGACCGTGTCGAGCCGGGCGCGGGTGACCGCAAGCTCCGCCACCAGCGCGAGCGTGACCGAATAAAGGCGATCGAGCATGGGATCGTCGGTGAATTCGGGGCGACGGCCGCGTGCAGCGGGGGGCGCAGCCTGATCGGAGTCGGCGCGGGGCGGGGAAGGCTTATCCATGTCCCGGGTCACTGTCTTTCGGGCTAGCCGATGGCCCCGGCGGTCTCGTCCGCCGTCTGCCAAGCCCCGACGACATACCATACGGGGGATCGCCCGAAGTCCTCGGCACGGCCATCGGCAGCGCCCAAGGCCGGCGCGCGACACTCGGTCTCGAAGATTTCTCCTGGGATGAAACCGGCCCGAGCCATCCGCTCGGCCAGATCCATCTCGTGGAGGGAAGTCCAGAACGGCTCGTTGTTCCAACGACCGTCCCAGTCGCGCATGAACTGCTCGAACGGCGGGAAGTTCCGGTAAGGCGGCTGCTCGAGATGGATCGCAAGCCCGCCTGGACGCAGCAGGCGCTTGCACTCGGCCAGGATGCGCGGCAGTGCCTCGGCGGAAGTCTCGTGCAGCACCATGGTGGTGAACACGAGGTCGCAGGAGGCGTCGGGCAGCGAGGTGGCGCTCGCGTCTTGCTGGCGGAACTCGATGTCATCGATGCCGAGCGAGCGAGCGCGCGCGTGGCCATAGCGCAGGAACGGCGCCGCGACATCGACGGCGATGATCTCGGCCTGCGGGAACGCATGGCGCAACGGCAGCGTGTTGTGACCGAGTCCGCAGCCGAGATCCGCGATGCGCTGCGGCTGGAAATCCGGGTGTTCACGCTGCAACCATGCGGCCAACGCGCGGCCCGCGGCATCGTTCCAAGGGCCTGCCATGCCGCCCACGGTGGCGAAGAACCCCGCGTCGTAGTTGGCGGGGTTCGAGACATCCCCTTCAATCTGCTCGGCGGTGTAGCCACCGCGCATCAGGTGAGTGTCCACCGCTGACACATACCGGGGTACGGGCAGCGACGGGTCGAGCTGCAGCGTCGCGGCGCCTTCGTTCAGCGCCTGCGCCCGATCGCGCAAAGCGGTCGCTTGGCGGGCGACCAAGCTGCGCCCGGCTTGCTGGCGCATCTCCATGGTGTTGCGACGGATGAGGCTCCAACTGCGCCAGGCGGGATCCGAGGACATGGCCTCAGCGACCTCTTGACGGTCTCGGGGTTCATGGCCGTGCCGCAACACCCAGGCTGGACTCACCCGTCCCTCGAAGGACGCACGCACCGCCGGCGCCAAGCGGGCGGCGAGCAGGGTGTTCAGTTGAGCGATGACATCGAAGCGGGCGATCTCGTCGTGCGAGGCCGCAGGAAGGACGTCGTGTCGCCCAATATCAGTCCAAGGAAAGGGATGCGTCATGGGGTCAGTATAGCGCTCCATCGGAACCCTGGAAAACTGATTACCGTGCGCTAATCGTCGCAGCCGACTGATCTTTGCCACCCTCGCTCGCCGTCCGCGCCCCGGCCTCGCCCGCCGCGCCACCGTCCGCGCTGCCGTCCCGGCTGCAGCCCAGCCGGCAGAGGGTCCCGCGCCAACGACGCCGTTGCGCGAGAGCGAGCTGCCGGCGGCGAACTTCGCCTTCGCCCACCGGCTCGGCACCGATATCTACGAGATCTCGGGCCGCACCGTGCAGGTCTATTCTTTGCCCTTCGAACGGCGGCTGCGCGAGCGTGATGACGAGCACGCGGGCCTGGTCCTGACGCTGCCCTGCGCTGGTATCCCGACGCACCATCGGTACCGTTGCTCGCGAGCGCACCGAGCGGAGGGGTGATCCGCCTACAGGGCGAGATCGGCAGCACGCTCGGCACTGGGGAACCCTTGCGCATCGCCGGTGTGGCGTTGCCTCGTATCGGTCTCGGCTACCGCTTCGGCGCAGATCTGTCGGTGTTCCGGCTCGTCATCGGCGAGCGGTTCTGAGCGCCTTGCGGAACCCGCCATGCGCCGCACACAATGAACCCATGACCGACGACAACCGCAGCCCCGGCCCGCGCCGCCTGCCCTCCACCACCGATGCCTCGCGCGAGGCGCGCGATGCGCGTCGCTCGCGTCTCCTGAGCGATGGCCACACGGTCACCGCGATCAGCGGCGCAGCAGATGAACCTGATCCCGCGAGCCTGTCGGGCAGCATCGAAGGCTTCATCGGCTACGCCCAAGTGCCGATCGGCATCGCCGGTCCGGTGCACATCCGCGGCCAGTACGCGCAAGGCGATTTCATCGTGCCGCTCGCGACCACCGAGGGCACGCTGGTCGCCTCTTACCAGCACGCCTTCAACGCCATCAACCGCGGCGGCGGCGCGGCGGCAGCCTGCACCCGGCAACTGGTCGGTCGCGCACCCTGCTTCGCGTTCGCGGACCTCCCCACCGCCGCCACCATGGCCGCATGGTTGGCCTCGCAGTTTCTGCCGATGCAGCAAGCCGCCACCACCACCTCGCGCTACTGTCGGCTGCAAGGCGCACGCACCTCAGTGGTCGGCAATACCGTCTACCTGATGCTCGAGTACACGACCGGTGATGCGGCAGGCCAAAATATGGTCACGCTCGCCACGCAAGCGGTCTGCGCGGCGCTGTTGCCGCGGATGCCGCATGCCCCGGTGAACTGGCTGGTGGAGTCCGTGCTGTCCGGCGACAAGCGCGCCACCGCACAGGCCTTTCTCGGTGCGCGCGGTCGCAACGCCTCGGCCGAGGTGCTGCTGTCGGGGCGGCACCTTGCCCGCTATTGGCGCACCGAGGCCGCGACCATGGTCAGGGCTTGGCAGCAAGGCACGCTCGGATCGCTGCAGACCGGCTCGATCGGCGTGCAGGGCAATGTCGCGAACGCCGTCGCCGCACTGTTCATCGCCTGCGGCCAGGATGTCGCCTGCGTCGTCGAAGCGAGCACCGCCCTGACGCGCATCGAAGCGACTTCAGCCGGCGATCTCTACGCCTCGGTGACGCTGCCGAACCTGATCGTCGGCACGGTCGGCGGCGGCACCTTCCTGCCGACCGCGCGCGAATGTCTCGCGCTGCTCGGCTGCACCAGCCCCGGGACCGCGGCGAAGTTCGCGGAGATCTGCGCCGTAGTCGCGCTTGCCGGCGAGCTCGCCGTGGTCGGCGCGATGGCGAGCGGTGCCTTCGCCGAGGCGCATGCGAGCGGCGGACGCAAAGGCCGCGGCACCAGCGAGAGCTGAGACCCCATGGGTGACACCGCACAAAAACCAGCTCGCACGCAGCGGCCCCGCAAGCCGATACGCCGCTTCGTGCTGCACAAGATGTTGCCGCCCATCGGCTGGCGCGCCTATCGTGCGCTCGGCCGTTCCTGGACCTATCGCACCG
Source organism: Klebsiella pneumoniae (assembly GCA_945860725.1). Taxonomy (GTDB): domain Bacteria; phylum Pseudomonadota; class Gammaproteobacteria; order Steroidobacterales; family Steroidobacteraceae; genus UBA964. Next base: position 18,479 of record CAMAQZ010000004.1, on the reverse strand, counting down.
AACAGGTCGATACGTCGCTGCACCGGCTAATCGCCGCACGACAGCCCGTGGTAGGCGCCTTCCTGCACTCGCGCACCTTCGCGCTGATGCACTTCTTCAGCCTGCCCGAGCAGGGCCGCTGGGGCCTGATGTGTTCACAGAGCCGCGACGGCGAGGCGATGGCGCGCATCGAAGAAGGTCTCGGCTTCCGGGTCGCGCGCGGCTCCTCCGGCAAGGGCGGCGCACGGGCGCTGGTCGAGATGATCAAGGCACAGCGCGAGGATCCCGGACTCAACTCCTGTCTCGCGATCGATGGTTCGCGCGGCCCACGCGGCGTGGCGCAGCTCGGCATCATCACACTCGCGCAGAAGACCGGCAGCGTGCTGCTGCCAGTAGCCGGGTCGGCGGCGAGCTGCTGGCGCTGGGATGCCTCGTGGGACCGCACCGTGATCCCGAAGCCGGGTGCCACCGTCGCAGTGCGTGCGGGGGACCCCATCGAAGTGCCGGCCAAACTCGATGCGGCGCAGCTCGAGGCGCTGCGGCGGCGCGTCGAAGACGCTTTGGTGGGGATGCATGCCGACCTCGACGCCGTCACCGGCTACCGAGACCCCGAACCGTTGCGGCTGCCGCTCAAAGATCCGAACGCAGCATCGATGACCGCGGCGCATGGCGCATCGTCTGCGCCACGCGCGGACTGAACCGGCCATGGCTCAGCGCCCGATCGACTGCGCGGTGATGTTCGTCGACATGCGGGGCTTTACCCGTGCCTCGGAGCACCTCGGACCCGATGGGGTCGTGGCACTCCTGGAGGGCTACTTCGAGCTCCTCGTAGGGGTCGTCGGACAGCACAGCGGCCGCGCCTGCAACATGGCCGGTGACGGCGTGGTGGTCGCTTTCGGTGCTGGCCCTGGCGCGTCGGAGACCGGCGTGCAGGCAGCGCGTGGCTCGGTGCGAGCGGCCCGCGCGCTGCTCGATGCGTGGAAGATCTTCGCCGCGGATTGGCAGGCTCGGCAAGGAGTCGTCACCGGCCTCGGTATCGGCATCCACTATGGGCCGGTGATCGCCGGACCGATCGGCCCACCGTCGTTCCGACACGATACCGTGGTGGGCGACACAGTGAACGTGGCGGCACGGCTCTGCCAGCGCGCCCGCGCCGGCGAGGTGTTGTTCTCCGGTACGGTGCGCGCGGCACTCGGTCCCGATGGCCTCGGCCTCGAGATCCTCGAGCTGCCGGCGCTGCAGATCCGCAGTCGCGCCGCTGCCGATGCACTGCCTGCCGGCGACGCTGCGTCTCGATCTGGGTGCGGACTGACCGCCGTCGCGGCAACGCCTGTCCATCGCTGATATCCTGACCTCCCGCCCCCAGACACCCGAAACCACTCCCATGCGCCACGCGCTCCGTATCGCCATGACCACCGCCCTCATCGCCGCCGCCTCTACCGCAATCTCCACTGCACCCTCCAACGCCGCCTCGCCGCCGTCGCTGCCCGTGCTCGCCGCACCGTGGATCGGTCCGTACGGCGGCGTACCCGCCTTCGACAAAGCCTCGCCCGCTGGGCTCGCGCCTGCGATGGAAGCCGGTATGGCCCGGCAACTGGTCGAACTTCAGACGATCGCCGACGATCCCGCACCGGCGACCTTCGAGAACACCATCGCCGCGATGGAGCGTTCCGGTCGCGCCTTGCGCCGCGCCTATACGGTCTACGGCATCTACGGCTCCACGCTCAGCGACGAGGCCGTACAGGCGGTCGAGCGCGATCTCGAACCCAAGCTCGCCGCGTTCCGCGACCGGATCACCCAGAACGACAAGCTGTTCGCGCGCATCGCTGCGGTCTACGACACGCGCACGACTGCCGGTCTCACCGCAGAGCAGCAGCGCCTCACTTGGCTCACCTATACCGATCTCGTGCGCGCCGGCGCCCAGCTCGATGCCGCATCGAAGACCCGTCTGGCCGCGATCAACCAATCTTTGGCCGGGCTGTTCACGCGCTTCAGCCAGAACCTCCTCGCCGACGAGGGCTCGCGCTTCACGCAGCTCGGCTCTGAGACCGACCTCGAGGGCTTGCCCGAGTCGCTGCGCGCGGGCTACGCGACGGACGCCGCGAGTCGCGGCCTGAAAGGTCGATGGGTGATCGCCAACACCCGCTCATCCGTCGAGCCCTTCCTCACCGACTCCACCCGTCGCGACCTGCGCGAAAAGGTGTGGCGCGAGTTCGTGGGCCGCGGCGACAACGGCGATGCGCGCGACAACAATGCGATCATCGGCGAGATCCTGCAGCTCCGCGCCGAGCGGGCGCGCCTGCTCGGCCATCCTACGCATGCTCACTGGCGGCTCGAGAACACCATGGCGCGAACCCCGGAGCGGGCCATGGAACTGATGGAAGCGGTCTGGAAGCCCGCCGCCGCGCGGGTGCGTGAAGAGGTCGCCGACATGCAGCGTGTCGCGGACGCCGAGGGCGACAAGGTCACCATCGAGCCCTGGGACTACCGGTTCTATGCGGAGAAGGTCCGCAAGGCCAAGTACGACCTCGACACCCACCAGCTCAAACCCTACCTGCAGCTCGACAAGCTCCGTGAAGGCATGTTCTTCGTGGCGCAGGAACTGTTCGGTCTGCGCTTCGAGGCCTTGCCGCCCGGCACGGTGCCCGTTTATCACCCCGATGTCGCCGTCTGGTCGGTCACCGACCTCAAGGGGCAGCATGTCGGCCTCTGGTACTTCGACCCCTACGCCCGCGTCGGCAAGCAATCAGGCGCGTGGATGAACGCCTATCGCGATCAGGAGCGCTTCGACGGCGAGATCACCACCATCGTCTCCAACAACTCCAACTTCGTGAAGGGCGAGCCCGGCGAGCCAGTGCTCATCAGCTGGGACGACGCCGTGACGCTGTTCCACGAGTTTGGTCACGCGCTGCATGGTCTCGCCTCCAACGTCAACTACCCGTCCGTCTCCGGCACAGCGGTGGCGCGGGACTATGTCGAATTCCCCTCGCAGCTCCTCGAACATTGGTTGCCGACCCAGAAGATCCTCGAGCGCTACGCCGTCCACCACGAGACCGGTGAGCCGATCCCGGCCGAGCTCGTCGCCAAGGTCGCGCGCGCCAAGAACTTCAACCAGGGCTTCGCCACCGTCGAGTACCTCGCCGGCGCGTTGGTCGACATGAAGCTGCACCTCGCGGCGCAGCCGGACGCCCGGATCGACCCCGACAAGTTCGAGCGCGAGACCCTGGCCACGCTCGGCATGCCCCGCGAGATCGTGATGCGTCATCGCACCCCGCAGTTCGGTCATATCTTCTCGGGCGACGGCTATTCCGCCGGCTATTACAGCTATCTTTGGTCGGACACCCTCACCGCCGATGCATGGGAGGCCTTCACCGAGGCCAAAGGCCCATGGGATCGTGATATGGCGCTGCGACTGCGCGACAATGTGTTCTCGGTGGGCAACACCATCGACCCGACGGACGGTTACCGCGCGTTCCGCGGCCGCGACCCGGGCATCGACGCGCTGATGCGCAAGCGCGGTTTCTTGCCGCCAACCAAGCCGGTGGCGTCACCTTCAACTCCCGCGCGCAAGCCCTGATCTCAGGCAGCGACGCCCGCGTCGGAGCGAAATAGCGTGCTTTTTGTAAAGTATTGCACTCAAATATTGTAGAAAGACCTGCGTGAACCCCTATAATCTCGCCACTTCGGAATATTGAACGCCGGACAGTATCAATCAATCAAAAGGACGATCTGATGGCCAAGAAAACTGCACGCGTCACCCGGAAGCCCAAGGCCACCCTGAAGCCTAAGGTCACCCGGAAGCCTAAGAAGGGATCGCGCAACTTCACTTCCTGGACCCCAGCGGACGAGAAAAACCTGCGCAAGCTTGCGGGCAAGATGCCGACCGAAAAGGTGGCGAAGACGCTCAACCGCTCGGTCGCAGCCGTCACCTTCAAGGCGTTCTCGCTGCGCCTTTCGTTGCGTCTGGCCAAGTCGAACCGGGGCCGTCGCCTCGGTCACTGACCGCCGTCGGAGGTCTCCCGGCGGCTCGGGTCACGGGCGGCACCCGGTGCTGTGCCCACTGTCCCGAGCGCCGAGAGCACCCTGCGCAGCAGATTCACGCCGACCAGTCCTCGCCCGACGAGGCTGATGGCCTTTGGGGGGGCCGCATAGGCCAATAACGCTGCGCCCGCCGCCAACAGCACGGGTGTGCTCGTGATCGCCCGGGCGACCTTGATGCTGCGCTCCGCGCCGCCGAGCCGACCGGTGACGCCTGCACTAGTGCGGGCGATGTCCTCGCGCAAGCGGGCGCTGCGGGCCAGCAACTGCGCGCGTCGGCGCTCGGTCGCTGATTCACGCTTCGTCATGGTGGTCCCTCCGGCCAACGATCGTCCCGACGCACACCAGGGTCGACGCGTCTGGCCGCAGCGTCCAATGCCGCCCGGTCGCGACGCAGTTCGGCGAGCGTGCCCTCGAGCAGCGGCGGCCCGTTGCGCACACGGCGCAGGACCTGCCAGACCGCCAGACCCGCCAAGACCACGAACAGCAGCGCCACCAGCCCCACCGCGAGCAATCGATTAGTGTCCCAGAACGCGACGATGACCGTGGCGACGATCATCAGCAACGCGAGGAGCACGAACAGCAGACCGACGGCCGCCCAGACGAGAATCACGGCCAGCCGCCGCAGCTCCCCGGAGAGCTCGGTGGTGAGCAGCTCGATGCGCACTTGCAGCAACGAGAGCAGCTGGGTGACGAGCTGGCGCAGGGAGTCGAACATGTGCGGCAGGGGACGACGGACCTCAGCGACGGCTGAGCAAGACGCCCAGGATCAAACCGACGCCCGCCGCGATGCCGAGCGACTGCCAGGGATTACTACGGACATACTTCTCTGCCTCGTCGGCCGCGTCTTTGGCGCGATCGAGCAGTTCCTGCTCGAGGCCGGAGAGCCGCTCGCGCGCGCCGCGTACGGACTCCGCGACACGCTCACGCGCCTCGGCCGCACGCTCGCCGACCAGACCGGAGGTCTCACGCAGCAAGGATTCCGCGTCCTCCACGACCCGTCGCAGGTCATCCAGGATACGGTCGGAGTCGGGGGTGGTGTGCATGCTGTCCTCCGTGACGACGGACGAGTCGTCAAAATCTTTTGACCATCCTAGCCTGCGGGGGTTCCCACCGTCAGGACATCCGCATTCGCCCGCCGCCACGCCGCCTCATCGGCGCGCGCGAGCGCGTCGAGGTCGGCTGGCTCGGCGGCCGGGTCGTCGACCCACTCGCGCAACAGCGTACTGCCGTTGATAACATCGATCGCGAGACGCGTCGTCTCGTACTCGTAGGGGAAATCCCGCCATAGTGGATAATCAGGCCGCAGCCGTCGCAAGGCCTTGAAGGCCAGCGCCTGCAGGCGCCAAGGGCGGAACGTCGCCGGGTCGTAAGCCGGGTCGTCCGTGTGCACCTGCACACCCGCGCAGCGCTCGCCCGCGTATTTGTGGAAGGTGGGCTCGAACCAACAGGGGCGCAACCGGCAACCTGCCAGCCATTCGGGGGCGAGCCGCGCCATCTCGCCGAGCAGCACCTTGGCATCGAGGTCGGGCGCGCCGAAGAGTTCGAGCGGCCGGGTCGTGCCGCGACCCTCAGAGAGGGTCGTACCCTCGAGCATCACCGTGCCCGCATAGGCGCGCGCCATGTAGACATTCGGCGCGTTTGGGCTGGGGTTGACCCAGCTACGCTCGCCGAGCGGCCAACCAAAGCCTGGGGCGGCGTGTGGGTCCCAGCCCCGCATCGGCACCACCACAAGCTCCACCTCGATGCGGCACTCGCGCACGAACCAGCGCGCCATCTCGCCCATCGTCAGCCCGTGCCGCATCGGCATCGGACCCGCGCCGACAAAGCTCTCCCAACCCGGTCGCAGCGCAAGGCCTTCCACCTGCCGACCGGCCGGGTTCGGACGGTCGAGCACCCACACCGCCTTGCCGAGGCGGGCGCAGGCCTCGAGAACATAGCGCAGCGTGGTGATGAAGGTATAAATGCGGCAGCCGAGGTCCTGCAGATCGATGAGCAGCACATCGCAATGTTCCAACATCGAATCGGTGGGACGGCGCACCGTCCCGTACAGGCTGAACACGGGGATGCCGAGCGCGGGGTCGAGGAAATCCTCGGACTCGACCATGTTGTCCTGCTTGTCGCCGCGCAAGCCGTGCTGCGGACCGAAGGCCGCCGTCACCCGCAGTCCCGGCGTGGCGGCCAAGGCATCCAAAGAATGACGCCCGTCGGCGGTCATAGACGCCGGGTGCGCGAGCAAGCCGAGCCGTCGTCCAGCGAGCGGCGCGCGCAACGCCGGATCGGCGAGCAGCCGATCGATACCGAAGAGGGTCCCGCCCCTCAGGACAGGGCCTCCGGGACGCTGATCGCGCCGACGAAGCCGGCGCGATCGTGGAACTCCGGCTGCGCCCGAGGATGAGCGAGCGACCAGTAGCTGAGCCCGAGGTGGGTCTCGAGCACCACGGTGATGCCGGCCTGCCAGGTGAGCGCCGAGTCCTTGCGCCACAGGGGGCGCAGCGCCGCATGCGGCACCGTGGCGAGCAGGCGGGTCGTGCCCTCGCCCGGCAGGATCCGCACCTCGGGGGTCTGCCCGGTCCAACAGTGGTTGCGGGCGCCTGCCCGGTAGCCGTCGAACGCGTAGGCCGCCCAATCGCCGGACGGGGAGAAATTGAACTCGAGGTAGGACCGATCGCCAGGCACCCCAAGGAAGAGCTCGCAACAGGTCCGCTTCCAAAGATGATCCTGCGCGGCGGGGGTCTCGCTGCGCGGCGCCAGCACCAATCGCCCTGCCGGCACCCCTATCGTGTACTCGAGCAGCAGTCCACCCGGCGACCATCGCGTCACGACCTCGATGTGCCATCCCGCAGGCACCGGTTGGCTGCGGTGCGCCGTCAGCCCATGTCGCAGCGGCTTCTCGGCGGTCATGGACCGCTCGGCGGGGAGCAGGGGCTTGTCATGGTGCGCAAATGATAGGCGAACAGTGGGAGAATGGGCATCTACCTGTGATGCCAGCGCCGTATATGAACGCCCTCGCCTCTGAACTACCGTTGTTCGCCCCGCCGGCAAGCGCTACGCCGCGCATCCGCGAGATCCCGTACAACTACACCTCTTTTTCGGACCGCGAGATCGTCATCCGCCTGCTCGGGGTCGATGCGTGGACGATGCTCGATGAATTACGCGGCGAACGACGCACCGGCCGCTCTGCGCGCATGCTCTATGAAGTCCTCGGCGACATCTGGGCGGTGCAGCGCAACCCCTACCTCGAGGATGACCTGCTCGACAACCCGCGACGCCGTCGGCTCCTCATCGAGGCGCTCGGACACCGGCTCGGCGAGATCGACAAGCGCCGCGACCCCGACCTCAGCGCGACCGAGCGCGAGCGCGACCGCAAGGTCGGTGAGCTGCTCGCTGCGGCACGCCGCGCGGTGGTCGATTTCGACGAGGGTTTCGAGCGCACCCGTCGCCTGCGCGATCAGGCACGGCGCCGGTTGCGTCGCCACACCCGCAGCGACGCCATCGCCTTCGATGCTTTCGCGCGCGTCTCGCATGTCACCGACGCCACCGATTGGCGTGTGGAGTACCCGTTCGTCGTCATCAGCCCCGATGCCGAAGATGAGATCCCGGGGATCGTGCGTGCCTGCATCGAACTCGGCCTTAGCATCGTGCCGCGCGGCGGCGGCACCGGCTACACGGGCGGCGCGATCCCGCTGACACCGTTGTCGGCGGTCATCAACACCGAGAAGCTCGAGCGGGTCTCCGAGGTCGAGCATGTCGTGCTGCCGGGCGGCGCGGGCGGCGCGGGCGGCGCCGATCGCGCCGTACCCACCGTCTTCTCGGAGGCGGGCGTCGTGACCAAGCGCGTGGCCGATGCCGCCGAGCGGGCAGGCTTCGTGTTCGCGGTCGACCCCACCTCCATGGACGCCTGCTGCATCGGCGGCAACATCGCCATGAACGCGGGCGGCAAAAAAGCGGTGCTGTGGGGCACGGCGGTCGACAACCTCGCCTGGTGGCGCATGGTGGACCCGCAGGGCGACTGGCTCGAGGTCGAGCGCATCGGCCACAACCTCGGCAAGCTCCACGACGCGCCGGAGGTCACTTGGCGCCTCACCTGGAAGGACGGTCGTTCCCCGGCGGCGAGTGCGCGCGTGCTGCGCACCGAGATGCTGGTGATGGCCGGCTCGGCGTTCCGCAAGGCCGGTCTCGGCAAGGATGTCACCGACAAGTTCCTGGGCGGACTGCCCGGCGTGCAGAAAGAAGGCTGCGATGGCCTCATCACCGCAGCGCGCTGGGTGGTGCATCACATGCCGCGGCACATGCGCACGGTATGTCTCGAATTCTTCGGCGAAGCGCGCGAGGCGATCCCCTCGATCGTCGAGATCATCGCTCGTCTCGACGCCGCGGACCGTGCCGACGGCGTCAAGCTCGCGGGGCTCGAGCACCTCGATGAGCGCTACCTCAAGGCGGTCGGCTATGTCACCAAGAGCAAGCGCGGCGCGCTGCCCAAGATGGTGTTGATCGGCGACATCGTCGGCGAAGATGACGCCGCCGTGGCGCGAGCCACCAGCGAGACCGTCCGCATCGCCAACGCCCGGGGCGGTGAGGGCTTCATCGCCGTCGGCGCCGACGCACGCAGGAAGTTCTGGTTCGATCGAGCACGCACCGCCGCGATCGCCAAACACACCAACGCCTTCAAAATTAACGAAGACGTGGTGATCCCGCTGCCGCGTCTCGGGGACTACACCGACGCCATCGAACGCATCAACATCGAGCTCTCGATCGCCAACAAGCTGCGCCTTGCCGACGCGCTCGAGGAGTTCCTGCGCGGTCCGCTCAAGCACGGCAAGACCGGAGATGCCGAGCTCGACGCGCTGTCGCGCGAGGACATCCTGGGCGACCGCCCGGCAAGGGCGCTGCGCCTCGTCGCGGCGGTGCGCGACCATTGGTCCGATCTGCTGCACCGGCTCGACGATCCGGCGCTCTTCGCGCGCCTGCAAGATCGCTCGTTGCGGGTGTCCTGGAAGCGCGAACTGCGGGATCCGCTCGCTGCGCTGTTCGCCGGCGACGCCTTTGCGCCGATCCGCGCCGAAGCCGCCGCCATCCACCAACGCGTGCTGAAGGGCCGCGTCTGGGTGGCGCTGCACATGCATGCGGGCGATGGCAACGTGCACACCAACATCCCGGTCAACTCCGACGACTACCTGATGCTGCAGGAGGCGAAAGCCGCCGTGGTGCGCATCATGCGCATCGCCCGCGAGCTCGGCGGCGTGATCTCCGGCGAGCACGGCATCGGCATCACCAAGCTCGAGTTCCTCACCGAGGACGAGACCGCCGAACTGCGCGCCTACAAGTCGCGCATCGACCCCGAGGGCCGCTTCAACAAGGGCAAGCTGCTGCCGGGGGGCGATCTCACCCGCGCCTATACGCCGAGCTTCAACCTGCTCGGGCACGAGTCGCTGATCATGCAGCAGTCCGACATCAGCTCGATCTCGGGCGCGATCAAGGACTGCCTGCGCTGCGGCAAGTGCAAACCCGTCTGCGCGACTCACGTACCACGCGCCAACCTCTTCTACAGCCCACGCAACAAGATCCTCGCGACTTCGCTGCTGATCGAGGCCTTCCTCTACGAGGAGCAGACCCGTCGCGGCGTGTCGATCCGGCATTGGGAAGAGTTCGGCGATGTCGCCGACCACTGCACCGTGTGCCACAAGTGCGAGAAACCCTGCCCGGTCGACATCGACTTCGGCGAGGTCACGATGGCGATGCGCGACCTGCTGCGCCGCATGGGCAAGAAGCGTTTCAATGCCGGTAACGCAGCGTCGATGGCGTTCCTGAACGCCACGAATCCCGAGACCATCAAGGTCCTGCGCAAGGGGCTCATCGCGTGGGGCTTCAAGGCGCAGCGACTCGGGCACCAGGTCCTCAAGGCTTTCACCAAGCCGCAGATCAAGGCACCACCCGCCACCACCGGCAAGGCGCCGATCCGCGAGCAGGTGGTGCACTTCGTGAACCGCCGCATGCCCTCAGGCGTACCCAAAAAGACCGCACGCGCGCTCCTCGACATCGAGGACAAGGACTATGTGCCGGTGATCCGCGATCCGAAGGCGACCACGCCCGATGCGGAGGCCGTGTTCTATTTCCCAGGCTGCGGCTCGGAGCGCCTCTTCTCGCAGGTGGGTCTCGCCACGCAGGCGATGCTGTGGAATATAGGGGTGCAGACCGTGCTGCCACCCGGATATCTTTGCTGCGGCTATCCGCAACGCGGTTCGGGCGACTTTGCCAAGGCCGACAAGCTGATCACCGATAATCGCGTGCTGTTCCACCGCGTCGCCAACACGCTCAACTACCTCGACATCAAGACGGTGGTGGTGAGCTGTGGCACCTGCTACGACCAGCTGCAGGGCTATGAATTCGACAAGATCTTCCCCGGCTGCCGGATCGTCGACATCCACGAATACCTCATGGAGAAGGGGGTGCAGATCGAGGGCGTGACCGGCACGCGCTACGTCTACCACGACCCCTGCCACTCGCCGATGAAGCAGCATGAGCCGCTGAAGGTGGTGAACACCCTCATGAACTCCGCCGCCAACGGCACGATCGTCAACAACGAGCGTTGCTGCGGCGAGTCCGGCACCTTCGCCGTCACGCGCCCCGACATCGCCACGCAGGTGCGCTTCCGCAAGGCCGAGGAGATGCAGAAAGGCGCGGCCGCGGTGCGCGCCGACGGCTTCACCGGGCCGGTGAAGGTGCTGACCTCCTGTCCGTCCTGCCTGCAAGGCCTCAAACGCTTTGGGGATGAGACCGAGACGGACGCCGACTACATCGTGGTCGAGATCGCCCGCCATGTGCTCGGCGAGCATTGGATGCGCGACTATGTGGCCCGCGCCAACGACGGCGGCATCGAGCGGGTACTGGTGTAGCGCCCTCACCCCGCCTTGCGGAAGGTGAGGTTGATGCGCACGGGCCCGTCGTCGGGTGCGTCGGCGACCGCACCCGCGGCGACACCCCAAAGATCTCCCTGTGCGGCCTCGCCCGCGACGAGCGGCGGCCCCACGCCGTGATAGCCGCGGCGCGCGGCGCCGCCCCAGACGAGCACATCGCCGGGCTCTAACCGCAGCTTCAGCGGCGTACCGGCGCGGCGCAGGCCATACCAGAAGAACATCGCTGCGGCGCCGAGCGTCACGGAGACGATGGGCTGCGCGAAGTCGCGCTCGTCAGCGTCACGGTGTGCGCCCATACGCGCGCCGGGGACATAGCGGTTGACGAGGCAGGCGTCGGGATCGAAACCGGGCCAGCCTGCCGCAGCGGCCGCACGCTGCGCCAGATCGCGCAGCAGCGCGGGCATCGCAGGCCAGGGCTTGCCCGTCAGCGGATCGCAGGGTTCGTAGCGGTAACCGCGCGCGTCGCTCACCCAACCGAGCGCACCACAGTTGGTCATGGCGGCGGACATGGGCTTGCCGCTTGGGGTTTTGAGGTGCCGAAACGACGCGGCGGCCGAGATGGACTCGACCGCCGCGACGATGTCTTCGGTGGGCCCCGTGAAGCCGTGCAGCAGCACGACCTCCGGAGCCACCGGCGTGGACTTCACCAGGTCAGAACGCGAAGGTCACGCGTCCGTAGACGAAGCGACCCGAACGGCCGAAGGGCGCGAGGTTCGAGAACGAAGTCGCACCCGTCGAGTTGAGGCCCGGCGGCAGCGCATCCGGGTACTTGTCGAGCACGTTGTCGGCGCCGACCGCGAACTTCATATGGTCACCGAAGGCGAAGCGACCTTCGAGGTCGACCAGCGTCTTCGGCGTCATGAGGAAGTCGGGCGCGGAGACCGTCGGCGCGTTCTGCGGCGAGAGCACCTCGCCGTAGCGCGTGGCGCGGGCGGTGAGGCCCCAATTCCCGAGCGACCAGTTCATCGACAGCGCGAACTTCTCCTTCGGCGTGCCCTCTTCGAAGGTCAGGCGGTTGCCGCGATCGAACAGGATCGGCGCCGGGTTGAGTGCCGAGAGCTGCGAGGTCGCCGGCAGCTTGGTGACCGTGGTCTCGTTGAAGTTGGCGGTGGCGGTGATGTCGAAACGACCCGCGCTGTCGGTGACGACGGGGTAGTTGAACACCACATCCACGCCCTTCGTCACGGTGTCTACACCGTTGATGAAGAAGCGGCCGCCACCGATGCCGATGAAGCCCTGCGAGGTGAGGAAGTTGCGCACCGCTGCCGAGGTGAGGTTCTCGGAGAGCACGATGCGGTTGTCGAGTTCGATGCGGTAGGCATCGATCGTCAACGAGGCCCGATCGAACTGGAACACGGCACCGACCGAGAGGTTGGTGGCGTCTTCGGAGTCGAGCGGCTTCGCGCCGAGCGCAGCGGCCACCGGGTCCGTCGCCGGGAAGGTGGTGATGTCGAACGGCACGCCACCGATGAAGTTTGTCGAGGTGGTCGCGAAGTACTGCTGCTGCAGCGCCGGGGCGCGGAATCCGGTCGAGTACGAACCACGCAGCGCGAAGCCGTCTACGAAGTCGTAGCGACCCGAGAGCTTCCCGGAGACGTTGCTGCCGAAGTCCGAGTAGTCCTCGACGCGCAGTGCCGCCGAAGCCAGCAGCTTCTCGGTGAGGTTCGCTTCGAGGTCGATGTACGCACCGAGCGCGTTGCGGCTCTCATCGACGACGTTCGCCGGGCGGAAGCCCGGGAACACCTGGGCGCCCGAGGGGGTCGGGCAACCGCCCGCCGCCGTATCCGCTGCCGTCGGGCTGGTGCAGCCCGGGCTGCCGAGCGGCAGACGCGCACCGCCGTTGCGGTAGGAGTCCGGCTCACCGGCGGTGATGCGGTAGGACTCGCGACGCGCCTCGACGCCGAGCGCGACGTTGAGCGGCGAAGCCAGGCCCGAGACCTCGATGCCGCGTACACCTGCAAGGTTGAACACGAGCTGGTCGTAATCGTAGCCACCCGCATCGAACACGGTCTTGCTGGTGGGGCCGAGCGAACGGTTCAGGGTATCGACGATGGTGAATCCCATATCGTTCAGGCCATAGCCGAGCGAGGCGTCCATGTCCCAGTTGCCGAGCGTCCAACGCGTGCCGAAGGTCGCCGCGTAGTCGGTGACATCCGGCGCGATCTTCGGCAGGAAGCCGTCGGGGTAGATCGAGGGGATGTTACGGCCGGAGGGATCGTTGGCGAGACGCTGGAAGCCCGCCGACAAGGCCGAGCGGTCCTGGTAGCTCGCCCAAGCGTAGAACTCGGCGTTGTCGTTGATGTCGTAGCCGGCGTTCACGAACAGCGTGGTCTGCTTCATCTCCGGCTCGCCGTACCACTGGCTGAAGCGGTCGAAGGTGATCTCGCGTGGGTCGTAGGCGCCATTGGGGAGGCGGGCGTACTGCGCACGGGCATCCCAACCGCCGCGCTCGGTGCGCTCCTGGTCCTTGTATTCCGCAGCGACGGTGATGAAGCCGCTGTCGCCCAAGGCGAAGCCCTTCCAGCCGGAGACCGTGAGCGTCTCGCCATCGCTGCGCTTGCGGCGCAGCTCGGAGGGCGCGGACCAGGTGGCCGTTGGATTGGACGGCGGCGCGCCGGTCAAGGTCTGGTAGGTGGAATCGCGCCAGCCGTAGCTCACGCCGAGTTCGCCACCCGTGCTGTCCTCGCGCAGGCGCAGGTTGATGACGCCGGCGATGGCGTCCGAACCGTACTGCGCCGAGGCGCCGTCGCGCAGCACTTCGATGGAGCGCACGGCGGTGTTCGGAATGGTGTTGAGGTCGACCGCAGCGGAGCCGCGACCAACGGTGCCGTTGACGTTGACGAGCGCGGCGCTGTGGCGGCGCTTGCCGTTGATGAGCACCAGCGTCTGGTCAGGGCCCAAGCCGCGCAGCGTGGCGGGGCGCACAGTGTCCGTGCCGTCAGCGAGACCGGGGCGCGGGAAGTTGAAGGACGGCAACGAGACCGACAGTGCCTGGTTGAGCTCAGTGACACCGAGGTTCTGCAGCGCCGAGGCAGAGACCACATCGACAGGTACTGCGGTATCGAGCGCCGAACGGTTGGCGACGCGGGTGCCGGTGATCACGACCTGCTCGAGTTCCTGAGCTGCGGGCTTGGCCGCCTCTTGCGCGACAGCAGCCTGAGAAAGCGCGGCGGCCACGAATACGACAACGATACTGTTGCGCATGTACAACTCCTGCAAAGCGGATAGGGATCAGATCCAATGAGAATAACCGGTTTTAGCCTCGAAACTCAACCGATTCCTATCTGCCGGTTGAGTATGGGCTTATGCAGAAAAGCTACAAGTCGTTGTCCATCGAGCTGGGGCCTCCTTTTTAAAGATGGGGCGACCCGCCGCGAGTTGTCCCTTGACCTCCAAGTGCTCCATTTGCTGAGGGATATCGACGAGCAGCGGAGCAAGACCCTGGGTGACATCGTCAAAACCGACGCCACTTGGAATATGCTGGCTGAGTTGTTGCGTTCACGCATCACCCGCAGACGGATTTCGGTCACCAGCCTGTGCCTGGCCTCGCGCGGTCCGGTGACCTCGGCCCTGCGCCGCTTGGACCAATTGCTCGCCGACGGTCTCGTCACCTACAACTTGGATCCGCAGGACCGGCGCCGTACATACATCGAATTGACCGCCGAAGGGGCGAACCGGGTGCAAGCCGTGGTCCGCGGCGTGGCCCAGCGGTGGGCCGCCGCCCCCACCCCACGAAAGAGCTGATCTGCAGCTGTTGCGCCATTCCCACGGGTTTTGTGGTTAGAATCGAGCTCGAGACGATAATACGGGCCACGGCCGGTTTACGCCGACCTCAGGATCACAACAAAGGGGCTTTCGAATATGAAGTCATTTTCAATCGTCGGGCTGGCGGTGGCGATAACGCTCCTGACCACCCAGGCCGTCGCGCAAAACGGCGTGCAACTCGAGGAAGTGGTGGTCACGGCCACCAAGCGTGAGCAGACGCTGCAAGATGTTCCGGTCGCCGTCACGGTGACCACCGGCGAGACGATCACGCGAGCGGCCGTGCGCGATGTCGCCGACCTCGCCTCACTCGTGCCGTCGCTGCGCGTGACGCAGCTGCAGACCTCCACCAACACCAACTTCATCATCCGCGGCTTCGGCAACGGCGCCAACAACCCGGGCATCGAGCCCTCGGTCGGTGTGTTCATCGACGGCGTCTACCGCTCGCGTTCCGCGGGCTCCATCGGCGACCTCGTCGATGTGCAGCGCGTCGAAGTACTGCGCGGCCCACAGAGCACGCTGTTCGGCCAGAACGCCTCGGCCGGCGTGATCAGCGTCATCACCCAGCAGCCCGACTTCGACTGGGGCGGCTTCGTCGAAGCCGGCTTCGGCAACCTGAACGAGCGTGTCTTCAAGGGCAAGGTCACCGGCCCCCTCACCGACTCCCTCGCCTTCAGCGTCACCGGCTCGATGAACCAACGCGACGGCTACTTCGTCAACCTGACGAACAACGCGCTGCTGAACGACCGCGACCGCTGGGACCTGCGCGCCCAGCTGCTCTGGAACGCCTCCGAGAACACCACCGTCCGCCTGATCGCCGACAAGAGCGAGATCGACGAGCTCTGCTGCGGCGTGGCAAACCTGCTGAACGGCCCGACCGGCGCGCTGGTGCAGAGCCCAGGGTTCGGCAACGGCAAGATCTACCCGGGCACCGCCAATTCGCCCGGCCTGCCGTTCGATCGCAAGGTCTACCTGAACAAGAACCCGATCAATTTAGTCGAGAACGACGGCGTCTCGATGCACATCGACTGGCAGGGTGAGGCGTTCTCGCTCGCCTCGATCACGGCGATGCGCAGCCAGAAAACCGACTTCGACTACGACTTCGACTTCACCAGCGCCGACCTCGGCCGCACCAACCGCAACATCGGCGATATCGAGACGAAGTCGCAGGAATTCCGCCTGTCGTTCGACAACGGCGGCGCGGCGCGCGGCTTGCTCGGTGCGTACGTGAGCAGCGAAGCTGTGAAGTACGACAACATCATCCAGTTCGGCTCGAACATGCGTGGGTATGCGACCGGTCTGGTGTTCGCCGGCACTGGCAGTCTCACCGCATTGAGCGGCCTTGAGACCGCGCTGGGACTGCCCGCGGGCACTTTCTTCGCCGCGAATGTCGGCAGCAGCATCTTCACCCGCCAAGAGAGCGACGCCTACACCGTCTTCGGCCAGTTGGAAGCCGATCTCGGCGAGCGCGCCACCCTGACGGCAGGTGTCGCCTACACCAACACGCAGAAGAGCATCGACTTCCGGCAGACCAACAACGATGTCTTCGCAGGTCTCGACTTGGTGCAGATCGGCTTCGCGCAACTGTTCAGCGCGTTCACCGGCGGTCAATCGGCGACCCCCGCGAACTTCGCGTTGTTCTCGGCGCAGGCGGCGCTCGCCGATGTGCGCAGCGTGACGCCCTGCCCCCCGGGCGCAGCGCCTGGGTCGTGCAACTCTGCGCTCGGCCTCTACGCGCTGCAGTTCCTGCACCCGGTCGTGCCTTTCACGGACAAGTCAGATGACAGCGAGTTCACCTACACCGTGCGCCTCGCCTTCGATGTGACGGACAACCTCAACGCCTACGCAGGCGTGTCGACCGGTTACAAGGCGACCTCGTGGAACCTGTCGCGCGACAGCAAGCCGCTGGCGCCTGCGGTGCCACCGCGTTCGCCGCTCGGCGGCGCCGTCAACCCCTACTACCCGCGCTTCGGCACCCGCAAGGCCGACCCCGAGGATGCGACGGTCTACGAGATCGGCCTGAAGGGCCGTTGGCCGCGCGCCGCGATGTACGTCGCACTCTTCGACCAGACCATCAAGGGCTTCCAGGACAACACTTTCCGCGGTACCGGCTTCGTGCTGAGCAATGCGGGTAAGCAGTCCACGAAGGGCCTCGAGATCGAGACGCAGTTCCAGGTCACGGACAACTGGCGGGTGGATCTCGCCGCCACGCTCCTCGACCCGACCTTCGACGCCTATGTCGGTGCGCCGAGCCCCTGCTCGGGCCGCAACACCGACCTTACGGGTCAGCGTCCGAACAATATCCACGACACCAGCGTCAGCCTCGCGCTGAACTACGCCTGGTCCATGGGTGAGACGGATGGTTTCGTGCGCGCCGACTACGACTACCAGGACAACACGCTCGTCAACCGGCACGAGCAGGCGACTACGAACTGCGCCGCGGTGCCGCCGACCAACACCTTCGACACCTACCGCAAGGTCGGCACGATCAACGCCAGCGCCGGGTTCAGCCGCGATGGTTGGGACTTGATGGTCTGGGGTCGTAACCTGAACGATGACGAGTACATCGTGCAGTCGTTCCCGTCGGTCGCCCAGCAGTTCAGCGTGTCGGGCTACCTGAACCAGCCGCGCACCTACGGCGTCTCGGTCCGCAAGAACTTCTGACACCCTGCGACGCCGCGCTGCGGTGCGGTGGTCGCGATCCCATCTGGGGGCATGCTTCCGCATGCCCCTTTTTTTTAGGCGCAGCGGTACCGCGAGGGGGCGGCGTCAGTCAGCCGTGGCCGAGACCGCCGCCACCCGTGGATCCATCACGCGGAACCAGAGCGGCGGCAGCAACGCGAGCAGCACCATCGTCGGATAGCCCGCCGGCAGCTGCGGCGCGCCGGCGACGCTGCGCAAGGTCTGGTACGGACGACCGCCGTTCATGTGGTGATCCGTGTGGCGCGGCAGCTCGAAGAGCAAGCTACGGCTGACGCGGTGGTCGCTGTTCCACGAGTGCTGAGCGCGCACCGGCTCGAGCCGTCCATCCGGCCCCGGATAGCGCCGCAGTCCGTAGTGTTCGATGTAGTTGACGACCTCGAGCAGCGTGAACGCCAACGCCGCGACGGCGATCATCACTCCCATCACCTCGAGGCCGAACACCGCGGCGATGCCCGCGAGCCAGACCGCCTGTAGCCCCCAGCCGACCAGCACCTCGTTGCGCAGCGTCCAAGCACCCTGCCCCGCGCGCGCGAGGCGGTGGGTCTCGAGGTCCCACGCCGACCGGAACTGGCGGATGATGCTTCGCGGAATGAAGGCGTACACGGATTGTCCTTGGCGCGCGCTCGCCGGATCCGCGTCGGTGCCCACCCGGGCATGGTGGCCACGGACATGCTCCACCGCGAAGTGCGTGTATAGCACCGTCCCCAAGAGGCACTTGCCGAG
Source organism: Klebsiella pneumoniae (assembly GCA_945860725.1). Classification (GTDB taxonomy): domain Bacteria; phylum Pseudomonadota; class Gammaproteobacteria; order Steroidobacterales; family Steroidobacteraceae; genus UBA964. The sequence goes on along the minus strand of CAMAQZ010000004.1, from coordinate 357 downwards.
CCGATAGAGCGTCCGGTCACGGCGATGGACGAGCTCGTGGCCGATCACGATGCCGAGACCCCCGCAGCTCAGGGCGGCGGATGCGATCCAGCCCACGCGCTCGAGCAGCGCCGCCTCGCCTTGCCACACCACGGCCAGCAGCAGCAGCAACCCGCATTGCACAGGCAAAGCCAGATAGAGGGCCCCATCGGCGGTACGCGAACGGGCAGCGGCGGCCTGGGCCGTCTCGTCAAGGTTCGCAGCGCTTCTGCCGACCGCCTGATCGAGCAGGGGCACCACGCCATAGACTAAGCCGACCGTCAGCCAAGACCACGCCCCGCCCGCCCAGAGACCGATCGCCGCCGAGAGCGGGATGAG
>CAMAQZ010000003.1 GCA_945860725.1 Klebsiella pneumoniae | reverse complement strand
GTGAACGGCTGCAGTCCGGTGCGGCGCGTATCGCTGCGGATGTCGGCCTGCAGGCCCAGCCGTCGCACATGCCGATCCTCGCGGCATTGGCAGGGGCGCCGCGCACCATCGGACAGTTGGTCCAGGCCATGGGCATCAGCCAGCCGGGCGTCACCCGCTCGGTCGGGCAGTTGGTCCAACTCGGTCTGGTGCAGTCCCGGCACGGTGCCGACCAGCGGCAACGGACCATCTCGCTGACGACGGCAGGGCTGCGCGTGCTGGCGCGGGCAAAACTTGACGTCTGGCCGAAGGCGGAAGCGGCGGTGCGCGCGCTCTTGGGCGAGGAGCTCGACCGGTTCATGAACGTTGTCGGCACGATGGAGGCAGCGCTCGCCGTCGCACCGCTTAACACCTGGACGGCGCGCACAGGCAGCGCGCTGACCATCTGCGAATACACGGACGAGCTGGCCGCGCACTTCCGCGACATCAACACCGAGTGGATCAACGCCATTTTCCGCATGGAGCCCACGGACCAGGACGTCCTCGACCATCCGCGCCAACGGATCATCGATGCGGGCGGGACGATCTTGTTCGTCGAGGCGCGAGGCTTGGGCATCGTCGGCGCGGGCGCGTTGATGCCGGCCAAGGACGGCGGACTCGAGCTCACGAAGATGGGTGTCCGGGAAAGCGCCCGTGGGCTGAAGGCGGGTGAGCATCTCCTGGCGGCGCTCATCACGCGTGCCCAGACGATGGAGGGCGATCCCTTTTTCCTCCTCACCAACAAGCGCTGTGCCGCGGCCATCCATCTCTACGAGAAGAACGGATTCCAGCACGACGCCGGGATCATGGCCCGCTACGGCGCGCGATACGAGCGATGCGATGTGGCAATGCGATACCGACGGGTCTGAGTCACCGCATCGAACGCTGCACGGGCGGATAAGATAGCGAGGGCACAGCCCAAAAAACCGATCATGCCGAGGACCACCAACACCGGTGTGGCCTGCAGGAGGGCAGTTGCGTTGGCACCCCGTGAGGGGTCGTTCAGGGGGCGGCGGTCGGGACGCTCGGAGCGGTCTCCGCGCCGGCGACCACTGTGCCGGCGATGAAGTCGTGCAAGGTGCGCCGTTGGTCATTGACGAACAGCGTGATGAGCGAGGCGAAGTACCAGATCCCCGACAGCGTGATGACATAGCCTGACCAGGCGGGCGTGTAGACCTGCAGGTTGGACTCTCGCTGCGCCATGTCGAGCCCGGCGAACTCAGCCGCGGGAATTGTGGCGAGGGCGATGAGTTGGGTGATGAGCGTCAGGCCCGTGAACAGCATCTCCACCGAGCTGCGAAGCCAAGACTCACGCCAACCGATGGCCTCGCCGGAGAGCCATACCACACGCAGTTTGGCGACGCGCTTGCCGACGGTCTGGCCCCAGATGGCGTGACAGTAAACTCGGTAGCCGATGAAGGCGACGCTGACGAGCACCGCGGACAGAATGGCCATGCTGATCGAGTGGCCGCTCGCCCAGATTTGCAGTGCGAACAGCGGCGAGAGCAGCAGGAAGTCAATCAGATAGGCGCCGAGGCGGCGCCCGAAACTCGAATAGGTCATGGCGCCCCCAAAAGATAGGAATACTTAGTGTAGGGCAGGCCGCTCGCCGATGGTGCACTCAGGGTGCTCATGGTGCTCATGGTGCTCATGGTGCTCATGGTGCTCATGGGGTGGCTTGTGGCGGCCGACGTACCGGGGGCAGCCACGCGAGGCTCGCCAAGACGGCGCCCACCAGCGCGGCCCGCAGACCAGCGGGGAGCTCGCTGCCGAACCATGCGGGCAGCAGCGCGAACGCCAGCGCGGTCGCGAGGATCCGCACCTGCTCGAACCGGTGCGCGAACGGTCGCTCTTCCAACGCCCAGCCGATGCCCAGCGTCGTCGCCGTGATGACGAGTGCATAGCCGATGCCCAGCATTGAGGATAGCGTCTGCACGGTGACTAAGAAATGCAACACCATCGCCGCGAGCAGCAGGTACTGCACGAGCGCATAGCGTCGCGTCTCGGGCCGGGTCTCGGTGTCGAATCGCCGCACGCGGGTGGTGTCGAGGTGCGGCACGATATTGCCGCGGCCGCCGGGCGAGTCGAACCAGGCATGGAGCGCGCCGCGTAGCGTCGGCGCGGCTTTGGAGCGTCGCAACAGCTCTGCGAACGCGTGCAGGTTGCCCCACACCGGGTTGTAGCTCGCGAGCGGTTTGCGGATGCCGTACGCGATCGCTTCGTCGTCGCGCTCCTCCGTGAAGGTTCCGAACAGCCGGTCCCAGAGGATGAGGATGCCGCCATAGTTGCGGTCAATGCAGTAGTCGTTCTGGCCGTGGTGAACGCGGTGATTGGAGGGTGTGACGAAGACTCGATCGAGCCAACCGAGTTTGCGGACGAGTTCGGTGTGCACCCAGTATTGATAGAGCAGGTCGATCAGGCCCACCACCGCGAAGACCAGGGGCGGCACGCCGCACAGCGCCATCGCAACATAAAACGGCCAACTGGTGAAGGCACCGGTCGCGGTCTGGCGCAGGGCGGTGGAGAGGTTGTAGTACTCCGAGGAGTGGTGGACTTGGTGCGAAGCCCAGAACAGGTTCACCTCGTGCCCTGCGCGGTGCGCCCAGTAGTAACAGAAGTCATAGAACAGCAACGCACCCACCCACACCCAGGGGCTCGCGAGCGGCAGCGTGAAAAATCGCAAGTGATCGTGTACGAGGACGTACATGCCGAAGGAGAGCAGGGCGGTGAACGCGCCCCACACCTGACTCAACACGCCGAAGTGCAGGCTGGTGAGCGCGTCCGGGATGTTGTAAACCGCCATTCCCCGCCGGTGGGCGACCCACGCTTCGAGCAGGATGGTCGACATGAAGACCGGGATGGCGACGAGCATCGGATTCATCGTCGGCATTCGACCACAGATGCTGCCGGATTGTCTAAAATCACCTGATGCGTCAGGCCATGCAACCCGCGATCATCCCGCTCAAACGACCGTGGCCGCTGATGGGCGAGCGGTGAAGGCGCCAGGCCTCCTGCGCCGGCGCCGGCCCTTTCTGGCGCCGTTCTGGTTGGCGGGTTTCGTCTTACTCGCGAGCCTGGCCCTGCTCTATGGCGTCTTGCGCGCCACGATCGCATTCGCCGGCCAGACGACGACCGTGATCGTACTGCGCCATGCCGAGAAGGCGTCGGTGCCCGCCGACGATCCATCCTTGACGCCCGCCGGCGAGGCGCGCGCGCAGCGGTTGCGCACGCTCCTCGGCAGCAACGCCGTACGCGCGGTCTACGCGAGTGAGGCCCGTCGCACCCAAGACACCGCGCGACCGCTGGCATCAGCCTTGTCTTTGCCCGTGACCGTGCACCCTGCGCGCGATCCCCAGGGTTTGCTCGACGCTATCGGTGCGCGCCCCATCGGCGGCACGGTGGTGGTGGTGGGTCACTCGAACACGGTGCCTGACATCGTCTCGCGGCTGACCCGCGGCAAAACGCGTGTCGTATTGCGGGACGACGAGTTCGACCGCATCTTCATCGTCACGGTGACCCGGTTCGGTCCGCCGAGTGTCGTTGCCCTCCAGTACTAAGACTGGCTTTCCATACAGCATCGACCGAGAGGTCTTCCGGATCGTTCTCACGGTGATAGAATCCCGCCGCTCGTGTGGGGCGGTAGCTCAGCTGGGAGAGCGTCGCGTTCGCAATGCGAAGGTCGAGGGTTCGATCCCCTTCCGCTCCACCATTTTTCCGGTCCGCGCCGGCCGTTGACGATCACCCCGGGCGTGCCCCCGTAGCTCAGTGGATAGAGCGACCGCCTCCTAAGCGGTAGGTCGTCGGTTCAACTCCGGCCGGGGGCGCCAGATCCCTGCACCGTGCGCCAGCGGGCACGCCGGCTGCCCCCCTTTCCGTTAGACTACGCGGCCTTCAAAACGGTATCGGGGTCGTTTTTTTCATGGGTGACACGCGCGGCGATCAGATCGCCACTTCGGCTCTTTACGGCGGTAACGCCGACTATGTCGAATCCCTGTACGAACAGTACCTCGCCGACCCGGCGAGCGTAGAACCCCACTGGCGCGGCTATTTCGCCGCGCTGCCCCAGCCGGCAGGGCCGGAAGCGTCCCACCGCGCCATCCAGTCGGCGATCGCCTTGCGCGCTCGAGCCGCCCGGGACGCCGGTGCCGTGGTCGCCGCCGCGGGCGTCGATGAGGAGAGTGCTCGCCAGGGTGCGGTGTCGCGCCTCGTCCAGATTTACGCCAACCGTGGCCACCTGATCGCAAAACTCGATCCCCTCGGTCTGTCGCGACGCGAGCGGCCGCGGGTCCTCGAACTCTCCTACTTCGGTCTCGATGAAGCGGATCTCGATCGCAGCTTCTTCACCGGCAGCCGGGTCGCAGACGTCCGGCAGCGCAGCACGCTGCGCGACATCGTCGCGATGCTGGAGCACACCTACTGCGGCACGGTGGGCGCCGAGTTCGCGCATGTCTCGGACACCGACGAGCGGTTGTGGCTGCAGGATGAGTTCCAATCGGGGCGGCTCAACCATCGATTCTCGGCGGAAGAGCGCCGTAACATTCTCTGGCAGCTCACCGCTGCCGAAGGTCTCGAGCGTTACCTGCACACGAAGTACGTCGGCCAGAAGCGTTTTTCGCTCGAAGGCGGCGATGCACTGATCCCGTTGCTCGACGATGTGATCCAGACCGGTGGTGCGCTCGGTGCCGAAGAGTTCGTCATCGGCATGGCGCACCGCGGTCGCCTCAATGTGCTCGTCAACGTGCTCGGCAAGGCGCCGTCCGCGTTGTTCTCGGAGTTCGAGGGTAAGTACGACACCGCGCACCTCACCGGTTCCGGCGACGTCAAATATCACAAGGGTTTCTCCGCCGACCTGCGCACGCAGGGCGGCAATGTGCATGTGACGCTCGCCTTCAACCCCTCGCATCTCGAGGTGGTGAACGCGGTGGTGGAGGGTTCGGTGCGCGCCCGGCAGGAGCGCCGCGAGGACACCCTCGGCGAACGCGTGGTGCCTATCCTCATCCACGGCGACGCGGCCTTCGCCGGTCAGGGCGTGGTCATGGAAACGCTGCAGCTCTCGCAGGCCCGCGGGTACAGCACCGGCGGCACACTGCACCTTGTGATCAACAACCAAGTGGGCTTCACCACCTCGCGTCCGGATGACGCGCGTTCGACGATGTACTGCTCCGATGTCGCCAAGATGCTCGAGGCGCCGATCTTCCATGTGAACGCCGACGATCCCGAGGCCGTGGTGTTCGTGACCCGCCTCGCGATGCGCTACCGCATGCGCTTCCACAAAGATGTCGTGATCGACCTCGTCTGCTATCGCCGGCTCGGGCACAACGAGGCCGACGAGCCCTCCGCCACGCAGCCGGTCATGTACAACGCGATCCGCAAGCATCCGACCGCCCGCAAACTCTATGCGGACCGGTTGGTCGCCGATGGCGCGCTGACCTCCTTCGAGGCCGACGGCCTCGTGGAGGAATACCGCGCTGGGCTCGACGAAGGTCGCCCGCAGGCGCGGGCGTCGCTCGGCATGATCGGCAACAAATACACCGTCGATTGGAGCCCCTACCTCGAGATCAACTGGGACGTAAAGCTGAGCACCGGTCTCGCGCCGAAGCGGATCGCTGCGCTCGGTGCGCGCATCACTGCGGTGCCCGAGGGCTTCCCGCTCCACCCGCGGGTCCAGCAGGTCGTCACCAACCGCCTGAAGATGCTGGCCGGCGAATTGCCGCTCGATTGGGGCTGCGCGGAGACGCTCGCCTATGCCGGCCTGCTCGAAGACGGCTATGCCGTGCGGCTCTCCGGCCAGGACTGTGGTCGTGGCACCTTCTTCCACCGGCATGCGGTATGGCACCACCAACAGACCGGTGAGACTTTCGTGCCGCTGCAGCACATCGCGGAACGCCAGCCGCGCTTCCAAGTGATCGACTCGGTGCTGTCGGAAGAGGCCGTGATGGGTTTCGAGTACGGCTACTCGACCACCGATCCGGGCGTGCTTGTGGTCTGGGAGGGCCAGTTCGGCGACTTCGCGAATGGCGCACAAGTCATCATTGACCAGTTCATCGTCTCGGGCGAATCGAAGTGGGGCCGATACTCCGGTCTCACGCTGTTCCTGCCGCATGGCTACGAGGGACAGGGTCCTGAGCATTCCTCCGCGCGTCTCGAGCGCTTCCTGCAACTCTGCGCCGAGCTCAACATGTCGGTGTGCGTGCCCTCGACGCCCGCACAGATGTTCCACATGCTCCGTCGCCAGATGCTGCGCAGTTTCCGCAAGCCGCTCATCGTCATGACGCCGAAGAGCCTGCTGCGGCACGAATTGTCGGTCTCGAGCCTTGCAGACCTGCAGAGCGGCACGTTCCAGAACCTCATCGACGAAATCGACCCGGTCGATCCGGCGATGGTGCGTCGCCTCGTGCTCTCGAGTGGCAAGGTCTACTTCGACCTGCTCAAGGCGCGGCGCACGGCGGGACAGACAGACGTCGTCTTGGCCCGCCTCGAGCAGCTCTATCCGTTCCCCGTCGACGAGTACGAGGCGCTGCTGGCGCGTTACCCGCAGGCGCGCGAAGTGGTGTGGTGCCAAGAGGAGCCGCAGAACCAGGGCGCGTGGTACCAGATCCGCCACCAGCTGGAGCGGCCCATCGCAGGCAAGCGCGAGCTGCTCTATTCCGGCCGTGCACCGGCTGCAGCGCCGGCGACCGGTATCGCCAAAGTACATGAGTCCGAGCAGGCGGCGATCGTCCGGGCCGCCCTCAGCGCGACGGTGCGCGAGGTCGGCCAGCGCGAGACGGCGCGGCTCTCGAACGTCTGACCCCATCCCGTTTGGATCCAGCTTCTAGGAACGACCCACGATGACCATTGAAATCAGAGTCCCTCAATTGCCCGAGTCGGTCGCCGATGCGGTGTTGGTCGCCTGGCGCAAGCAGCCGGGCGAAGCGGTGAGCCGCGATGAAAGCCTTGCTGACCTCGAGACCGACAAGGTGGTGCTCGAGGTGCCGGCGCCCGCCGCCGGCGTTATCAAAGAATTCAAAGTGCAGCCGGGCGCGACCGTGAAGAGCGGCGATCTGCTGGCGATCTTCGAGGAAGGTGCAGCGGTTGTGGCGCCTGCCAAGAGTTCAAAAAGTGCAAAGTCTGCGCCCGTCGCGGCGACGGTCGCGCCAGCCGCATCGGCAGCGAAGCTCGGTCCCGCGGCACGCCGTCTCGTCGAGGAGAACCAGGTGGATCCTGCCGCCGTGGCGGGGTCCGGGCGTGACGGTCGCATCACCAAGGCTGATGTCGCGGCGCATGTCGCCCGCGAGGTGGCTCCGGCAGCGGCTCCGGCAGCGGGTCCCGTGGCGGTGCCCGGTGCGCGCGCCGAGCAACGCGTGCCGATGACGCGTCTGCGTCTACGCATCGCCGAGAGGCTGCTGCAGGCGCAGCAGAACGCCGCCTTGCTCACCACCTTCAACGAGATCGATCTGACCGCCATCGGCGAGCTCCGTGCGCGCCACAAAGACCGTTTTGAGAAGGAACACGGTGTGAAGCTCGGCTTCATGTCCTTTTTCGTGAAGGCAAGCATCGAGGCCCTGCGCAAGTATCCGGTCATGAACGCGGCAGTCGACGGCAACGACATCATCTATCACGAGTACTACGACATCGGGGTCGCGGTCTCGACCGACCGCGGGCTCGTGGTGCCGGTGCTGCGCAACGCAGAGACCTTGGGTTTTGCGCAGATCGAGCGGAAGATCAACGATTACGGTGTTCGCGCCCGCGCTGGCGGCCTCGCGCTCGAAGAATTGCAGGGCGGTACCTTCACGATCACCAACGGCGGCGTGTTCGGCTCGATGCTCTCGACGCCGATCCTCAACGCGCCGCAGAGCGCCATCCTCGGCATGCACAAGATCCAGGATCGCCCGGTGGCGGTGGATGGGCAGGTCGTGGTGCGGCCCATCATGTACCTCGCGGTGACCTACGATCACCGGATCATCGACGGCCGTGAGGCCGTGCAGTTCCTGGTCGCCATCAAAGACGCGCTCGAGGATCCGGGCCGCATGTTGATCGGCATCTGAGACACAGCATCATGAACGACAGCTACGACGTCATCGTCATCGGCGGCGGTCCTGCGGGCTATCCGGCCGCAATCCGTGCAGGCCAGAACAGGCTCAAGGTCGCCTGCATCGACGGTTGGAAGAACTACGACGGCAGCACCGCCTTCGGTGGTACCTGCCTCAATGCGGGTTGCATCCCTTCCAAGGCCTTGCTCGAATCGACCGAGCTCTTCCATCGGGCGCAGTCCGAGTTCGCCTCCCACGGTATCCGCGCCGGCGAGGTGTCGATGGATGTCGCGGCCATGCAGAAGCGCAAGGCCGGGATCGTCAAGGGCATGACCTCCGGCATCGCGCAGTTGCTGAAGGCGGCCGGCGTCACGGCGCTGCAAGGCCGCGGGCAATTGCTACCGGGGCGTGAGGTCGCTTTCACGGCCCACGATGGCAGCCAACGCCGGCTCTCGGGCAAACATGTGGTGTTGGCGAGCGGCTCGATTCCGACGGCGCTGCGTACCGCGCCCTTCGATTGCAAGCACATCGTCGACAGTTGGGGGGCGCTCGAGTTCGACGCAGTCCCGAAGCGGCTCGGCGTCATCGGCGCCGGTGTGATCGGTCTCGAGCTCGGCAGTGTGTGGCGTCGGCTCGGTGCGGAGGTGGTGGTGCTCGAAGCATCGGCCTCGTTCCTCCCGATCGCCGATCAGCAACTCGCCAAGGAAGCGCTCAAACATTTCAAGAAGCTCGGTCTCGACATCCGCCTCGGTGCCAAGGTCTCCGGCGCCGAGGTCAAGGACGGCGCGGCGCAGGTCGCCTACGTCGATGCCGCCGGTTCTGCAAAGTCCATCACGGTCGACAAGCTGGTGGTCTGCATCGGTCGGCGTCCCTACACCGAGGGGTTGCTCGCTGAGGGCACGGGCGTCGAAATCGACGAGAGGGGCTTCATCAAGGTGGACGACCACTGTCACAGCGGCGTGGAGAACATCTGGGCGGTTGGTGACTGCGTGCGGGGCCCGATGCTCGCGCACAAGGCCAAAGAAGAGGGCGTGTCGGTTGCCGACCGTATCGCCGGGCTCTATGCCCATGTCAACTACGATGTGATCCCGTCGGTGATCTACTCCGCGCCGGAGATCGCCTGGGTCGGGCAGACCGAGGAGCAGGTCAAGGGCAGCGGCCGCGCGTACAAAGTAGGCAGCTTCCCGTTCGTCGCGAGTGGTCGCGCGCGCGCCATGGAAGCGGGGCAGGGTTTCGTGAAGCTGATCGCCGCGCAGGACGACGACCGTATCCTCGGCGTGCACATCGTCGGGCCGATGGCCGGTGAGTTGATCGCCGAAGCCGTGCTCGCGATGGAGTACGCGGCCAGCAGTGAAGACCTGCAGCGCACCATCCATGCCCATCCCACGCTCTCCGAGGCCCTGCACGAAGCCGCGCTGGCCGCCGACAAGCGCGCCATCGACATGCCGAACCGCTGAGGTCGCCGCGCCGCGGTGGGCCGTTCGTGAGCTGCGCAGAACCCTGTGAGCCCACGGAAATCGGGGTATCATCAAGGCTTGTTTTGCCTCGCCGCTCTGGCGTCCGGAACGCATGCCGAGTTACCGCTCGAAGTCCTGGCGCGCCTACCGTCCCGAGTCCTTGGTGACGGGTGACGCATCGCCCCCCGCCGCACCGTTGCGTCTGCGGGCGGATGCCTGTCGCATCCTCGGTCTTGATCCCGGCTCGCGACGCACCGGCTTCGGCGTGATCGCCGTCGATGGCCTCGACAGCCGCTGTCTCGCCCAGGGTCACATCGAGGTCGAAGCCTTGCCCTTGGCCGAGCGTCTCTCGCGCATCCACGCCGGCGTGACGGCACTGATCGCGCAATGGCGCCCGACCGAAGTGGCCATCGAGCGCGTATTCCTCGGCCGCAACGTCGACAGCGCGCTCAAACTCGGGCAGGCACGCGGTGCGGCGCTCGCAGCAGTGGGCGGAATCGAGCTTGCCGAGTACGCGCCCCGTGCCGTGAAGCTCGCCACGGTTGGGTTCGGTGCCGCCGACAAGATCCAGGTCGCACACATGATGCGCACGCTCCTCAAGGTCGAAGGCAGTCTCTCCGCCGATGCGGCCGATGCGCTCGCCGTGGCGATGTGCCACGCCCAGCATCGGCGGCTTGCGCCGTTGCAGGCGCTGCGCGCATCGGCGCCGCGATCTGCCGCTAAACGGACACGGGCGGTGCGGACCGAGGTGTCGGGATGATCGGTTCGTTGCGCGGCAGGCTCACCGTCAAGCAGCCACCGCAATTGCTCATCGAGGTGGGCGGTGTCGGCTACGAACTCGAGGCGCCGATGTCGACCTTCTACGCGCTGCCTGCGCCGGGCGAGGAGGTCCGCCTGCTCACGCATCTCGTGGTGCGCGAGGACGCGCAGGTGCTCTACGGTTTCATGCGCGAGGAGGAGCGGCGCCTGTTCCGGCTGTTGATCAAAGTGTCGGGTGTGGGTCCGAAGATCGCGCTCGCCATCCTTTCGGGCAGCGACGCGGATGCTTTCGCGTCTTGCATCGCTGCCGGTGATACCGCATCGCTCATTCGCATCCCCGGGATCGGCCGCAAGACCGCCGAGCGACTGGTCCTCGAATTGCGCGACCGCGTCACCACCCATGCGGGTGCGACGCCGACGCTCGGCGAGGCCACAGGGGGTGGCCCGCGTGGCGAAGCGCTCGCAGCCCTGTCGGCGCTCGGCTATCGCCCCGCTGAGGCGACGCGCATGGTCGACGCAGCGGTCGGAGAGGGCGGCGCTGGTGTGGCGGATGCGCCGACGAGCACCGAGGAGATCATCCGACGGGCGCTGCAGTCCGCTGCCTTCGGAATCGGCGGTCGTTCCGGATCATGACGAGGGTTGGCGCATGAACGAGCGATTGGTCGACCCGGAGGGCGTCCGGGAGGACGAGGCACTTGATCGCGCCATACGCCCGCGGCGCCTTGCGGACTATGTTGGTCAGGCGCCCGTCAAGGAGCAGCTCGGGATCTTCGTCGATGCCGCACGCGGCCGCGGTGAGGCGCTCGATCATGTGCTCATCTTCGGGCCGCCCGGCCTCGGTAAGACCACCCTCGCCAACATCCTCGCCGCCGAACTTGGCGTGAATTTGCGTCAGACATCCGGCCCCGTGCTCGAGCGACAAGGTGACCTCGCCGCGATCCTGACCAACCTGCAGCCGCGAGATGTGCTGTTCATTGACGAGATCCATCGGCTTTCGCCCATCGTCGAAGAGGTGCTGTATCCCGCGATGGAGGACTACCAACTCGACATCATGGTCGGTGAGGGGCCCGCTGCGCGCTCGATCAAGCTCGCACTGCCGCCCTTCACGCTGGTGGGCGCCACCACCCGCGCGGGCCTGCTGACTTCGCCGTTGCGGGACCGCTTCGGCATCGTGCAACGCCTCGAGTTCTACGATGTCCCCGACCTCGCGAGCATCGTGCGGCGCTCGGCCGGCATTCTCGGCGTGCCGCTCGGGGAGGACGGTGCGCTGCGTATCGCCGAGCGTGCGCGCGGGACGCCGCGCATCGCGAACCGGTTGCTGCGTCGGGTACGCGATTACGCGCAGGTCCGCGGCGATGGCATCATCACCGCACCGGTCGCGGTCGCGGCGCTCGATCTGCTCGCCGTCGATCCTGTCGGGTTCGATTCGCTCGATCGCAAGCTGCTCACCACCCTGATCGAGAAGTTCGAGGGTGGTCCCGTCGGCATCGAGAGCTTGGCCGTGGCGATCGCCGAGGAGCGCGGTACGCTCGAGGATGTGGTGGAGCCGTTCCTCATCCAACAAGGCTTCCTGATGCGGACCTCGCGGGGACGGGTCGCGACCCGCGCTGCATACCTGCATTTCGGGCTTGCACCGCCGCAGCGTCCTGGTGATCTGTCGGCCTTGGCGGTCGATCCATGAGCGCGGTGAGCATCGGCGGTGAGATGCGGCCGTTCGCATGGGCGGCCCGCGTCTATTGGGAAGATACCGACGCCGGTGGTGTCGTGTACTACGCGAATTATCTGCGCTTCCTGGAGCGTGCCCGTACCGAGTGGCTGCGATCGCGTGGCATCGTGCAGCAGCAGCTCGCAGCGCAGAAGAGCCTGCAGTTCATGGTCCTGCGCGCGACCATAGACTATCGCGCCGCCGCTCGGCTCGATGATCTTTTGGCCGTCACCGTCGAGCCGCGTCCGGACACCCGTACCACGGCGATCTTCCGCCAGTGTGTGTTCCGAGAGACGGAGGACGGCCGTGCCGGTCAGCGGGAACTCCTGGTGGAGGCCGAGATCAGAGTGGTATGCGTGGACGCGAAGACTTTGCGTCCACGCCGCATCGCGGAGTACATCCCTTGAACGATCTTTCCGTGTGGCGCCTGATTCTCGAAGCGACGGTCGTCGTGCAGTTGGTCATGCTGCTGCTCTTGGCTGCCTCCGTCTATGCGTGGGCCGTCGTGTTCCGCAAGGGTGCAGTGCTGCGCCGCGCGCGCGATACCCTGGCACGCTTCGAGCGCGAGTTCTGGTCGGGCGGCGATCTCGGCACCCTATATCGCAGTATCGAATCGCGGGGTGACGCCAACGGCATCGAAGCGGTGTTCCAGGCCGGATTCCGCGAGTTCGCACGCCAGCGCCAGCAGGGGGTGGAGACCGCAGAGCAGATGCTCGACGGCGCTCGACGCGCCATGAAGGCGCAGCAAATCAAAGAGATCGAGCACCTCGAGCATCAACTCTCCGCGCTCGCCACAGTCGGCTCTACCAGTCCCTATGTGGGTCTGTTCGGTACCGTATGGGGCATCATGCACGCGTTCGTGGGACTCGGGTCTGTGCAACAGGCGACCCTTGCGACGGTCGCCCCGGGCATCGCCGAAGCCCTGATCGCCACGGCGATGGGTCTGCTGGCCGCCATCCCGGCGGTGGTCGCCTACAACCGTTTCGCCGATCAAGTCTGGCGGCTCGAATCACGATACGACGCATTCGTCGAAGAGTTCTCGACCATCCTCCAACGCAGCGTCCCGCGCGGCGCGACGGTCGAGGTCCGCTGATGTCGTCGGGGAGCCGTCGTCGTCGGCCGATCAGCGAGATCAACGTCGTGCCGTACATCGACGTGATGCTGGTGCTCCTCATCATCTTCATGGTCACGGCACCCATGCTCACGCAGGGTGTGAAGGTCGAGTTGCCGCAAGCGGCAGCCGAGGCGATCGATCCAGCCGACCTTGGCGAGCGACCCCCGATCGTGTTGTCGATAGATCGCGAGGGACGGTTGTTCCTCAACCAAGGTGCGACGCCGGAGGCCGCGCTCGCTGACGATCTTCTCGAGGCGCGGGTCGCTGCGCTCCTGCGCCGCGCGCCGGGTGTCCCGGTGTTCGTCAAAGGTGATCGGGCCGTGTCCTACGGGCGCGTGGTCGAGGCGATGACCCTGCTGCAACGAGCCGGCGCCGCGCGTGTCGGGTTCATCACCGAGCCGACAGCAGCCCCACCGTCTGCGCGAGCGGCGCCGCTCTGATCAGCTCGTCCCGCGCCATCGCCTTGCCGCAGTGGCAGCCGTGGATGTTGTCGACCGGGCTGCACGGTCTTCTGTTGGTGGCGCTCGCCGGTGGTGTGGTGCTCACCCGCATGACGCCATCAACCGAGTCGGTGTCGGCGCTCGAGGCGATCGTGGTCGATGCGGCGACGCTGGCGTCGCTGCAACGATTGAGCGCACCACGGCCGCTCACGAAGCCCGCACCGGAACCTTCGCGGGAACCTTCGCCGGAATCTGCACCGGACGCGCCTGCGCCCGAACCGCGAGTGGATCGTAACGCCGCGCCCGTGACGGCTCGATCGCCTGCGCCGGTGGCCGTCCGACCCGCAGCCGGCACGCCACCAAAACCCGTCGTGGCGGCGCAAGCCCAGCCCCGGCCCGCTGCGGTCGTACCGGACACTGCGGCGCGCGATGCTGCCGCCCGGGAAGCGGCGGAGCGTGAACTACAGACAGCGCTCGCCGAGGAAGTCGTACTCGTCGAGGGAGATCGGCTTGCGGCGCTGCGTGCGAGCGGCATGGCAGCGCAGTGGGGCGCCGCGATCCGCGGTCGTGTGCAACGCGCGTGGATCCGTCCCGACACGGTACGCAGCGGCATCGATTGCACGGTGGCCGTGATGCAGACACCCGGGGGTGTCGTCTCGGCGGTCGAGGTGCGCGCCTGCAACGGCGATGAGGCCGTGCGGCAGTCGATCGAGGATGCGGTCCGACGCGCCTCGCCGTTGCCTGCGCCGCCAGACCCGGCGCTCTTCGAGCGCGAGATCATCCTGAGGTTCAAGCCCGATGCGTAATCGATCTGCCGGCAAAGGGGAGGGTGTGCGCACCCGCTGTGCCGTCATGGCAATGTCTGTGGTGGCGATCCTGGTCGCGCTATGGCCTGCGCGTGTTGCCGCCCAACTGCAGGTGGACATCACCGCAGGCGTCACCGACCCGATCCCCATCGCAGTCCAGCCGTTCGAAGGTGACGCTGCGGTGCTGGCGCAGATCGTCGCTGCGGATTTGGGTCGCAGCGGTCGGTTCGTCATCCGCCCGCGCAACGAAGCGGACTACCTCGTCACAGGCCGCGCGGCGCCCTCGAGCTCTGCGGCGTCGGGCGGCGCGCTCGCGCTCGTGATCGGCTTCGAACTGCAGAACCTGCTCACTGGGCAGACCCTGTTGAAGGAGACCCTGTCCGCGCCGGTGGCTGTGACCCGCCCAGCGGCTCATCGGATCTCTGATCGCATCTATTTTCGACTCATCGGTCAGCGCAGCGCTTTCGCGACGCGCATCGCCTACGTGATCGTGGAAGGCTTGCCGCCGCAGCGGCGTTACCGGCTCATGGTGGCCGACGCCGACGGCGCGCTGCCGCGCGTGGTGCTCGAGTCACGCCGACCGCTGATGTCGCCGGCTTGGTCACCCGATGGTCGTTGGCTCGCCTATGTCTCGTTCGAGACCCGCAGTGCAGCGGTCTATGTCCAGGACCTGCGTACCGCCGAGCGACGCGCTGTGTCGATGCGCCCCGGGGTGAACGGGGCGCCTGCTTGGTCGCCTGACGGCACTCGTCTTGCGCTGACGCTGTCCTCGCCCACCGGTAATCTGGATATCCACCTGCTCGATCCACGCGATGGCACGCTCGAGCGGTTGACCGACGATCCCGCCATCGACACCGAGCCCGTGTGGTCGGCGGACGGCCGCACGATCTTCTTTACATCGGACCGCGCCGGCGGACCGCAGGTTTATCGCATCACAGCGCGCGCCGGCGAGCGCGCGCAACGGATTACATTCGGTACGCCCTATGCAGCGCGCCCACGGCTGAGCCCGGATGGCCGCCTGCTCGCCTTGGTGGTGCGCGATGAGGGCGGCTATCGCATCGCAGTGCAGCCGCTGGCGGGCGGCGAGCGGCGGGTGCTGTCGCGTGGCCCACAGGATGAGTCCCCCGCGTTCTCGCCGGATGGGGGTACGCTGATCTACGCCGCTCGCGCGGGCGGCAGCGGCACACTCGAGGCCGTCACGATCGATGGCCTCGTCCGCTATCGTCTGCAGTCGCCAGGTGTCGATGCGCGCGAGCCATCCTGGGGACCGCTCCCGCCTTCCGTGCCATAATTTTGTCCATCC
Organism: Klebsiella pneumoniae; assembly: GCA_945860725.1. GTDB lineage: Bacteria > Pseudomonadota > Gammaproteobacteria > Steroidobacterales > Steroidobacteraceae > UBA964. The sequence goes on along the minus strand of CAMAQZ010000003.1, from coordinate 52,379 downwards.
GATCCGTCCTTCTTGGGAGACCCGTCATGGGAAATGCCGTCCGCTTGCCGCTTGCCTTGCTTCTGCTTTGCGCCCTTGCAGCCTGTTCCTCGAACCGTGCGAAGGCACCCGATGCCGCAGAGACGATGACGCCGCCCGTCGCGACGAGCGAGCCTGGCGTGGTCGCGACACCGCTCGATGCCGATGGCGTCGTCGGAGCGGGTATGGCTGCGGAGCCCAACGAGGGTGTCGTCAACCTTCCGCCTGAACTCGTCGATCGTCGCGTGATCTATTTCTCGTACGACAGCGACACATTGGGTCCTGCCGAGATCGAACTCGTCGCCGCGCATGCACGGTTCATGGCGAACGGGACCGTGGTTCGGTTGCGGCTCGAAGGCCATACCGACGAGCGTGGCACTCGCGAGTACAACATCGGTCTCGGTGAGCGTCGAGCGCAGGCCGTGCGTCGTGCCTTCAGTCTCAATGGCATCGCCGATACTCGTCTGGCGACCGTCAGCTACGGCGAGGAGCAACCCGCAGCGATGGGCAGCGACGAGGCCTCACTCAAGCTCAACCGCAGGGTCGAGTTGGTCTATGTCGCGCAGTGAATTCGGTGCCGCGCGCATCGCGCTAGCGACGATCGCGCTCCTGCTGCCCTCCATGGCCGCGGCACAGTCGACGCGAGATCGCTTGGACGCGTTGGAAGCCCGGGTGCTGCAGACGGAGTCGGTGCTACAGGGGCAGGGTCTGGCGGAACTCTCCACGCGGCTCGATGAACTTGCCGCCCAAGTGCGAGCGCTGCGCGGTGAACTCGAGGCGCAGGCCGAGGAGCAGCTCGCGCTGCGCAAGCGATTGGCCGAGCTCAATACCCCGTCGTCGCCCGCGACCGCCGCAGCGTTGGTCGACGCTGCGCCCGTCGTTGCGGCGGCCGCGCCCACAGCCGTCGCTGCGTCCGTCGTCGCGGCGGCCGCGCCCACAGTCGTCGCAGGCGCTGCGCCCACAGCCGTCGCAGCCGCTGCGGCGGCGTCGGGTCCGGACACTCTCGGCCCGGTACAACGCTACCAACTCGCCTTCGAGGCGCTGCGTGCTGCCGACCACCCGCGAGCGACGGCCGGTTTCGAGGACCTGATCACGCGTTATCCGAACCATGCGCTCGCGACCAACGCCCGGTATTGGCTCGGCCGCAGCTTGCTGTTGCAGAACGAGCCGGCGCGTGCGATCGATGCGTTCGCCGGTGCGCTCGCGACCGGCACGCTCGATGCAGGCCGTGCGACTGATGCGCTGCTCAAGAAAGCGCAGACGGAAGTGCGTCTCGGCCGTCAGGATGACGCCCGGGCGACCGTGGGCGTGCTGCTCGAGCGCTATCCGGACGGCGAGCCGGCGCGTCAAGCCCGCGCCCTGCTCACGACGGCGCCCTGAGCATGGCCGTAGCCGCCTCGCGTCTCAAGATCACCGAGATCTTTCGTTCGCTGCAAGGCGAGGCGGATACGGTCGGCATCCCGACGGTGTTCGTGCGGCTCACCGGTTGTCCGTTGCGTTGCGGCTACTGCGACACGGCCTACGCTTTCCACGGCGGGCAGTGGTCGTCATTGGACGACATCGTCGCGCGGGTGCGCGACCTCGAAGTCACCCATGTCTGTGTGACCGGCGGCGAACCGCTTGCGCAGCCCGCAGTGACGGCGCTGCTCACCTTGCTCTGCGATGGCGGCTGGCGGGTCTCGCTCGAGACCAGCGGTGCGATGTCGCTGTCGGCGGTCGATCCGCGCGTCGTGAAGGTGGTCGATGTCAAGACGCCCCGTTCGGGCGAAGAGGCGCGCAACCGATATGAAGAGCTGGGCGGACTCGCCGCGACCGACCTCGTGAAGTTCGTGATCGTCGACCGGGCGGACTACGAATGGAGCCGCGCGCAGCTGCGCGATCGGGGGCTCGCCGAGCGTTGCACGGTGTTGTTCTCGCCGAGCCATGCCGACCTTCCGGCCCGTGATCTCGCCGATTGGGTGCTCGAGGACCGGTTGCCGGTCCGGTTCCAGGTGCAGCTGCATAAATATCTTTGGGGAGACCAGCCGGGACGATGAGCGCTCGACGTGCAGTGGTGCTGCTCTCCGGTGGCCTCGATTCAGCCACGGTGCTCGCGCAAGCGCGCAGCGCGGGCTGGGTCTGTCATGCCTTGTCGGTGCATTACGGGCAGCGCCACTCAGCAGAGCTCGCTGCGGCCGCGCGGGTCGCGCAGGCGCTCGGCGCGGTGGAACATCGCGTGATGGGCGTCGACCTGGCGGGCATCGGCGGTTCGGCGCTCACCGACCCGGATATCGCCGTCCCCGAGTCACCTGCGACCGGCATCCCATCGACCGGCATCCCATCGACCTACGTCCCGGCGCGCAACACGCTCTTGCTGGCGCTCGCGCTGGGGTGGGCCGAGGTGCTGGAGGCCGAAGCCGTGTTCGTCGGCGTCAATGCGGTCGATTATTCGGGCTACCCCGACTGTCGCCCGGCGTTTGTCTCAGCCTTCAACGAAGTGGCGCGGCTGGGCACCCGCGTCGGTATCGAGGGTCAGCCCGTGACGGTACTCGCGCCGTTGGTGGCGATGACCAAGGTGCAGATCATCCAGAGCGGTATCGCGCTCGGTGTGGACTATGCCATGACGGTGTCCTGCTATCAGGCCGATGCGGTGGGGGCGGCCTGCGGTCGCTGCGAGTCGTGCCGGTTGCGGCGCGAGGGTTTCGCTGCCGCGGGTGTCCCTGACCCCACCCTCTACTGCACGCGCATCGGGTAGAATCTGCACCGTCGGCTTGGGGGTCCTTAGCTCAGTCGGTAGAGCAGCTGGCTTTTAACCAGTTGGTCGCGCGTTCGAGCCGCGCAGGACCCAATCCCTTCGCTGCACCAAGGCGGCCTCGGCGGGGCTGATCCGCCCCTGCGACACTAACCCCTGCGACACCCACCAGATCAAGTGGATCGCTTGCGAGCGTTGGGCAGGTGTCATGTCCGGTCTGGCTACGGGGTTGCGTATTAACACTAGACAGGGCCCTGAATGCGGGCTGCAACCTAATCTTACGGGAGAGTGGTCATGCCGACCAAAGCCATTTGGAACCTCGATCGTTGGGAAGATCTGGTGCTCAGAGCCTACCTCACCGTGGGCGCGTTCGTTGCTGGCCTCACCGGTCTGATGATCGCGTTGGGCAAGCCCCCGATCGCTGTCGAGAGCAGCCTGCTCGCGGCGCTGCTCTATCTCGCGGGCTGCTTCAACTTCGTTCTGGCATGGCGGCGATGGGCGAACGGGCGGGGCTCCCTGCGGGTGCCGCAAGCATTCTTCGCGACCTTCGTCCCTTACTTGGCGGCCGGCGTCGTGGTCGGTTCGCCCTCGGGTGATACTCGGGTGCTGCTGGTCCTCAACATCATGCTGCTGGCGGGTTTCCTCATCCACAGCCAAAAGACGCCGCTCAACGCCAGTTGATCCGATAGGCCCATCGCTTCGCTGTCCGCAGCGGTGCCGCCCCGCACCGTCGGTGATAGATTGCGGCGCGCGTCGTGCAGAGCACGGCGTCCGTCCGAGTCCACCCACGCCCGCGGGAGCCCCCCATGAAGCTCTACAGTTATTGGCGCAGTTCGGCTGCGTATCGAGTACGCATCGCGCTCGGCCTGAAATCGATCCCCTACGAGTATGTCGCCATCAACCTGCTGCGCGACGGGGGCGATCAACGGCGCGCGGACTATCTGAGATTGAATCCGGGCGGCAGAGTGCCGACCTTGGTGGTCGAGGGGCGAGTGATCGTCCAATCGATGGCCATCCTCGAGTGGCTCGAAGAGCACTTCCCGGCGACCCCGCTGCTGCCTGCGGATACGTTCCAGCGGGCAAGGGTTCGCGGTCTCGCGCAGATGATCGTCTCGGACATCCAGCCGCTGCAGAACCTGTCGGTCACCGAGTACCTCCGGGACGAAGGCGGATGGCCGCCCGAGCGCGTCGCCGTATGGCTGCAGCGTTGGGTGGGTGCAGGCATGGCGGCGGTTGAGCAGTCGTTGCAGGAGTCGGCGCAGGCCAGCCCCGGCTTGGGCGCCGGCTTTTGTGCAGGCGATGCCCCGACGCTCGCTGATGTGTGTTTGGTGCCGCAGTGCTATGCGGCACGGCGTTTTGGGGTAGATCCGGCCGGATTTCCGCGCATCGCAGCCATCGAGGCGCGTTGCCTGGCGCTCGAGGCCTTCGCGGCAGCGGTGCCGGAGCGTCAGCCCGACGCGCCGCCGGGGGGCGCTTGAGGCCGATCGCTTCGGGGGAGTGGCGCTCCTTACGGGATTCGAACCCGTGTTACAGCCTTGAGAGGGCTATGTCCTGGGCCTCTAGACGAAAGGAGCGTGATCCGGGTGCGGGAGCTCAGGACACAGTATTATATGCGCCCGCCCCGATACCTCAAGCGGAAACGAGCCACTCTTGAATCAATTCCCAGCCTCCACAGAGGCCGTCCGCCGCCTCGCGCGTGTCATACCGCGCGATGGTCATCCTATCTCCCGTTCGAAGATCTCGCCCGAGGCCCTACGGGTCCTCTATCGCTTGCGCGAGGCGGGATTCGCGGCCTTTTTGGTCGGCGGTTGTGTCCGCGACCTTATGGTCGGCCTGGAGCCCAAGGATTTCGATGTCGCGACCGACGCGTTGCCGGAGCAGGTCAAGCGCCTCTTCCGCAACTGCCGGTTGGTCGGCCGACGTTTCCGTTTGGCGCATGTCTTCTTCGGTCGCGAGATCATCGAGGTCGCGACCTTCCGCGCCTCGGGCGGTCCGCCGATCGCCGATGAAGTGGATGACACCGAGGAGGACATCGTGGACCCCTCGATCCTCGACGATGAGGATCTCGACGCCGACGACGGGTACGAGGAGGACGGCATCGCCCGCGATGCGAACGGCGACATCGACGGCAACATCGATCCGCACTATGTCCCACAGCCCAGCGGTGCGCATCCGGCCTCCGGCGGCGCTGTCAGCGGCCATGGCGGGGAGCGGTTGGTCGACGAAAGCGGTCGGATCCTGCGCGACAACGTCTACGGCAGCATCGACGAGGATGTCTGGCGGCGTGATTTCACCTGCAACGCCCTCTACTACAACATCGCTGATTTCTCGGTGTGGGATTACTGCGGCGGTTTCGAGGATGTCCAGGCACGACGGTTACGCCTGATCGGCGACCCCGAGACCCGCTACCGCGAGGATCCGGTGCGGATGCTGCGTGCGGCGCGTTTCGAGGCGAAGCTCAGCTTCTCGTTTGATCCGGCGACCGCTGAGCCGGTCGAGCGGTTGCGCGAACTGCTCGGCGGCGTCCCGCCCGCCCGTCTCTTCGATGAGACGCTGAAACTGTTCCTCACCGGTCACGGTGTGCGCAGCTATGAAGTGCTGCGTGCGCACGGCCTGCTCGAGATGCTGCTGCCGAATGTCGCCGAGTTTTCCCGTCAGTACCCCGGAAGCCCGCCGGAACGCATGTTGTTGCGTGGTCTTGCCGACACCGACGGACGGGTCCGCGCCGATCGACCCGTGTCGCCGGTGTTCCTGTTCGCGCTCTTCATGTACGGGCCGATCGGCCTGCGCATCGAACAGGCCCCGCGCCGGATGTGGCACGACACCGGCACCATCCTCGATGCGTTCGACCATGTCGCGCGGGCGATCTGCCAACGGATCGCCATCCCGCGGCGCTTCATGCTCGGCGTACGAGAAATGTTCCTCATGCAACCGCGCCTCGAAGCGCCGCGTGGCCGGCGTGCCCTTCGCACCTTGGAGCACCCGCGCTTGCGGGCGGCTTTCGATCTGCTGCAGTTGCGCGCCGAGTTCGGTATGGCCGATCCGGCGATCGTCGAATGGTGGGGCAAACTGCAGGCGGCGTCCCCGGCACAGCGCACACAGATGAGCGCCTCGGCGGCTCAAGAGGGTGCGGGTCCTGGCGGCGAGGGCGGTGATGATGCTGCCGCAGGCGGGGACGGTGATGGTCCGAGTCGCGGCCGGCGTCGTCGCGGCGGCCGCAGTCGCCGGGGGGGACGGGGCGGCTCGTCCGGGGCCTGAGCCCTCCGCCCGGTGGCCTGACCATCCTGCCGCGTGTCCGACCTGGTCTGGCAACCCGCCTATATCGGCCTTGGCAGCAACCTCGGTGACCCATCGGCGCGGATCCGCGCCGCGTTGTCAGCCCTCGAGGGCCTGCCGGGCTGTCGGCTGCTCTGCGCCTCACCGCTCTACCGTTCCTTGCCTTTCGGGCCGGTCGAACAGCCCGATTTCGTCAATGCCGTCGCCGCTCTGCTGACCTGGCTTGCGCCGCACGACCTGCTGGCGGCGTTGCGGGCGCTCGAGCAGCGGCTCGGCCGCAGTCCGCCGCGTGAGCGATGGGGGCCGCGCGAGATCGACCTCGACCTGTTGGTGCACGGTTCAGCCCGGATCGCCGACGAGGTGTTGACGGTCCCGCACCCGGGCATTCCGCAGCGGGATTTCGTTCTGTATCCTCTGCAGGACATCGCACCGGATCTTTGGGTGCCGGGTCTCGGTCGCGTGCGAGCGCTGGCGGCCCGGGTCGAGGATCGCGGAGTACGGCGCCTTACCTGAGACCGACCGTCCTATGACGCCCGCCCCGAAGCATCGTTTCGTCGTCATCGAAGGTCCGATCGGGGTCGGCAAGACCACGCTCGCGCGTCGCCTCGCCGACACCTGGGGTGCGGAGCCAGTACTCGAGCAGGCGGACAGCAACCCTTTCCTCGAACGTTTCTACCGCGATCCGATCGGTGCGGCATTGCCGGCGCAGCTGCATTTCCTCTTCCAGCGTACGCAGCAGCTGGCGGGCCTGCGTCAGCAGGACTTGTTCGCACCGGTGCGGGTGGCGGATTATCTGCTCGAGAAGGACCGCCTGTTCGCCCGGGTCACGCTCGAGGATGCCGAGTATTCTTTGTACGAACAGGTCTACTCTAGGCTCGTCATCGATCCGCCGAAGCCCGACCTTGTGATCTACCTGCAGGCACCGGTAGATGTGTTGATGGAGCGCATCTCGCGCAGGCGTATCCGGATGGAACAGCTCATTGACCGGGCCTATCTCGAGAAGCTCAACCAGGCTTATGCGCGCTTCTTCCATGACTACGAGCATGCGCCGCTGCTGATCGTGAACGCGGCCACCCTCGACCCCGTCGCCAACGACCTCGATTACGCGGAGCTCTTGGGCGCCATCCAGCGCATGGGCAAGGGTCGGCTCTACTTCAATCCGTTGCGTCACGCGGTGCTGTGACCGCCGCTGCGCGCCGACCGTCGAGCTGCGCCAACGCCCATCGGACATGCTCGCGCAGCAGCGCCGAGGGATGCTCGAGCCGCGATTCGAGCGCTGTGCGCGCCGCCTCGGTCGGTGGGCCGTTGCCGAGCGCGACGGCGATGTTGCGCAGCCAGCGCTCGTGGCCGATGCGGCGGATCGCCGAACCGCGCATCCGCTCCTCGAACTCCTCGGCTTCCCATGCGAAGAGCGTCGTGAGCTGCGCATCGTCGAGGCCGTTACGCACTTTCCGCAGGTCGGGGTGCGCAGCAGCCTGCGCGAACTTGTTCCAAGGGCAGGCCAACTGGCAGTCATCGCAGCCGTAGATGCGGTTGCCGATCAACGGTCGCAGCTCCTCAGGGATCGCGTCGGCGAGTTCGATGGTGAGGTAGGAGATGCAGCGGCGCGCATCGAGCTGCCACGGCGCGGTGATGGCTCCGGTCGGACAAGCGGGGATGCAGGCCTCGCAGCTGCCGCAATGACTGCTGCCAGCGCCGTCGGCGGGCAACGGCAGATCGGTGTATAGCTCCCCCAGGAAGAACCATGAGCCGGCCTCGCGCGCGATGAGGTTGGTGTGCTTACCGATCCAACCGAGGCCGGCGTTGCGGGCAAGCGCTTTCTCGAGCACCGGGCCGGAGTCGACGAACACGCGATAGCCGAATGGACCGATCTGCGCCTCGATGCGCTCGGCGAAGTGCTGCAGGCGGTTGCGCAGGAGCTTGTGGTAGTCGCGTCCCAGCGCGTACCGCGAGACATAGGCGCGCTCGGCATCGGCGAGCACGGCCTCGGCGGGGGTGGCCTCCGCCGGCCAGTAGTCCATCCGTACGCTGATGACGCGTATCGTGCCGGGCTTCAGTTCCGCCGGTCGTGCGCGACGCATGCCATGCCGAGCCATGTAGTGCATCTCGCCGTGACGACCTTGTTCGAGCCAGCGACGCAGATGCTGCTCATCTTCGCCGAGCGCGATGTCGGCGACGCCCAGTGCGGAGAACCCGAGACCCGCTGCGAGCCGCTCGAGTCTGTCACGCAGCCCTTGCATGTCCGGAAGGTCGGGCATCCCCCCAGTATACTCATGCCGATGGAACTCCCCGTATCGTTGCTGTCGGTCGCGCAGGTCCGGGCGTTGGAGCGTCGCGCGCTCGCGGTACCGGGTGTCGATGGGCTGACGCTGATGCGGCGTGCGGCGCAGGCAGCGTTGAGTCGTCTGCGCGAGCAGTGGCCTCGCGCGCGCGGATTCATGGTCCTCTGCGGCGGCGGCAACAACGGCGGCGATGGCTGGATGATGGCGGCTCTCGGTCGTGCAGCGGGTTTTGATGCACGGGTGAGTTGGACGCATTCGCCGCAGTTGCTGCGGGGTGAAGCGGCCGCGGCCGCCGCTGAATCTTTGGCGGCGGGCGTGCCAGCGACACCGTTCGAGTCCAGCCGAGGTCTCGCCACCACGGCGGGTCTCTGCGCTCCCGGCGGGGCACCCGCGCTCGACGTCATCGTCGATGCGTTGCTCGGCATCGGGGTCGTCGAACCGGTCCGCGCACCGATCGCTGTAGCCATCGCGGCGATCAACGCCCTGCGTCGGCCGGTGTTGGCGCTCGATGTGCCCTCGGGACTCTGCGCGGATTCAGGTCGTGTGTTGGGCGTCGCCGTGCGCGCCGATATCACGGTGACGTTCATCGCCTTGAAGAGCGGATTGCTACTCGGCGCGGGTCCCGAGCACACCGGTCGTGTCGCGTTGGCGACGCTCGAGGTCGCACCGCTGCCGTCCGAAGAGGCCGTCTGGCAGCGGATCGATGCGGCGCGGGTGCGGGCGGCGATCCCGCTCCGTCATCGCGCTGCCCACAAAGGGCAGGGCGGGCGCGTGTGCATCGTGGGCGGTGGCGAAGGCATGGCGGGCGCGGCTCGGCTGGCCGGTGAGGCGGCGCTGCGCGTCGGCGCGGGCCGGGTCACCGTTGCCTGTGCAGCGGCATCGGCCGCTGCCGTGGCGGCCCGTCCCGAACTCATGGTCCACCCGTTGCCGCTCGATCCCGTCGCGGCGGCGGTACGGTTGGCGGAGTTGCTCGCTGTCGCCGATGTCATCGTCGCGGGGCCCGGGCTCGGACGAGATCTTTGGGCTATGGCCTTGCTGGCGGCGGTGCGGGAGAGCGGACGGCCGACGGTGCTCGATGCCGACGCGCTTTTTTTCCCGCTCACCGAGCTCCCCGCGAAGGCTGTCCTCACGCCCCATCCGGGCGAGGCGGCGCGGCTGCTGGGAGGCACGGCGTCGCTCGTGCAGGCAGATCGCCCGGCGGCCCTGCGCGCGCTCCTCGATCGGCACGCGGCGGTGGTGGTGCTCAAAGGAGCAGGCAGTTTGGTGGGCCAGCGGGGCCGCGTGCCCCAGGTCTGCGACCGAGGTCACCCGGTGCTCGCCGCGCCCGGGACCGGTGATGTCCTCGCCGGGGCGATCGGTGGGCTGCTCGCGCAGTCAGGTGATCCTTGGGGTGCCGCCGTGGCAGCGGTATGGCTGCACGCCCGGGCGGGCGAACTGCTCGCCAACGACGCCGGGCGGGGGGTGTTGGCGAGTGAGGTCGCGGCCGCTTTGCCCTGTGCGATGGCAGAGGTCTTACGCGCATGACGGCAGTCGCGACGCGGTCGTTCGTCTCCGGTGATGAGGCCTTCACCGAGACGATCGGTGCCTTGCTGGCGCAGACGGTCCCGCCCGCAGTGCCGCGGGCCTTGTCGGTCCATCTCTGCGGCGACCTCGGCGCCGGCAAGACCACGCTGGTGCGCGGTTTTCTGCGTGCCCTGGGTGCGACCGGCGCCGTAAGAAGCCCGACCTACGGACTGATGGAACACTACGGTCTGTCGCCCTGGACGGTGCTGCATCTTGACCTCTATCGTCTGCACGACCCGTCCGAAGTGCTCGCGCTCGGCCTGCGAGACCACGATCTTTCGCAGAGCGTCTGGATGATCGAATGGCCCGAGCGGGGTGGCGCGCAGCTGCCCGCGCCCGACCTGCAGATCGAACTCGAGGCTCGGCAGCCGGCGCACCGGATCTCGCTGCATGCCCGGAGCCCGGAGGGTCTCGCCTGGCTGACGGCCCTCAAGTTGATCCGGCCTTCCTGAGTTGTCGGTCACAGGTCTCTAATTTTGTTGAATATATTCCCAAAAAAAGCCTACAGTATCGCCCCATGAACCTGCGCGCTTCGACCTTGAGTTGGGTGCTCGTGCCGTTCGCGGTCTGCGCGCTCCTCCTGCGCCCCGCGGCGCTCGACGCCCGTGAATTACAGACGGTCCGGGTGGTCGTCGAGCAGGGCGTCACCCGTGTGTTCCTCAACCTTAGCGACTCCGCGCCGCATCGATTCTTCACCTTGGAGAATCCACGCCGGGCGGTGCTCGATCTGGAGCGGGTGACCGGCGTGACCGCAGCGATGCCCGCCGCCCAAGGCAGCGTGGTCGGCGTGCGTACCGGTACGCAGCCCGACAGCGTGTTGCGGGTGGTCGTCGAGTTGCAGCCCGGGTCCCGTGCCACGCTGCAGCCCTCGTTGGCGCGCGATCCGCTGGGTCAGCGCTTGGTGCTCGAGGTGATCGCAGGCGAAGATCCCGTCGCCGTGGCGGAGGTTTCCGCGCCGCGACCGGTAGCGCTCAAGCCGGTCACGGCCGCCCACGCGCCGCCCTCGAGCGGTCGCGTCATCGTCGTCGCGATCGATCCGGGTCACGGCGGTCAGGATCCGGGCGCGATAGGTCCCGGGGGAACCCAAGAGAAAGTTGTCGTGCTCGACATCGCCAAGCAACTGGCCGCGCGTATCGACAGCGAGCCTGGTATGCGCGCGGTCTTGACCCGTGACGGAGATTTCTTCCTGCCGTTGCGCGAGCGGATGCGACGTGCGCGCGCCGCGGGGGCGCAGTTGTTCGTGTCGGTCCATGCGGATGCCGTCCCCAACCGCGAGGTCACCGGCTCCTCGGTCTATGTGCTCTCGGACAAGGGCGCGACCGATGAACAGGCCCGTTGGCTCGCCGACCGAGAGAATGCGGTAGACCTCGCGGGCGGCGTTTCATTAGACGACAAAGATCCTGCGTTGGCCTCCGTGCTTGTCGATCTCACGCAGGGTGCACAGATCTGGCAGAGCATGACGGCTGCCGAGCGGGTGTTGAGATCGCTCGGACAGGTCAATACGGTGCGTAAGCCGCAGGTCCAACAGGCCGGCTTCGTGGTCCTCAAAAGCCCCGATATCCCCTCGATGCTCGTGGAGACCGCATTCATCTCGAGCCCGGTGGACGAGCGTCTGCTCGGCATCCCGGAACGGCGCACCGCGCTCGCCGAGGCGATCTTCGATGGCGTGCGGCAGTACTTCGTCGACCATCCACCCGATGGTTCGCGCTTCGCGCTCGAGCGCGAAGCGGGGCGGACGGTGCTGGCGTCGGGCGGCGACAGCGCCGCCGATGCGGGCGGCAAACCGGCGGCGGGTCCGACCCCGGCCGCCGGCCGTTTGTAGAGCCGGAGCGCGCGTGCCTATCAGGCTGCTGCCGAGCGCGCTGGTCGACCAGATCGCCGCCGGTGAGGTCGTTGAACGACCGGCCTCTTTGGTCAAAGAATTAGTGGAGAACAGCCTCGACGCCGGCGCGCGCCGCATCGAGGTCGACTGCGAAGCGGGTGGCATGGCGTTGGTGCGCGTGCTCGACGATGGCCACGGCATCCCGGAGGATGAGCTGCCGCTCGCGGTGCAACGGCACGCGACCAGCAAGATAGCGACCGCCCTCGACCTCGCGGCGATCCGCTCGATGGGTTTCCGCGGTGAGGCGCTGCCGTCGATCGGTTCGGTTGCCCGCCTGCGCATCGCCTCGCGGGTCGTCGGCGCGGCGCGCGGCGCCGAGCTGCGGATCGACGGTGGCGAGATGCAGCCGACGGCCCCCTCGGCACAGCCGCAAGGCACCTTGGTGGAAGTGCGCGATCTTTTCTTCAACCTGCCGGCGCGGCGCAAGTTCCTGCGCGCCGAAGCCACCGAACTTGGACACATCGCCCGGCTTGTCGAGCGCTTTGCGCTGGCACGCTTCGATGTGGCGTTCCGCTTGCGCCACGGTGGGCGGGTGCTCATCGATGCGCCGCTCGCCGACACACCGATCCTGCAGCGGACCCGCATCGCCGCCATCATGGGCGAGACCTTCATGGACGGCGCGCTGCCGATCGATCGCCAGGCCGGCCGGGTCTCGCTGCGAGGTTGGCTCGGACAGCCGCAGGCGGCGCGTGCGGCGAGCGATCAGCAGTTCGCCTATGTCAACGGCCGCGCCGTGCGCGATCGATTGCTCGCCAGTGCGATCCGGTTGGGCTACCGCGACGTGCTTTATCACGGACGACAGCCGGCGTATCTGTTGCATCTCGACATCGAACCTGAGTGGGTGGATGTCAACGCGCACCCGCAAAAACTCGAACTGCGTTTCCGCGACGGACGGCAGGTACACGATTTTGTGTTCCGCGCCGTGCACGACGCGCTCGGCGTGGGCGCCGGGGTGGCGGCACCGACCGCCTCGCCCGCGGCGCTCGGCGTGATGAGCGGCGGCGCGACCCCGGGTGGGGCTGGTACGGTCCACTCCGGGATCGTCCACTCCGCATCGTTCGAGTTCGCAGCGGCCGCGTCCGGTTTTTGGCCGAGTGCGGGACCGGCAGCTTATCCCGCAGTCCGCGACGGCGCGGTAGCGCCGGCTGGGGCGTTTGCGGCGACCGCGCCGCCGCCGGGGATGGGGGTGAGCGCCGGATCGCTCGGCGTCGCCGTGGCGCAGTTGCACGGCGTCTACATCCTCGCGCAGAGCGAAGCCGGATTGGTGCTGGTCGACGCCCACGCCGCGCACGAGCGCGTGCTCTACGAGCGCATGAAGCGTGGATTCGGCGGCCGTCCCGCGGTGCAGCGCTTGCTCGAGCCGCTCGTGATCGAGACGGCGGTCCATGAGACCGAGGCGTTCGAGGGTCACGCGGCCGAGTTCGCCGCCGCGGGCTTCGATCTCAGCGTGCTGGCGCCCGGGCGGCTCGCGTTGCGCGCGGTGCCGGCGTTGCTCGCGCAGACGGATCTTGAGCCGCTCGTGCGACAGGTGATCGGGGACCTGCGTGAGGAGCGCGGCGAACACCATCTCGAGGCGGCAGCGCATGTCTTGCTCGGCAACATCGCCTGCCGGGCCGCGATCCGCGCGAATCGCAGATTGACCCTGCCCGAGATGAACGCCTTGCTGCGCGATATGGAGACCACCGAACGGGCGGGGCAGTGCAACCACGGCCGGCCGACCTGGACCTTGCTGACGCTCGCGCAACTCGATCAGCTTTTCTTGCGCGGCCGCTGAGCGCGCGCGGTCAACGCCCGTGTCTGCCACAGCCCCGGCCATCGATGCGCTGTTGCTCTGCGGCCCGACCGCGAGCGGCAAGAGCGGACTCGCGCTCGCGCTCGCGGCTGCGCTCGCGCCGGGCCAGCGCGTGGAGATCGTCAGCGTCGATTCGGCACAGGTCTATCGAGGCCTCGACATCGGTACGGCCAAGCCGTCGGCGGCGGAGCGTGCTGCGATCCCGCACCACCTCATCGATCTGCGTGACCCCGAACAGACTTACAGCGCCGGGGAGTTCGTCGCCGATGCGATCGATGCCATCCGCGACATCCGTAGCCGGGGCGGGTTGCCGCTGTTGGTCGGTGGCACCCTGTTGTACTTCAACGCTTTGCTACGCGGGATCGCGGCGTTGCCGAGGGCGGATGCGGGTGTGCGTGCCTCGCTCGATGCGCGCGCGGAGGCGCTCGGCTGGCCTGCCTTGCATGGGGAACTGGCGAAGATCGATCCGGCGGCTGCCTCGCGCATCCATCCCAACGATCCACAGCGCATCCAACGCGCGCTCGAGGTATATCTCCTCAGCGGCCGACCGATCAGCGAGTGGCAGCGAGGCACCCGTCCTGCCCATGGCCTGGTGTTCGAGCGCTGGGCGCTCGTGCCGACGGACCGTGCGGCGCTGCATGCGCGCATCGCCGAGCGTTTCGCAGTGATGATGCGGGCGGGATTGCTCGCGGAGGTACGCGCCCTGCGGTCGCAGCCCGGGCTGTCGGCCGCATCGCCCTCGCTGCGCGCGGTCGGCTACCGACAGCTTTGGCAGTATCTCGATGGCCCGCAGTCGCCCGAGTTGTTGGCGGCAGCGGTCGAGCGGGCGGTGGCTGCGAGCCGTCAACTTGCCAAGCGTCAATTGACCTGGATCAACGGCGATCCGGGCTGGAATCGCCTCGATCCTGCCGCCTTGCAGAGCACCGACGGGGCGTTGAGCGCCTTACGGACTGGGTGCCGTCGCTTTGTTTAGGGAACCAATGGCATGGTCAGTTTGTCCTCATAAGACAATCGATACAACGCCGGAACTGCCAGCCGCTGCGGTATCCAATAACAACATTCGCCGAGGAGGCACCGAAATGGCCAAAGGCCAGTCCCTGCAGGATCCGTTCCTCAACCAGCTTCGCAAGGAGCGGGTCCCCGTCTCCATCTACCTCGTCAACGGGATCAAGCTGCAAGGCCAGATCGACTCCTTCGACCAGTTTGTCGTGCTGCTGCGCAACACCGTCAACCAGATGGTCTACAAACACGCCATCTCGACCATCGTGCCGGCGCGCGATGTGCGGTTGCCGTCGCCCGAAGAGCCCGAGGGCGGCGTCGAGCCGGCCATGCCCGATTGATGACCGCGACCCGTGTTTGACCGACCGCGCGGAGGCGGGCGAGCCGTGTTGGTGCGGCTCGGGCTCGGCATGCCGGTCGAGCAAGAGGACCTCGATGAATTCGTGCAGCTGGCCGAGTCCGCCGGCGTCTTGGCTGCGGCCACCGTCACCGGTCGTCGCGACCGTCCTGATCCGCGGTTCTTCGTCGGCAGCGGCAAGGCCGAGGAGATCCGCGTCATCGTCGAGGACACCTGCGCTGAGGTGGTGCTTGTCGACCACGCGCTGTCGCCGAGTCAGGAGCGCAACCTCGAGAAGCTCGTCGGGGTGCGGGTGCTCGATCGCAGCTCCCTGATCCTCGATATCTTCGCCCAGCGCGCCCGCAGCCATGAGGGCAAGCTCGAGGTCGAGCTCGCGCAGTTGCGACACCTTGCGAGCCGCCTCGTACGCGGCTGGACCCATCTCGAGCGACAGAAGGGTGGCATCGGCTTGCGCGGCCCCGGCGAGACCCAGCTCGAGACCGATCGTCGCCTGCTCGGCGGACGCGTCAAAGTGCTCTCAAAGCGCCTCGAGAAGCTGCAGCAGCAGCGTGAGACCGGCCGTCAGCGCCGCGTCGAGATCCCGATCCCATCGGTGGCGCTCGTCGGCTACACCAACGCCGGCAAGTCGACCCTGTTCCGAGCCCTCACCGGCGCGGACGCCTACATCGCCGACCAGTTGTTCGCGACCCTCGATCCCCTGGTGCGGCGCGTGCACCTGCCGGGCGGCAGTCCCATCGTCATCGCCGACACCGTCGGGTTCATCCGTGAGCTGCCGCACGAACTCGTGGCGGCGTTCCGTTCGACGCTCACCGAGGCCCGCGAGGCCACCTTGCTGCTGCATGTGATCGATGCCAGCGATCCACGGCGCGAGGAGCGTATCGATCAGGTCAACGCCGTGCTCGCTGAGGTGGGCGCCGGCGATCTGCCGCAGATCCGGGTGTACAACAAGATCGACCGCCTGGGTGACACGCCGCGTGTCGAGCGGGACGCGGAAGGCCAGCCGTCCTCGGTCTGGGTCTCGGCGGCGCAGAGCCAAGGTCTCGAGGGGCTGCTGGGTGCGGTCGCCCTGCGCCTGTCGCGCCACGCGCGGCTGCGGGGGCTGCGGGTGCCGGCGCGCGAGGCGGGGGCGTTGCGCGCCCGGCTGTATGCCGCGGGGGTTGTTCGCAGCGAGAAGGTGCTGCCTGACGGCGGCCTGGAGTGGCTGGTACAACTACCTGACCACGAGGCCTTGGAGCTTGCGGGAAGATCAGGGGTCGAGCTCTTCGATGCACAGCAACCTTGTGCCACTGGCGAGCGCTACCTACAATCCACTTCCCCTCCGATGGTTTGAACGCTCATGGCATGGAACGAATCTGGCGGCAGCCCGAAAAACCCTTGGGGGAAGCGTCCCGCCAAGGAAGGTGACGACGCCTTCCAGCAGTTCCAGCGCAAGCTCGAGCAGATCCTGCGCGGCGGCGGTGGTGCGGGATCGACCGGAGGCGAGGAACCGGGCGGCGACAGCCGTCAACAACTGATGATCGTCTTCGGGGTCGCGGCGCTTTTCTGGGTTTGGCAGAGTTTCTTTACCATCGACCAAGCCGAGCGCGGGGTGATCCAGCGCTTCGGCAAGCTCGTGTCCGTGCGTGAGCCGGGTCTCGGCTTTCACCTTTGGCCCATCGATCGTCTCACGAAGGTCAATACGCAGAAGGTCAGCAGCGTCAACTACACCGCGAAGGTCCTGACGCAGGACATCAATCTCATCGACATGTCGCTCGGCGTGCAGTACCAGCTGCGAGACCCCGTGAAGTACCTGTTCCAGGTCAAAGATCCCGACCAGACCCTGCGTGATGTCGGCGAGATGGCGATCCGCGAGGTCGTCGGGCGCAACACCCTCGACACCATCTTCGTGTCCAACCGCGAACAGGTCACTACCCGCACCAAAGAACTCATCCAGCGCACCCTCGACCAATACGGCGCAGGCATCTTCATCACCAGCGTCAACTTGACCGACATCCAGGTGCCAGCGGACGTGCAGGAATCGCAGCGGGACGCGAACAAAGCGCTCGCCGACAAGGAACGCCTCGTCAAGGAAGCCGAGGCCTATGCGAGCGGTATCCTGCCGGTCGCGGAGGGCGCCGCCTTGCGTCAATTGCAAGAGGCCGAGGGTTATCGCGCCCAGGTCGTATCGGTGGCGGAAGGTGAGGCGTCGCGCTTCAGCCAGATCGCCAGCGAGTACGAGAAATCGCCGCGCGTCACCCGTGAACGGCTCTACATCGAGTCGGTCGAGGGGGTGATGTCGCGCTCCCGCAAAGTGGTCGTAGACACCAAGGGTGGCAACCAGATGCTGTACCTCCCGCTCGACAAACTGGTCGAACGCAGTCGCAACGACGAAGTCTCGGTCACCGCGCCAAGAGCGGGCGCTGCGGGGGGCGAGGCCGCGGAGGCTACACCCGCTGCCGCCGATCCCCGCACCCGGACGGAGCGCTGACATGATCCAGACCCTCCAGCGTCTCATCGGCGTCGTCGTGGCGATCGGTGTCGTCCTCAGCTTCTGCGTCTTCACGGTCTCCGAGAACGAGGTCGCGATCCGCACGCAGTTCCGCGAGATCGTCGCCACCGGCTACGGCCCGGGGTTGCACTTCAAGTGGCCTATCGACACAGTCCGCAAGTTCGAGAAGCGCATCGTCTCGCAGAGCTTCGAGGGAGAGACCTTCCTCACCAGCGAGAACCGCGGCCTGATCGTCGACTACTACGTGAAGTGGCGCATCAAGGATGCCGGTCGATATGCCCAGGCTTTCGGCGCCGACACCTCCGCAGCCGGCCAGCGGCTCTCCGATATCGTCAAAGACGGCATCAAGAACGCGGTCGCGCAGCGTACGTTGCAGCAGATCGTCTCCGCGGAACGCACGGCTTTCACCGGCGACATGTTCGACCGCGCCAGCAAGAGCGCTGAAGATCTCGGTCTCGAGCTGGTCGATGCGCGGGTGCAGAAGATCGGTCTGCCGCCCGACGTCGAGTCCCGCGTCTACGCCAGCATGCAACAGAGCTTCGGCCGGCTCGCACGCCAGTTGCGCGGCGAGGGCGAGAAAGAGGCGTTGCGGATCCGTGCCGAGGCCGACCGCAAGCGCACCGAGCTGCTGGCGGTGGCGGCCCGTGATTCCCTCAAGATGCGTGGTGAGGGTGATGCGAAAGCCGCAGCGCTCTACTCCGCGGCCTATGGCCGCAACCCCGAGTTCTACTCGTTCTACCGCAGCCTCCAGGCCTATAAGAACTCGCTCGGCAAGGAAGGCGACCTGATGGTGGTCTCCCCTGACAGTGATTTCTTCCGCTATCTGCGCGCTCCAGGTGGCGGTGCGACCCGCTGACACGACTCGCAAGCGTAGCGTCTCCGTCCCGTGTCTCAAGGTCGTTTCGTCGTCGTCATCGGCACCCAATGGGGTGACGAGGGCAAAGGCAAGATCGTCGATCTGCTGACCGAGCGCGCGGCGGCGGTCGCCCGTTTCCAAGGCGGTCATAACGCCGGGCACACGCTCATCGTCGGTGGCGAGAAGACCGTGCTGTCGCTGATCCCCTCGGGCGTACTTCGTCCGCAGGTCGCCTGCTACATCGGCAACGGCGTCGTGCTCTCGCTCGAGGCGCTGTTCACCGAGGCCGACATGTTGGTGGCGCGCGGCGTACCGGTGTTCGATCGGCTGCGCATCGCACCGAACTGCCCGCTGATATTGCCCTCACATGTCGCACTCGACCGCGCCCGTGAGCAGGCCCGCGGTGCGGAGGCCATCGGCACCACCGGTCGCGGGATCGGTCCGGCTTATGAGGACAAAGTCTCGCGGCGTGCGCTACGCGTCGCTGACCTGTTCCAGCCTGCCCGTTTCGCGACCAAACTCGGCGAGATCCTCGAGTTCCACAACTTCGTCCTGCAGCAGTATTTCCGGCTGCCGCCGGTCGACTTCCAGCAGATCCTCGATGCGCACCTCGTCGCCGCCGAGCGCATCCGTCCGTTGGTGGTCGATGTCACCCTCGAACTGCAACGACTGCGTGCGCGGGGCGCCAATGTGATGTTCGAGGGCGCGCAGGGCGCAATGCTCGATGTCGACCTCGGCACCTATCCCTTCGTGACCTCATCGAACACAACTGCCGGGTACGCCGGCACCGGCACCGGGATCGGGCCCTGCAACTTTGATTACGTGCTCGGCATCGTCAAGGCCTACACGACGCGGGTCGGCGCCGGGCCGTTCCCGACGGAACTCTTCGATGAGACCGGTGAGACTCTGCAGCGGGTCGGTAAAGAGTTCGGCGCAGTGACCGGTCGCCGTCGTCGTTGTGGCTGGCTCGATGCCGTGGCGCTGCGGCGGTCGGTGATCCATTCGAGCGTGTCAGGTCTTTGCATGACCAAGCTCGATGTGCTCGACGGATTCGACTCGATCCGGATCTGCGTGGGGTACCGGGCAGCAGGTGAGATCTCCTCGGAGCCACCGCTGTTCGTCGACGCCTTCGCCGATGTCGAACCGGTGTACGAGGAGATCCCGGGTTGGAAGGGTGTGACGCTCGGCGTGACCCGCGAGGCGGATCTGCCGCCGCAGGCGCGGGCGTACCTCGCGCGCATCGAAGAGATCGTCGGTGTGCCGATCGATGTCATCTCGACCGGTCCCGACCGCGACCAGACCATCATCCGGCGACATCCCTTCGGATGAGCCGCCGGAGCGGGGTCCGCCGTCCCCTGCCCATGCTCTGGGTGCTCGCGGCGGGCATCCTCGGCTCGAGCGTTTCACCCACGGCTTCGGCGGCTTGCAAGCGCGATGAGCCTGGTTATGTCTGGAACTACGATGGCGACATCGGCGGCAAGTACCGCGCGCGGATGTCGCTGGTCTTCAGAGGCCGTGCGCTCGAGGGCGTCTACTTCTACGCCAACCAGCTGCGCGATATCCGCCTGCGCGGCCGCATCGACGAGGACGGTCAGCGCGTGCTGCTCGAGGAGCTCAACCCCGATGGCAGCGTCAATGCGCGTTTCGAGGGTGAGTTCCCGTTGCGCTGGCCCGCACGCTACGGCGAGAGCGAATTGCAGTGCGATGTCATCACCGGTCGCTGGACCCGAGCCGGTGCTGCCGAGTCGCAGCCTTTCTTCTTGGCCTCTGAGAGCGCGACCGCAGGCAGCCTCACGCATCGCTATGGCGCGATCGGCGTTCGCGACGACGAAGTGGTGCATCGCGGCGCGGCGCGTTTCTGCCGTGCCATCGAGGCGGGTGACCGCGCCAGCGTCGCAGCCCAGGTGCGCTACCCCATCGCCGGCTCGGTCGGTGGCCGGCCGCTGCGGCTGAAGAACCCCAAAGAATTCATCGTGCGCTACGACGAGCTGTTCCATCCCGCGTACCGCGAGAAGATCCTCAAGGGTATGCCGCGCAACATGTTCGTGCGCGACGAGGGCGCCATGCTAGGCGGCGGTTCGGTCTGGTTCGGCGCCGATGGCAAGGTCATCGCGTTCGGCAACTTCTGACAGCCCCGGGGGCTTTTCCATGTACGACATCATCGTCTTCGGCGCCACGAGCTTCGTCGGCCGCATCCTCGTCCGCTACCTGCTTGACCGACACGGTGCGGCGGACGGCGGTCTGCGCTGGGCGATCGCCGGTCGCTCGGCCTCCCGTCTCGAGGCCTTGAAGGCGGAGTTCGGCACGCCGTCGCTCGCCACGATCGTGGTCGATGCCGCCGACGCAGAGGGTCTGCGCAAACTGTGCGCGGCCACAGGCGTCGTGGTCTCGACGGTGGGCCCCTATGCGCTGCACGGTGAGCCGCTGGTTGCGGCTTGCGCCGCGACCGGCACCGACTACTGCGACCTCACCGGCGAGGTGCAGTGGATCCGGCGCATGATCCTGCGGCACGAGGCAGCGGCCCGCGCGAGCGGTGCGCGCATCGTCCACTGCTGCGGTTTCGATTCGATCCCGTCCGATCTTGGCGTCCAGGTGCTGCAGCGGGAGTCCATGCAGCGCTACGGTCAGCCGCTCGAGCGCGTGCGCCTTCGGGTCAAGGCAATGCGGGGCGGCGCCTCCGGCGGTACGGTGGCGAGCCTGCTCAATGTCGTCAAAGAAGTCCGCAAGGACCCCGCGCTGCGCGCTGAACTCGCGAACCCGTACTCGTTGTGCGTTGGTGCCGAGCCGCTCGCCACCCGGCAGCCGAACGTGTCGGGCGCGGTGTACGACGAGGCCTTTGGCAGCTGGTCGGCGCCGTTCGTGATGGCGGGGATCAACACCCGCATCGTCCACCGCTCCAACGCCTTGGGCGGTTATCCCTACGGTCGCGGGTTTCGCTACGACGAGGGCATGCTCACCGGTCGCGGTCTGCGCGGACGGCTGACGGCGAGCGGTACGGCGCTCGGTCTCGGTGCGTTCATGGTCGGCGCAGCGCTCGGACCCACCCGCGGCCTGCTCGAGCGCTTTGTGCTGCCGAAGCCGGGCGAGGGACCGAGCCCGGCGGCACAGGCGAGCGGTTTCTTTGACCTCCGCCTGCACGGCACCACCGCCGATGGCCGTGCGCTGCGTGGCAAGGTCACCGGCGATCGCGACCCGGGCTACGGCTCCACCGCCAAGATGCTGGGTGAAGCGGCGGTCTGTCTCGCTCTCGATCTGCCGAAGGACGCGCTGCCCGGCGGGCTCTACACGCCCGCCACCGCACTCGGTGAGCGCCTGGTGCAGCGGCTCGAGGCGCATGCCGGGCTGCGGTTCACCGTGGAGGATGTTGCGCGCGGCTGAAGATCCGTCACCCGCGCAGCGCGCCTTACATCTCCGCTCTGGCCTGGTCGCGCGGCGTCAGCGCGCAGTTGCCGAGCATCCACTTGAGGTTGATGGCGATGCGATCGGCCATCGGGTCGGTGAAGGCGTAACCGTGCTCCTTGACGCTGCCGTCCGCCAGCTTCTCCATCACCGACAGCACCAGCGAGTCACGGTTGAAGTTGTCGTTCGACTCGTTGAGCACATGCCAGGTGACGGCACGCAGCATCAGCCCGATCTCGCGCGACTCAAGTCCGCGCTCCGGGTGTGCCGGTGAGCGGAACCAGTGCACTGCGCCCTTGTCGTGCAGCGTGAAGCGGTCGAAACGATCGAAGGGGATATCACCGCCGCCGCCGACGCCCGGCACATCCGCATAGCAATGAAAGATGCGCGCGCGTTCGAGCCAGTACGGATCGCCCGAGGCGACACCGGTGATCCGTTTGCCATCAGACATCCGGTATTTGTGGTCGTGGACGAAGAGGTCGTCGCGCGACAGCGAGATCTCGTTGTCCGTGTACACCGCCTGGCCTTCCCAATCGAAGCGGCAGGCCTTCGGGCGTTGTAGACCGCGGAAGTGGTCGGCGCGGCGTTCGAAGTGGTAATCGCACCCTTCCGTGCGGCGCAGGTCGCCAGGCCGGAGCGTCGCGAGTTCGTCCGACCGGATCTCGCCCGACATGCGCAGGTAGTGCCGCAGGGTCACTTCGTCGGAGCCGGGGCCTGCGGCGAGCGTGGCGATGCGTGCGGAGGTCACGCTGCCCTGCGGGGTGTCGGTGCGGTTCACCCAAAGAAACGCGTAGCGCCCGAAGGCGGGGGCTTCGACGCGGGTGATGGTGGTCGACGTGCGCGCGTGGCGGTCCTCCGTGGGCAGTTTTCGACGACCGTCGAAGTAGGCCTGGTTGGCGTTGTCGTACACGCCGGGCAGCAGCTCGGCCATGATCTTGAGGTGGCGTTCGCCGGCGGTGGAGTCTTGGCCTTGCGCCAAGGCAGCGGTGGGGGCGAGTGCGGCTAACAGCAGCCCAAGCAAGGCGATCGAACTGTGTGAGTGTTGCATCTCTAGGAGGATGCCAGAATCCCGCGCGTGTGCGGGTTCCGTGTCCCCAGCCGACCCCCAACACGACGGGTCGGGGGATGGGTCGGGGGAAGAGATGGTGCCCGGGAGAGGACTCGAACCTCCAAGGTGTTACCCGCTAGTACCTGAAACTAGTGCGTCTACCAATTCCGCCACCCGGGCAGGGGGAGGCGCGAGAATGTACGCAGCACCGCCCGGACTGTCAACGCCAGCCCGTTTGGCGGCTACGTTCTCGCCTTGTGTGCAGCCCCCCCCTCTGGGACGATGCGAGGATGACCAAACGCCACGCCCCAAAGGGCAAGTCCTCCACCGGCCGTGCCCACTCCAAGGTGCCCCCGTCCCCTCATCGCGATGCCCCCCGTACAACACGCCATGGGGGGCCACAGCGCTCCGCCAGTGGGGGTCGTACCGCCGCCGGCAGCATGGAAGGGTTGGTCAGTCCCCATCGGTCAGGGTTCGGTTTCGTCAAGGTCGAAGGTCAGGAGCAAAGCGTGTTCCTGCCGCCCCCGCAGATGTCGGGTCTGACGGCGGGCGACCGGGTGCGGGTGCGGGTCCGGGAGGACGCCACCGGGCGGCTCTCCGGTGAGGTCGAGGCGGTGCTGGCACGCGGCGTCACCGCCTTCCTCGGCACGGTTGAGGCGATCGGTCGAACGCTGTTCGTTCACTCGGTCGATCGGCGGCTCAGCCTCCGCTGCCTGATCCCGCCCGGCATGGCGGGGGAAGCCCGCGCCGGGGACTGGGTGATCGCGCGGATCACCCGTTATCCGGACGGTCATCAGGGCGCCACCGCCGAGATCACCCGCCGACTGGATCCCGAACGGCCGCTCGAGATGGCCTGTGAGAGCGCGATCGCGCGCCATTCTTTGCCCGTGGATTTCCCGGGTGATGCGTTGGTCGAGGCCGAGCGTCACGGCGAGCGTGTCGATCCGCGCGAGGCCGAGCGCCGCGTCGACCTGCGGACCTTGCCGCTCGTCACCATCGACGGCGCCGACGCGCGCGACTTCGACGACGCGGTCTACGCGGAGCCGACGGAGCAGGGTTTTCGGCTGATCGTTGCGATCGCCGATGTCAGCCACTATGTCCGCCCCGGGACGCCACTCGATGTCGCGGCGCGCGAGCGCGGCACCTCGGTCTACTTCCCGCGGCGTGTGCTGCCGATGCTGCCGACCGCGTTGTCGGACCATCTGTGCTCGCTCGAACCCGAGGTCGATCGACTGTGCTTCGCCGCCGACATTCAGGTCAGCAAGGCGGGTCTGTTGCAGGACTTCCAGTTCTATCCGGCGGTGATGCGCAGCCACCGGCGCCTGACCTACGACCAAGCCTTCGCGGCGCTGTTCGAGGGTCAGCCGGATGCCCAGCAGGCGATCGGATCGCTGTTGCCGGCGCTGCGACCGCTGGTGGATCTCTACCATTCCTTGCTCAAGGCGCGCCATCGGCGCGGGGCGCTCGATTTCGAGAGCAGCGAGCCCAACTATGAATTCGACGGCAACGAGCGGGTCCGAGCCATCGGGCAGTACAGCCGCAACGAGGCGCATAAGCTCATCGAAGAGTGCATGATCCTCGCCAATGTCGCGGCGGCCCGTGCTCTCAAGCAAGGTCAGGCGGGCGGTCTTTATCGCGTCCACGGCACGCCTGAGGAGAAGCGTCTCGATACCTTGCTCTCGGCGCTCGCCTCGCTCGGTATCGAGGCCGAACTGCCGGAGGAAGTGAAGCCGCGCGACCTGCGCCGTATCACCGAACGCCTCGGCAAGTCGGAAGACCGGCCTTTCATCGAGTCGCTGGTCGTGAGGGCGATGCCGCAGGCGGTCTATGACCCGCTCAACATCGGACACTTCGGTCTCGCGCTCGGCGAGTACGCCCACTTCACCTCGCCGATCCGTCGTTACCCCGATCTCGTTGTGCATCGTGCGCTCAAGGCGGTGCTCGATGCGGGTGATCCAAGCGGCCGACGCCATGGCGAGGCCGAACTCGTGGTGTCGGGTGGGGAGCTCTCGAAGCTAGAGAAGCGTGCGGATGAAGCCGATCGCAGCGTCGACACTTTCCTCAAGTGCAGCTATCTGCGGGAGCGGCTCGGTCAGAGCTTCGAGGGATTGATCACCACCGTGGTCGAGTACGGCTGTTTCGTGCAGCTCCGTGGCATCAACATCGACGGGCTGCTGCGGCTCGAGGCGCTGCGTGACGATGATTATGTGCAGGAGCGTGGCGGCCAGGCCTGGGTCGGGCAGCGTTCGGGTCGGCGGCTCGCGATCGGCGCTGCGGTGCGCGTGATCGTGACCAACGCCAACCCCGTCGAGGGTCTCATCGACCTCGAGCTCGATCCGCTGATCGGCATCGCGGTCGGCAAGCCCGCGGCCAAGCTCGCCGTCAAGCCTGCGGCCAAGACCATCCCGCCCAAGCGCTGAGGTACGCCGGTTGAACCCTTCAGAGATCGTGTATGGACTGCACGCGGTGCAGGCGGTGTTGGCCAAAGATCCGTCGAGGGTGCTGCGTGTCTATGTGCTGCGCGGCCGAGAAGATGGGCGTGTGGTGGCTTTGCTCGCGGCGGCGGCCGCGACGCAAGTCACGGTCGAACGGGTCGATGCGGCGCGTCTCGAACGCCTCGCCGGTGATGCAGTCCATCAAGGGGTGGTGGCGGAGGTCCGACCTGTCGTGCCTTGGGATGAAGACCGGTTGTCCGCCGAACTCGCGCGTCTGCAGGATCCGGCGGTGGTCGCCGCCGCTGCGGGTGGACGCTACGCGCCGCTGCTGCTCGCGCTCGATGGCGTGCAGGATCCCCACAACCTCGGGGCCTGCCTGCGGACGGCGGACGCCTGTGGTGCCTTGGCGGTCCTCATCCCGCGCGATCGGGCCGCGCAGCCAAACGCCACCATGCGCAAGGTGGCCGCCGGTGCGGCCGAGACCACGCCGATCGTGGTGGTCACCAACCTCGCGCGCTGCCTGCGGGATCTGAAACAGGCCGGGCTCTGGGTGGTGGGGGCTGAGGCCGGCGCGCAAAAGCGCGCCGCCGACGTCGACCTGACGGGGGGCACTGTGATCGTCATGGGTGCCGAGGGTGGCGGGTTGCGGCAACTCACGCGGCAGCACTGCGACCTGCTGGTCCGCCTGCCGTCCCTCGGCGCCGTCGAGAGCCTGAATGTGTCGGTCGCGGCGGGGATGCTCCTCTACGAGGCCCAGCGCCAGCGCGGCGCCTGACCCGCCCGTTCCGGCTTGCCCGGTGAGCGGCTATTGGCTATAGTCCGCGCCCCCCCGTTCAAGCGGGGGATCCCTTGCCACACTGGCCGTGCTTCGCCGGGTGGCGTCATACACCGAAAGGAGATCCCATGAGGCACTACGAGATCGTGTTCCTGGTCCATCCGGACCAGAGCGAGCAGGTTCCGGCCATGCTCGAGCGCTACAAGACCCTGATCAGCGCGGGCGGTGGTCTGGTACATCGCGTGGAGGACTGGGGCCGACGCCAGTTGACCTTCCCGATCACCAAGGTCCACAAGGCCCACTACCTTCTGATGAACATCGAGACCGACCAGAAGACCCTGGCCGAACTCACCGGCGCGTTCCGTTTCAGCGACGCCGTGCTTCGGCACCTCGTCGTGAAGATGGACGGCGCCGTCACCGAGCCCTCGCCGATGGCGCGTGCCGCCGAGGAAGAGGCAGCCGGTGGTGAAGGCGGAGTCGATCGCCCGCGCCGTGGGCGTCGCGACGACATGGGCGATGACGAGTCGATCGGCGACAACGCCTGATCCGCGCACAATAAGGAAATCAAACATGAGAGATGGCCAACAGGGCGGCGGTAGCCGCTTCACCCGTCGCAAGAAGTTCTGCCGCTTCACCGCGGAAGACGTCAAGCAGATCGACTACAAAGATATCGTGACCCTCAAGGGGTACATCACCGAGACCGGCAAGATCGTACCGAGCCGGATCACCGGCACGCGTTCGTACTTCCAGCGCCAGCTCGCCGTGGCCGTGCGGCGCGCGCGGTTCCTCGCGTTGCTGCCGTACACCGACCAGCACTGACCGGAGCATCCATCATGGACGTCATCCTTCTCAATAAGGTCGCCAACCTCGGCGATATCGGCGATCGCGTAGATGTGAAGTCGGGCTACGGCCGCAACTTCCTGCTGCCGCAAGGCAAGGCGACGCTCGCGACGCCCAGCAACGTCGCGAAGTTCGAGGCCCGTCGTGCCGAGCTCGAAAAGCTCGCCAAGGACCAGTTCGCAGCGGCGCAGCTGCGCTCGACGGCGCTCGAGGGTTTCACGCTGCGGATGGCTGCGCGTGCGGGCAGCGAAGGCAAGCTCTTCGGCTCGGTCGGCACCGCCGACATCGCCGAGGCCTGCTCAGCCCAGGGACACAAGGTATCCCGCGCGGAAGTGCGGCTGCCGAACGGCCCCATCCGCATAGTCGGCGACCATCAGGTCGTGCTGCACCTGCACACCGATGTGGATGTGCAGCTGTCGGTCTCGATCACCGCAGAGGATTGATCGGGCTGTGAGCGCGCGCGGCGGAGATGTGCGCACCCCGCCGCATTCGATCGAGGCGGAGCAGGCTGTGCTCGGCGGCCTGCTGCTCGACTCCCAGTCCTGGGACGACGTGGCCGATGTGCTACGGTCCGAGGACTTCTACCGTCCCGACCACCGTCTGGTCTTCGAGGCCATCGGGCAGGTCGCGGGCGCGGGCAAGCCCGCCGATGCCGTAACGGTCAGCGAGCACCTCGAACGCATCGGGCGCTTGGCTGATGTTGGCGGTCTCGCCTATCTCGGTACTTTGGTCCGCGACACGCCGACCGCGGCCAATGTCCGCGCCTATGCCGGCATCGTTCGTGAGCGCTCCTTGCTGCGGCAGTTGCTCAAGGCCGGCACCGATATCGCGTCTTCGGTCTTCAACAACGAAGGCGAGACCGCGCGCGAACTCGTCGAGCACGCCGAGGGGCGGGTGTTCGCGATCGCGGAGCAGGGCGTGCGCGGTGCGCGCGACGGCGCGGTGTCCGTGCAATCTTTGATGCCGGCGCTCATCGATCAGATCGACGAATGGCACAACAATCCGGGTGGCCTGCGCGGTCTGCCCACCGGGTTCGATGAGTTCGACCGCAAGACTGGCGGCCTGCGTCCGGGCGATCTTGTGATCGTCGCCGGCCGCCCATCGATGGGCAAGACAACCTTCGCCGTCAACATGGCCGAGTTCGCGGCGCTGCAGGGCGGTGTCAAGGCGTCGGTGGTGATCTTCTCCATGGAGATGCCTTCCGAGCAGTTGATGACCCGCATGCTCTCCTCGATCGGCCGTGTGAGCCTCGGTCATATCCGCAGCGGCCAGATCTCCGATGACGATTGGCCGCGCATCACCGGCGCTGCCGGCCAGCTCTCCGAGGCCCGCATCTTCATCGACGAGACACCCGCGCTCACGCCGACCGAGCTGCGCGCGCGAGCGCGCCGGGTGCACCGCGAGCACGGACTCGGTCTGGTGGTCGTCGACTACCTGCAGCTGATGCAAGTGCCCGGCAACAACGAGAACCGCGCCACTGAGATCGCGGAGATCTCGCGCGGTCTCAAGGCCTTGGCCAAAGAATTGCGCGTGCCGGTGATCGCCTTGTCGCAGCTCAACCGCGGTGTCGAGCAGCGTGTCGACAAGAAGCCGGTCATGTCCGACCTGCGCGAGTCGGGCGCCATCGAACAAGATGCCGACATGATCCTCCTCATCTATCGTGAGGAGGTCTACGACAAGAACACCACGAAGAAAGGCATCGCCGAGATTGATCTCGCCAAGCACCGCAACGGCGAGACCGGCACCTTCCTGCTGACCTTCCAAGGTCAGTATTCGCGCTTCTCCAATTACGCGCCGGACTCCTACGCCGACGGCGTGCTGCGCTGAGCGGAGCGCGGTCCATGGGTATCCGCGCCCGCATCGACCTCGCCGCGTTGCGCGGCAACTTCGCCGTCCTGCGCCGCACCGCACCGGGTAGCCGCGCCTTTGCCGTGGTCAAGGCCGATGCGTACGGGCACGGCGCCCTACGGGTGGCGAAGTCGTTGTCCGGCGTGGCGGACGGGTTCGCCGTGGCGCGCCTCGGCGAGGCGATCGAACTGCGTGACGGCGGCATCGAGCAGCCGATCCTCCTGCTCGAAGGCGTGAGCGATGACCACGAACTCGGCGTCGCGCTCGCCGCCGGTCTCGATCTCGTCGTCCATGAACCCGGTCAGATCGCGATGTTCCGGCGTTTCGCGGCAGGCGGGGCTCACCACCCGCCACCGATTGTCTGGATCAAAGCCGACACTGGCATGAACCGGCTCGGATTCCGGCCCGAGGCGGTGCTCGAGGCGCGTTCGCAGCTGCTCGCCTGCGGCGTCGCGCTGCAGGACCTACGCCTCATGACCCACCTCGCACGCGCCGATGAGCCGGGCGTCGACACCACCCCGGCGCAACTCGCCCGGCTCACCGCGATCGTGACGGCGTGGCAACACCAGGCGGGCAGCCGTCCCGTCGTCAGCATCGGCAACTCCGCCGGTGCCTTGCTGTGGCCGGCGGGCCAGGGCGATTGGATCCGTCCGGGAATCGCCCTCTACGGCGTGCCGCCCTCTGCCGAACCGGGCAGCGGGGACGGGTTGACCCCGGTGATGACACTCTCCACCGAGGTGATCGCCCTGCGCGAGGTCCCGCGCGGGGAGACCGTGGGCTACGGTGGGGCTTGGCAGGCGGCGCGCGACTCGAAGATTGCGATCCTCGCGGCGGGCTATGCGGATGGCTTGCCGCGGCATCTGCCTTCGGGTGCGCCGGTCGCCTTCAGCACGGGCCGTGCGCCCCTGGTGGGTCGCGTCTCCATGGACATGATCGCCGTCGATGTCACCGACCTGCCCGCGGTCGCGGTCGGTGAACAGGCGGTGCTGTGGGGCGAGGGGCTGCCGGTCGAGACGGTCGCCGGATGGGCCGGCACGATCGCCTATGAATTACTCTGTGCCGTGGCGCCGCGGGTGCCCCGCGAGTATGTCGGCTGAGACGCGACGCAGCGCGCCGACCCTCAGCCCAGCCGGGCGATCACCACCGAGATGTTGTCGCGCCCGCCGCGTTCATTGGCGAGTGAGATCAGACGGTCCGCGATCGCCTGCACGGGGCTAGCGTCTTGCAGCACGACGGCGATCTCCTCATCCTCGAGCATGTTGGTCAGGCCATCGGAGCAGAGCAGGTAGGAATCACCGCCTTGCAATGCATGCCGTGCGCAGTCGATACAGACATCCGGATCGGTGCCGAGCGCCCGCGAGAGGAAATTCCGCCGCGTGGAGACGCGCGCTTGGGCCGGGGTGAGGATGCCGCGATCGACCAGTCCCTGCACTTGGGAATGGTCACGCGTGAGCATCTCGAGCACGCCTGCGCGCAGACGATAGAGGCGCGAGTCGCCGACATGGGCCACATCGAGGTGCGTCGCCGCGAACCACGCTGCGACCACCGTCGTCCCCATCCCCGAACGGCTCGGCTCGGCGCCCGCCGCTTCGAGAATGATGTCGTTGGCACGCTTGACTGCGATCTGCAGCCGGTCCGGCTCGAGCGGGGGCAGGCTGCGGGCTGTCGTGAACAGTGTCTCGATGGCGAGACGGCTCGCCAGATCGCCGGCGTTGTGGCCGCCCATGCCGTCGGCCACGACCAAAAGGCCGATCTCGGCGTCGACACCGATCGAATCTTCGTTGCGCTGGCGCACCTTGCCGATGTCTGTGACACCGAAACACTGTAAAGACCACGATGCGCCTGTATTCCCCATCTCGAAGAGTTTAACGCGGTGCTAGCATCGAGCCTATGCCTCGTAGCCGTGCTTTGTTCGTTTGCCGACTTTGCGGTGCGCGATCGCCCCGCTGGCAGGGTCAGTGTCCGCAGTGCGGCGAGTGGAACGCGCTCGAGGCAGCGGTCAGTACGCCGGCCGAGGACCGCAAGGCTGCGGTGCCCGCTGCGCGCAGCCTCGCTTTGAAGGGGACGGTCACCCCTGCCGCAGGCGCCCGTCCCGAATCTGCCACGGCGGGTCGCGCCGCTCGCCGCTCCTGTGGCTCAGGAGAACTCGACCGGGTCCTGGGCGGTGGCATCGTCGCGGGTAGCGTCACGCTTTTGGGGGGTGACCCCGGCATCGGCAAGTCGACGCTGCTGCTGCAAGTGGCGGCACAGGTCGCCGCAGACGCCCCGGTGCTCTACGCGAGCGGCGAGGAGTCTGTCGATCAGATCGGGCTGCGTGCCGAGCGGCTCGGCCTCGAAACGCCCGGCTTGCGGATCGCTGCCGAGTCCGACCTCGAGGGGATCCTCGCGGCGGCAAGCGCGCTCGGTGCCGCGTTGTTGGTCGTCGATTCGATCCAGACGGTGTCCTTGTCTGAGGTCGACGCCAGCGCCGGCGGCGTCTCGCAACTGCGGGAATGCGCGGCGGCTTTGGTGCGTTTCGCCAAGGCGACCGGGACGGCGGTGTTCATCATCGGCCATGTGACCCGCGAAGGGACCATCGCTGGGCCCAAGATGCTCGAGCACCTGGTCGATACGGTGCTTTACTTTGAGAGCGACGCCGGTTCGCGATGGCGCATCGTGCGCGCCACCAAGAACCGCTTCGGGGCGGCCAATGAGCTCGCCTTCTTCGCGATGGTCGAGAACGGTCTGCGCGAGGTCGCCAACCCCTCGGCGATCTTCCTCGCAAGGCCGGAGAAGATCGCGCCGGGCAGCCTCGTCACCGTGGCCCGCGAGGGCGGGCGGCCGTTGCTGGTCGAGATACAAGGCCTGGTCGACCCGATGCGCTTCGGCAACCCGCGGCGTGTCGCACAGGGGCTCGATGCCACCCGGCTCGCCATGCTGCTCGCGGTCATGAACCGCCACGGTGGGCTGTCGCTGCAGGACCACGATGTGTTCGTCAATGTGGTCGGTGGGTTGGCCCTGCGTGAGACCGCGTCCGATCTGCCGATGCTGCTCACGCTCGCCTCCAGCCTGCGCGACAAACCGCTGCCGGCGACCGTGGTCGCGTTCGGCGAGGTCGGCCTGACAGGCGAGGTGCGCCCGGTCGCGTTCGGCGAGGAACGGTTACGCGAGGCGGCTAAACAGGGCTTCCGTCTGGCGATCGTGCCGCAGGACAACCTGCCGCGTCGGCCCATCGAGGGCCTGCAGATCCGCGGAGTGTCAGGGCTCGCTGCGGCCCTTACGGTGGCGTTCGACGGGCCCGGCTGACCCGGCGGCACCGGTGTCGCCGCGGGACACGCGCACCCGGACCGTGCGCACCGTGTTGTCCGCCACCTGCAGCACCTCGATCTGCAGGCTGCCGATGCGCAGTTGAGTGCCTGCCGCGGGGATGTTCTCCAGCCGTTCGATCAACAGCCCGTTCAGGGTCTTCGGGCCATCCGTCGGCAGCGACCACCCGAGGCTACGGTTCAGATCGCGGATCGACGCACCCGCATTCACGATCAACGCACCCGAAGTTTCGCGGTGCACATCGCGGTGCGAGAGCGTCGCGGGGTCGGAGGTGAACTCGCCGACGATCTCCTCGAGGATGTCCTCGAGCGTCACGAGCCCTAGGACATCGCCGTACTCATCGACCACGAACGCGACGCGTCGCCGGTCGCGCTGGAAGTTGGCGAGCTGCACCGTGAGCGGCGTGCTCTCCGGCACGTAGTACGGTTCGCGTTGGCTCGCGATCTCTTCGAGACGGTCGCGGTCGAGCGCGCCGCGGGCAAGTTCCTGTGCGACCCGCTTCATGTGCAGCAAACCGACCATGTCTTCGATGCCACCACGGTAGACCGGCAGTCGCGTATGCGGAGTCTGGCGCAGCTGCTCGAGGATCCGCTCCCAGTCGTCCTCCAGATCGATGCCCGAGATGTCCTGACGCGGGATCATGATGTCGTTCACGGTCACCCGTTCCAGATCGATGATGCCGATCAACATCTGCTGGTGGCTGCGCGGGATCATCACCCCGGCTTCCGCCACCACCGTGCGCAGTTCCTCGCGCGACAGCGTGGTCTGTTGTGTCTGCTGGTCGACGCGCAGGCCGACCACGCGCAGCGCACCGTTCGTCACCCACCCGATCGTGGCGACCGCAGGGCGTAAAAACCACTGCAGGGCAGTGTAGACATACGCGGAGTTGACGGCGAGGGGCCGCGGATGCAGCGCGCCGTAGGTCTTGGGGCCGACTTCGCAGAAGATCAGCATGACGAGGGTGAGGAGGCCGGCGCCGACCGCGACCCAATCGTCGCCCCAGTACTGCAGCACGATCACCGTGACCAGCATGGCAGCGAGATTGTTGACGAGGTTGTTGCCGAGTAGGATCAGCCCGATCAGCCGATCGGGGCGGGCCAGCAACCGTTCGGCCAATATCGCCCCTCGGTGACCCGAGTTGGCCATGGTCCGCAGTTGGTATCGGTTGAAACTCATCAACGCCGTCTCGGTACCCGAGAAGAACGCGGAGAGAATCATACAAAGGGCTAAGAAGCCCAAGAGGACAGGGAGCGAGGTTTCACCCACGGTATAATCATGCGGTGTTCGACACCCTGAGTCAAAAACTTGCCCGGACCGCGCAGAATTTGCGCGGCAAGGGGCGCATCAGCGACGACAACATCGCCGAGACCCTGCGCGAGGTGCGCATGGCGCTCATCGAGGCGGATGTCGCGCTGCCGGTCATCAAGACCTTCATCGACGCGGTCCGCGTCAAGGCGCAGGGGGCGGAGGTCGCCACCAGCCTCACCCCGGGGCAGATGTTCGTTTCCATCCTGCACCGCGAGCTCGTCGAGCTCATGGGCGGGCCCCAGGCCGGCTTCGAGCTACGGGCGCAGCCCCCCTATGTGGTGCTGCTGGCGGGGCTGCAGGGTGCCGGCAAGACCACCACCGCTGCCAAACTCGCGCGTTGGCTGATCGAGTCCCGTCGCAAGCGCGTGTTGCTGGTCAGCACCGATGTACGCCGACCTGCGGCCATCCTGCAGCTGCAGCGGCTCGCCGAGCAGGTGGGGGCGGGGTTCCATGCGGCTGACACGGGCGATGATCCGGTGGCGATCGCCGCCGCAGCGCTCGAGGCGGCTCGGCAGGGTGTCTACGATGTCCTGATCGTCGATACCGCAGGCCGGTTGCATATCGACGAGAGCCTGATGGACGAGGCGCGTGCGATCGACCGAGCGGTCGCTGCGCACGAGCGGCTGTTTGTGGTCGACGCGATGGCGGGCCAAGATGCGCTGCAGTCGGCACGGGCGTTCGGCGCCGCGCTCGATCTCACCGGCATCATCCTCACCAAGGCCGACGGCGATTCGCGCGGTGGCGCCGCGCTCTCGGTGCGGCAGGTCACCGGCAAGCCGATCGTCTTCCTCGGCGTCGGCGAAAAGTCCGATGCGCTGCAGCCTTTCGATCCGGAACGCATGGCGGGGCGCATCCTCGGCATGGGCGATGTGGTCGCGCTCGTCGAGCAGGTGCAGGGTAAGGTCGATGCCGCCGAGGCTGAGCGCCTCGCCAAAAAGGTCGTCGCCGGTGAGCGTTTCGATCTCTACGACCTGCGCGGTCAGTTACAGCAGTTGCAGGGCATGGGCGGGCTCGGCGCGATCATGGACAAGCTGCCCGCGCAGATGGCGCGCGGCGCGATGCCCGCCGACCAGGGCGATGCGCAGCTGCGTCGGCAGATGGCGATCATCAACTCCATGACCCACCGCGAGCGCCGACGCCCCGAGATCATCGACGGGTCCCGTCGGCGGCGCATCGCCGCCGGATCGGGCACCCAGGTGCAGGATGTGAACCGTCTGCTCAAGCAGTTCGTCGAGATGCAGCGGATGATGAAGTCCATGAAGGGCGGCAAAATGCGGCGGATGCTCGGGGCTCTGAAGGGCGGGATGCCCTCCGGCGGTATGCCTCCCGGCGGGCTTCCGCCCGGCTTCGGCGGACGCTGACCCGGTGACGCTTCCATCAAGTGTCTGATTTCTGTAGACTCCGCCCTCTTTTCGCCCCCCTGACTTCGACCCGAGAGCGACCCGACCTATGGTGACGATTCGACTGACCCGGCGCGGTGCCAAGAACTCGCCGTTCTACCACGTGGTGGTGACCGATAGCCGCAAGCGACAGGGCGGTATGAGCCTTGAAAATGTGGGCTTTTTCAATCCCGTGGCACGCAAGAGCGAGCCGCGCCTCAAACTCGACCTCACTCGCATCGACCATTGGGTCGGCCTGGGTGCCAAGCTGTCGGATCGCGTGAAGTCGCTGGTAAGCGATTACCGTAAGCAGGCGATCCAGGTCGCGGCCTGAGCGAGAACGGCACCCCGTCGCCAGCGTCCCCGGTGGACGACAGCGGTTGGGTGCAACTGGGGCGCCTCGGGCGGCCCCAGGGGCTCAAGGGCTGGATGCACCTTGAGTCTTGGACGGACCCTCCGGAGGCCGTGTTCCGTTATTCCCACTGGCACCTGCGCGGCGCCGATGGAATGCGGACGGTGGCCACGGTCGCCGAGGCGCGAGCAGGCTCCAACGGGCTTGCGGCGCGACTCGAGGGCGCCGTCGCGCGGGAGCAGGCCGAGCTTCGGGTGGGCTGCATAATCGAGGTCTTGCGGGCGGATCTACCGCCCCCGGGGCCTGGCGAGCACTACCAGCACGACCTGATCGGGTGCCGCGTGGTCAATGTCGAGGGTGCCGACTTCGGTTCTCTCGGACGCTTCGAGGACCTGCCGGCGGGTGCCGTCATGGTCGTGAAGGGCGAGCGTGAGCGCTGGATCCCGGTGACGGGCCAGCACCTGCGCAGCATCGACCCGGCGGCTCGCCGCATCGTGGTCGATTGGCCTGAAGATTTTTGACGGTGGCACCGCGGATCGCAGTGGTCACCTTGTTCCCCGAGTTGATGCGGGGCGCATTGGGTTTCGGAGTGCTCGGTCGTGCGGCCGAGCGCGGTCTGGTGACGATCGATTGTTTCGATCCAAGACAGGCTGCGACGGATCCGCACCGTACAGTCGATGACCGACCGTACGGCGGAGGCCCCGGGATGGTGGGAACACCACTGCCTTGGGCGAAGACGATCGACGCCGCGCAGGCGTGCGTGGGGGAGGGTGCGTTGCGCATCCACCTCTCCGCGCAGGGCGAGGTGTTCGATCAACGCATGGCGCGGGAGATGTCCGCCCTGCGAGGTTTCGTGTTGGTGGCGAGCCGCTACGAGGGGCTCGACCAACGGTTGGTCGATTCACGCATCGACCGTGAGCTCTCGATCGGAGACTTCGTGCTCTCCGGTGGCGAGTTCGCGGCCTTGGCGGTGATCGACGCGGTGGTGAGACTGCTGCCCGGAGCGCTCGGTGACGAGCGTTCAAGCGAGCAGGAGTCCTTCACCGAGGGCAGACTCGATTGGCCGCACTACACGCGGCCGCTCGAGTGGGAAGGCCGGGCGGTGCCGGCGGTGCTGCAGGGCGGCAACCACGCCGCCATCCGGCGCTGGCGCCTCAAGCAGGCGGTGGGCCGCACGTTCTTGCGGCGCCCCGACTTGTTCGAGGGCGGTAAGGTTTTGGGCAGGACGCTCTCCGCTGAGGAGCGCGCGCTTTTGGATGAATTCCTCGCTGAGCGAAAGGTGGAGAAAAATGGGTAACGTCATCGTTGAAATGGAATCACGCCGGATCGTCCGTCAGTTGCCGGACTTCAAGCCGGGCGACACCGTGGTCGTCAATGTCAAAGTGATCGAAGGCGACCGCGAGCGTGTCCAAGCCTATGAAGGCGTGGTCATCGCGCGCAGCAACCGAGGACTCAACTCCTCGTTCACCGTGCGCAAGATCTCGCACGGTGAGGGCGTCGAGCGCACTTTCCAGTCGCACAGCCCGGCCATCGCCGATGTGACGATCAAGCGTCGCGGCAATGTCCGTCGCGCCAAGCTCTACTACTTGCGCGATCTGTCCGGTAAGGCCGCGCGTATCGAAGAGAAGGTCTGACCGCTGGGGTATAGACGCCCCTGAGGGGAGCCCCTGAGGGGAGGATGATCGCGTGAAGAAGATATTCAGCTTTTTGTTCCGGGGTCTCGATGGTCTGCGCAAGGTGCTGCACCTCGCGTTCCTCCTCGTGATCTTCGGCTTCCTCTTCGGGGCGCTGCAGGGCTCGGCGCCGAATCTCCCCTCGGACGCCGCCCTGGTGCTGCGGCCGGAAGGCGAGATCGTCGAGCAGCTCTCGGGCGATCCGCTCGAACTCGCCATCGCCGAGGCGCGCGGGCTCGGCCGCGACGAGACGCTGCTGCGCGATCTCGTCGATGCCTTGCACGCGGCGAAGACCGATCCGCGTATCAAGACCGTGGTGTTGGAGTTCGACAGCATGTCAGGGGCCGGACAGCCGACCCTCGAGGAATTTTCACGCGCGGTCGTCGATTTCCGCAAGTCCGGCAAGAAGGTCATCGCCTCGGCTAACAGCTACGCGCGCGACACCTACTATGTCGCCGCGCACGCCGACGAGATCTACATCGACCCGATGGGGGTCCTGATCCTCGAAGGCTACGAGCGTTACCGGAACTACTACAAAGACGCGCTCGACAAGCTCGGCGTGGACATCAATGTCTTCCGGGTGGGCACCTACAAGAGCGCCGTTGAGCCTTACCTGCGCTCAGACATGTCGCCCGAGGACCGTGAAGCGAGCCAGGCGTTCGTCAACACGCTTTGGGACACCTATATCGCGTCGGTGTCGAAGGCCCGCCGGATCACCCCCGACGCCTTGCGTTCCTTCGTGGCCACGCTGTCACCGCAGGTTCAGGCGGCGAAGGGCGACATCGCGAAGGTCGCCCTGCAAGCCAAGCTCGTGACGGCGCTCAAGACCCCCTTCGAGGTCGAGCGGCGGGTCATGGAGCTCGCCGGCATTGACGAAGACACGGACAGCTACCTCTCGGTCGGCTTCCGTGAATACCTGCGCGTCGCGCGCGTGGAGAACCGGCTCGGCAAAGCGCAGGACCAACGCATCGCGGTGCTGGTGGGTTCCGGCGAGATCGTCGACGGCGGCGGCGCCGGGGTCATCTCCGGCGATAAGATATCCACGCTCATCCGCAAGGCCCGCCTCGATGAGGACATCAAGGCGTTGGTGCTGCGCGTCGACAGCCCGGGCGGCAGCGTGAGCGCGTCCGAGCAGATCTATCGCGAGATCAAAGCTTTCAAGGCGACCGGACGGCCGGTCGTCGTGTCGATGGGTGACCTCGCTGCCTCGGGCGGGTACTACATCGCCGCGCCGGCGGATGAGATCTGGGCGAGTCCTGCGACCATCACCGGCTCCATCGGTATCTTCGGCCTCTTCCCGACGGCGCCGCGCGCCCTCAAGGACTTGGGCATCGGCACCGACGGTGTCGGCACGACGCCGCTCTCGGGTGAACTGCGCTTCGATCGGCCGGTCGGCCCCGCCGCCTCGCAATTGTTGCAGTCGATCATCGAGCGCGGCTACGAGGATTTCCTCGCGCGCGTGTCGAGCGGCCGGAAACTCACCCGCGACCAAGTGGATGCCATCGCGCAGGGCCGCGTCTGGTCAGGTCGTGATGCCAAGCGGCTCGGTCTCGTCGATTCGCTCGGTTCGCTCGACGATGCGGTGAACGCGGCCGCCAAGCGTGCCAAGCTCGTCGAGGGAGAATGGTCGCTGGATTTTCTCGAACCTGAGAAGAACTTCGCCCAGCAGATCGTGAGTTCGGTGCGTGCCTTCGCCGCCCGAGTGCTGCTGCGCGGTGTCGACCTCGGTAGTTCCGGCGTCGACGCCGAGGCGCTCGCGGCACTGCAAGCCGTGCGCCGCGAGTTCTCGCCGGTCGAGCGTGAGATGCTGCGGTTGCGCGCGGGCGCGGTGCCCGGACGGCTCTACGCGCACTGCTTCTGCACCCCCTACTGACTCCGTCTCAAGATCGCCGCGCGCGAGGCGCCATGCGCACCACCGACCTCAAGACCAATCGACTGTTCATCGTGCTGACGGGGTTCTTCCTCATCAACGCGCTGTTGGCGAACTTTGTCGGTGGCAAGATCTTCTCGCTCGAGGCTACCCTCGGCATTGATCCGGTGCAGTGGTCGCTGCTCGGCGTGCAGGGCAACCTCAGTTTTACTGCAGGCGTGCTGCTGTGGCCCTTCGTCTTCGTGATGACCGACATCATCAACGAATACTTCGGCGTGCGGGGCGTGCGGCTGATCTCCTGGCTCGCCGTGGCTTTCATCTGCTACGCCTTCGTCGCCGCCTACGCGGTCATCGCCCTCGCGCCCGCCGAGTTCTGGGTCGAGGCCAACCGTGATCTTGGGGTCCCCGACATCCAGCGCGCGTTCACCCTGATCTTCGGCCAAGGCCTCTGGATCATCGCCGGTTCGGTGGTCGCGTTCCTGGTCGGCCAGCTGATCGATGTCACGGTGTTCCACCGCATCCGGCGCGCGACGGGCGAGCGGCTGGTCTGGTTGCGCGCGACCGGCTCGACCGCGATCTCGCAGCTGATCGACAGCTTTGTGGTGCTCTACATCGCCTTCGTGCTCGGGCCGCAGCAATGGCCGATCGAGCAGTTCCTCGCCGTCGGCACGGTCAACTACGCCTACAAGCTGGCGGTGGCGATCGCGCTGATCCCCCTGCTGTACCTCGCGCGTCGCCTGATCAAGGCCTATCTCGGCGCGGACGAGGCGGAACGGCTGCGGACTGAGGCGGCCCACTAGACTCCGCGAACCCCCCCAAGGCATGTTCAGAAGTGATGCAAAATAGAGCACAATTTGCACCCCTTTTCGGGGTGTAGCCCGGCTGGGCTGTGCGCATCCATCATTGAGGAATCCGAACATGTCCCGTCGCATGATCTTCGCGGTCCTAGCGGCCGCATTTTTGCTCTTCATCCAGTCGCCGCAGGCGCTCGCCCAGTGGAAAGGCAAGGGCGAAGGAGGCGCGGTGATCGCGCGCGGCAACTCCGACGCCGACACCGTCAACCTCAAGCTTGAGATGGCTACGGAGCTCGACCGCTGGAAGCACGGCTTCGGCATCCAGGCGCTGCGCGCCACCAACGATAGCGACAAGACCGCCGAGCGCTACGGCGCGTTCTGGCAGAGCGACTACAAGCTCGACGATCGCACCTACCTCTTCGGCGGTCTGCGCTACGAGGACGATCGCTTCAGTGGCTTCGACTACCAGGCGAGCGCCACCACCGGCATCGGTCGCAAGTTCATCGACACCGACACCACCAAATTCAGCGGTCAGGCCGGTGTCGGTTACAAGCGTCTCGAGTACGCGCTGACGGGCCGCGTCGAGAGCGAGGCGATCTTCTCCGGTGAGCTCAAGTTCGAGCACGCGCTTACCGAGACCACCAAGATCATCGACAAGTTCGTGGTCGAAGTCGGCTCCAGCAACACCTTCGCTGCCAACGATCTCGCGCTGCAGGTCAAGATGAGCGATCGCTTCTCGCTCGCCGCGGGCATCGGTGTGCGCTATAACTCCGATCCGCCGCTCGGCCTCAAGACGACGGACACGATCATGACCCTCAACCTCGTCTACGGATTCTGAACACGCTGGCCAAAAGTCTTCGGGTGTTGAGCGTCATCCCGCCGATGACGCAACTGAACACCCCGTATCCGTCGACCGCCTACCTCACGGGCTTCCTGCGCTCGCACGGCGTACAGGCGGCGCAGGTCGATCTCGCCATCGGCTTGGTGCTGCAGCTTTTGAGCGCGACGGGGCTGCAGGAGATCCGTGAGGTGGCGTTGCGCCTGCCGTCACGCCGACGCAGTGTCGGCGTGCGCGGCTGGCTCGCGCAGTTCGAGGCCTACGAGCGCTCCATCGATCCGGTCATCGCCTTCCTGCAAGGCCGCGACCCGACGCTCGCGCACCGCATCGCGGGGCGGGGATGGCTCCCCGAGGGGCCACGGTTTGCGGCGCTCGAGGCCTATCTGCCGGGCGAGGATGGCGACCCGCTCGGCTGGGCGTTC
This sequence comes from Klebsiella pneumoniae, assembly GCA_945860725.1. Classification (GTDB taxonomy): domain Bacteria; phylum Pseudomonadota; class Gammaproteobacteria; order Steroidobacterales; family Steroidobacteraceae; genus UBA964. The sequence goes on along the minus strand of CAMAQZ010000003.1, from coordinate 11,847 downwards.
GGGGCGCTCGGCACCCACGATCGCGCGCGGCACCTCGCCACGCTTTATCTCAACGATCTGGCCGATGTGATCCGCGATGCGGTCGACCCGCGCTTCGAGTTCGTGCGGTATGGCGAGCGCTTGGCGGCGAGCCAGCCGGAGTTCGATCTGCTGGCCGAGGCTTTGGCGGCGCCGCCGAACCTCGTCGATTCGACTCTGCAGACGCTCGCCGTCGCGGCGATCGAGCGGCACGACCCGCAGGTGCTGCTCGTCTCGGTGCCGTTCCCGGGCGCGGTGTATGGCGCGTTCCGCATCGCACAAGCGGTCAAGGCGCTGCGCCCCGGCATCGTCACGGTGCTCGGCGGCGGCTATGTCAACACCGAGCTGCGCGAGCTCGCCGAGCCGCGCGTGTTCGAGTTCTTTGATTTCGTGACGCTCGATGGCGGCGAGCGACCGCTGCTCGCCCTGCTCGAGCATCTCGCCGGCACGCGACCGAGGGAGCGTCTGGTGCGCACCTTCTCGCTCGAGCGCGCGGGTGGGGTCCGCTTCGTCGCGGGCGATGAGCCCGACATCCCGTTCGCCGAGACCGGTACGCCGACTTGGGAGGGGCTGCCCAACGATCGCTACCTGTCGTTGCTCGACATGCTCAATCCCATGCACCGCCTCTGGTCGGACGGGCGTTGGAACAAACTCACCGTCGCGCACGGCTGTTACTGGAAGCAGTGCAGCTTCTGCGATGTCAGCCTCGATTACATCTCGCGCTACGAGACTGCTACGGCCTCGGTGCTCGTCGATCGCATCGAGCGTATTGTTGCCGAGACCGGCCAGCGCGGCTTCCATTTCGTGGACGAGGCGGCGCCGCCGAAAGCGCTCAAAGCCCTCGCGCAGGAACTGCTGCGACGCGGGGTCGCGATCTCCTGGTGGGGCAACATTCGCTTCGAGAAGACCTTCACGCCGGAACTCTGTCGGCTGCTCGCGCAGAGCGGCTGCATCGCCGTCTCCGGCGGGCTCGAGGTCGCCTCCGACCGCCTGCTCGCCCTCATGAAAAAAGGCGTGACGGTGGCGCAGGTGGCGCGCGTGACGCGGGCGTTCAGCGACGCCGGCGTGCAGGTTCACGCCTACCTGATGTACGGGTTCCCGACCCAGACCGTCGCCGAGACGGTCGATTCGCTGGAGTATGTGCGGCAGCTGTTCCTCGAAGGCTGCATCGCCTCGGGCTTCTTCCACCGCTTCACCTGCACGGTGCACTCACCAGTCGGGCGCGATCCAGCCGCCTATGGTGTGACCCTGCTGCCGCAGCCCAAGGGTCGCTTCGCGCGCAACGACATCGGTTTCGCCGATCCGAGCGGTGTCGATCACGACGTCCTCGGCGGGGCGCTCTCGACCGCGCTCTACAACTACATGCACGGCGTCGCGCTCGAGCGCGATGTCCGGCAGTGGTTCGGCCGCGGTGCGCCACGCACCACCGTGCCGGCGGATTTCATCGCGCAGGCGCTTCAGTCCGATCGAACGAAGCGTGTACGGCATCGAGCGCGCCCTGGCTGAGCGCCTGGATCTCGAGGGTCGCCCAAGCGCCGGTCTCGAGAGACCCAAAGCTGCTGCGGGGCGCGAGCAGATGCACCAGTTCGGAGAGCCCCGGGTTATGGCCCACCACGAGCAGGTGGTCCAGCCCGGCGGACACGCCCGCGATCGCCTCCAGCAGCGTGAAGGCATCAGCAAGATAGAGGTGCGGCTCGAGGGTCAGCGCCGTGCTCGGCAGACCGAACGAGGACTGTGCGATCTGCGCCGTCTGACGGGTGCGCACGGCGGCGCTCGCGAGGATCCGTTGCGGGATGAGATCGAGCGCGGCCAGCCGTGCGGCGCTGCACCAAGCCTCCTGGTCGCCGCGACGGGTGAGGGCGCGCTCGGCATCGCCCTGTGCGCCTTCAGCGTCTGCATGCCCGTGACGCAGCAGTGTCAGGCGTCTCACGAGGTGAGCTCTGCTGCGACCTCGATGCGGCCTTCGCGCTCGCGTACGCTGAAGATGCGGAGCGGCTCGTAGGCGGGAGGCGAGAGCGCTGCGCCGGTCGCCAGGCAGAAGCGTGCGCCGTGGCGCGGGCAGACCACCACCCCACAGGGCGTGGTCGCATCGGCTTCGATCTCGGCGCCGGCGAGCGGTTCGCCATCGTGCGTGCAGCGGTCCTCGAAGGCGTGCAGGGCGCCCTGCAGCTGCACCACCGCGATGAAGCTGCCGTCGATCTCGGCGTCGAGCCGTCCATCGCCCGCGAGCGCGGTGGCGGCGCCGACATCGGTCCAGCCGTCGGCGGTGACCGTCACATCATCCCCGTCTGCAGGCGGGCGGCCTCCGACATCATCGACTGGTTCCAGGGCGGGTCGAACACCAGTTCGACCTCGACCTTGGTGACGGTCGGGATGACCTCGAGTTTTTCTTTGACATCCTGCACCAGCACCTCGCCCATGCCGCAGCCAGGCGCGGTCAGGGTCATCGTCACCGCAAGTGCGCGGGTGCCGTCCGCCGCAGGCGTGACGACGCATTCGTAGACGAGCCCGAGTTCGACGATGTCGATGGGGATCTCCGGGTCGTAGCAGCGGCGCATCTGCTTCCAGGCGAGGTCCCGGACATCATCCTCGGTGGCATCCGGCGGCAGTTCAGGCAGGATCGAGGCCTGCTTGCCGATGGCATCGGCGTGCTCGCCGGAAAGCCGATAGAGATTACCCTCGATGTACAGCGTGAAGCTGCCACCGAGCGCCTGGGTGATGAATCCCGACAGGCCTGCCTTCAGGTCGATGACATCGCCGGAGGGCACCATCACGGCGGGCGTATCGCGGCTGAGGATGAACGCTTCGTTTTCGTGGCTGCGCATGGCTGTCACTCCGTCGATACGGCGGCGATGGGGGCGGGATCGAGACCGGCGCCCGGTGTCGCGCCTGCGGCGTTCTGCGCCCGATGCGCAAGGGCGGCGTTCAGCGTGTGCCAACTGAGGCTCGCGCATTTCACGCGTGCGGGGAACTCGCGCACGCCGGCAAGCGCCGCGAGCTTGCCAAGATCCTCGGGCGGTGGGGCGTCGGCTGCAGCGGTGAGCGCCTCGTGCACCCGCCCATACAGCGTTTGGATCGCAGCTTCGTCCATCCCTTTAACTGCTTCGGTCATGAGGGACGCCGATGCGGTGGAGATCGCACAGCCGCGGCCTTCGAAACGGATGTCCTCGACACGGTCGCCATTGAGCTGCAGCGTGACGGTGAGCTGGTCGCCGCACAGGGGGTTGTAGCCGTCGGCGGCGGTGTCACAAGGGTCGAGGCGACCGAAATTGCGGGGGCGCTTGTTGTGATCGAGGATCACATCGCGATAGAGGTCTTTGAGGTCCATCAGTTGAACACCTCGTGGGCGTGCCGCAGGGCCGCCACCAGTTGAGCGATGTCCGCCTCGTCGGAGTAGCAGCCGAAAGAGGCGCGCGCGGTCGCTGGGACATCAAAGAATTCCATCACCGGCATCGCGCAGTGGTGCCCGGCGCGCACGGCGACTCCCTCGGCATCGAGGATGGTGCCGAGATCGTGGGGATGCACGCCCTCCAGAACGAAGGAGATGACCGGGCCCTTGTCGGCGGCCTCGCCGATCAGGCGCATCCCCGGGATCTCGCGCAGTGCCGCGGTGGCTTGGGTCAGAAGCGATTGCTCGTGCGCCTGCACCGCGTCGATGCCGATCGTCTCGAGCCAATCGACGGCAGCGCCCAAACCGATGGCACCGGAGATATGGGGCGTACCCGCCTCGAACTTCCACGGCAGCTCGTTCCAGGTGCTGCCGGAGAACGACACGGTGCGGATCATGTCGCCACCGCCTTGCCACGGCGGCATCTCGCGCAGCAGCGCCTCGCGACCCCACAGCACGCCGATGCCGGTCGGTCCGTAGAGCTTGTGCCCCGAGAAGACATAGAAGTCGCAGCCGAGCGCCTGCACATCGATGCGTTGGTGCGAGATGGCCTGGGCGCCGTCAACCAAGGTGAGCGCGCCGACCGCTTTTGCCGCGGCGATCATCTCGCGCACCGGCAGCACGGTACCGAGCGCATTGGAGATCTGGATGAACGCCGCGAGCCGGGTACGCGGGGTGAGCAGCGCCCGGAACGCCTCGAGGTCGAGCTCGCCGCGCTGATTGATGGGCGCGACTTTCAGGGTCGCCCCGGTGCGCTCGCACAACATCTGCCACGGCACGATGTTCGCGTGGTGTTCCATCCAAGTGATGAGGATCTCATCGCCCGGACCGAGCCGCTGACCCCAGGATTGTGCGACGAGGTTGATGGACTCGGTGGCGCCGCGGGTGAAGATCAGCTCACGGCTGCTCGCTGCGCCGATGAAACGCCGCAGCTTCTCGCGGGCACCTTCGAAGGCGTCGGTCGCTTTCTGACTCAGTTGATAGACACCCCGGTGCACATTGGCGTGGCTCGTGCGCTCGTAGTGATCGACCGCTTCGATGACCGCGAGCGGCCGTTGCGCCGACGCGGCGGTGTCGAGGAAGGCGAGGCGCTTGCCGCGCACGGTCGTCGCGAGCACGGGGAATTGCGATCGCACCTTCGCGACATCGTAGGCGAGGGCGGATGTGGATGCGAGGGCGGGGGCGAGGGCGGATGCGGGGGGCGTCATGTCAGGCTCCTTGCGGCATGGGCACCGGGCAATAGCGGTGCGAGTGCGTCTTCGAAACGGGATCGCCATGCGGGATCGCTCAGGCGTGCGATCACATCGGCGATGAACGCCCACTTCAGCAGCGAGTCGGCGGTCGCTGGGTCGAGACCGCGTGACAGCAGATAGAAGAGCATGTCGGCGTCGAGTTTGCCGATGGTCGCGCCGTGCGAGGCGCGGACATCGTCGATATCGATCTCGAGCTGCGGCCTAAGATCGATCTCGGCCGCGGCGCCCGCGGTCAGGCCACGCAGCGTCTGTGCGCTGTGGGCGCCGGGGGCGCGCGCGGTGACCCGCATGTGGCCGTTGAAGGCGATCCGCGAGCGATCGGCGGCGATACCGCGGAACCCTTGCTCGGTCCGCACTGCAGGTGCGTCGTGGGTCACGCGCACATAGGCGTCGTGGGTCTGAGTGCCGGCGCCGAGCACCGCGGTGTGCCAGCCAAGGTCCGCTCCCGCGCCCTCGAGCGCCACGAGTGCAGTGCTGCGCGTGGCGGCTGCGCCGCTCGTGACTTGGATCATCCGGTAGTGCGCCTCGGCGCCGACCACGGCTTCGAGGGTCTCGAAGTGACGCGAGCTGTCCGCGGGTTGCAGGAGCCTAGCGTGCTCGAGGCGCGCACCGTGCCCGAGCTGGACGCTGAGGGCGAGATTGGCGAGCGCCCCGGTGACGCCGAGGTGCCGCTCAAAGAGCCGCAGCGACGCGCGGGCGCCCAGCTCGATGCGCAGTGCCGGATGCCCGCAGGCGAGCGCGATGCAGACGACCTCGACTTCGAGCGTCTCTCCGTCAGGCACGCGGATCTGCAGTTCGCCTTGGCGGTGGTGCCGGTTCAGCCGTGCGAAGGCGAGATCGATCGACGCGGTGGGTTCACTGGGCTGCTTCACGCTATCGGTCGCACGGAACCCGGCGCCGGCTACAGTGCCGCGCGCAAGCTCAGGGCAGGACAGACCATCGACCAAGACGATGCGGGCGCCGATCGCGCCGTGCGGCGATTCACTGCCGAGCAGCGCCGTCGCCGCGAGCATGGCCTCTTGCGTGAGTACGGTCGGCGGCGCCCACCGCAGGCGCTCGATGCCGCGCAGCGGGGCGTGCTTCCAGTTCTCGTCGCGCGTGGTGGGCAGGACGGGTGCAGGGGCAGTCATGACTCAGGCCGTCTCCCCGGCGAGCAGCCAATCGTAGCCCCGCGCTTCGAGTTCGAGCGCGAGTTCCGGACCGCCGCTGCGCAGGATGCGACCGCGCGCGAGCACATGGACCCGATCCGGGCGGATGTGATCGAGCAGCCGCTGGTAGTGGGTGACGAGCACGATGGCGCGATCCGGCGCGCGCAAGGTGTTGACGCCCTGTGCCACGACTTTGAGCGCGTCGATGTCGAGGCCCGAGTCGGTCTCATCGAGCAGCGCGAGCGCAGGCTCCAACACCAGCATCTGCAGGATCTCGTTGCGCTTCTTCTCGCCGCCCGAGAACCCTTCGTTGACCCCGCGCGAGAGGAACGCCTCGTCCATCTGCATCAGCTTCATCTTGCCGCGCACCAACTGCAGGAACTCGAAGGCGTCCACCTCAGGCAAGCCGCGATGCTTGCGGGCTGCGTTGAGCGCGGCTTTAAGCAGGTAGACGTTGTTCACCCCGGGGATCTCCACGGGATACTGGAAGCCGAGGAATAGGCCGGCTTTCGCCCGTTCCTCGGGGGCGAGGGCGAGCAGGTCTTGGCCGCGGAACAGCACGCTGCCGCCCGTGACTTCGTAGCCGGGTCGCCCGGCCAGCACATAGGCGAGCGTGCTCTTGCCGGAGCCGTTCGGGCCCATGATCGCGTGCACCTCGCCGTTCGGCACTTGCAGGCTGATCCCGTCGAGCACCTTGCGGTCGCCGACGCGGGCGTGGAGGTCTTTGATCTCTAGCATGGGTCAGGTCTCTCTATCAGCCCACCGCGCCTTCGAGGCTGACGGCGAGCAGGTTCTGGGCTTCCACGGCGAACTCCATCGGCAATTCTTTGAACACGCTCTTGCAGAAGCCGTTGACGATCATGTTGACGGCATCTTCTTGCGAGATGCCGCGTTGCAGGCAGTAGAAGAGCTGATCTTCGCTGATGCGCGAGGTCGAGGCCTCGTGCTCGACGACGGCGGTGGGATTTCGCACCTCGACATTCGGGAAGGTGTGCGCGCCGCAGCGTGCGCCCATCAGCAGGGAATCGCATTGCGTGAAGTTGCGCGCGCCGTGTGCCGTCGGCAGGATCTTGACGAGGCCGCGGTAGGTGTTCTGACCGCGACCCGCCGAGATGCCCTTCGAGACGATCGTGCTGCGGGTGTTGGCCCCGATGTGGATCATCTTGGTGCCGGTGTCGGCCTGCTGGCAGTGGTTGGCGAGTGCCACCGAGTAGAACTCGCCGACCGAGTTGTCCCCGCGCAGCACACAGCTCGGGTACTTCCAGGTGATGGCGGAGCCGGTTTCGACCTGGGTCCAGGAGATGCGCGAGTTGCGGCCGCGGCACTCGCCGCGCTTGGTGACGAAGTTGTAGATGCCGCCGACGCCGTTCTCATCGCCTGGGTACCAGTTCTGCACCGTCGAGTACTTGATCTGCGCGTCGTGCTCGGCGATGAGCTCGACCACCGCGGCGTGCAGCTGGTTCTCATCGCGCATCGGCGCGGTGCACCCCTCGAGGTAGCTCACATGGCTGCCTTCGTCGGCGATGATGAGCGTGCGCTCGAACTGGCCGGTCTTGGCGGCGTTGATCCGGAAGTAGGTGGAGAGCTCCATCGGGCAGCGCACCCCTTTCGGGATGTAGACGAACGAGCCGTCCGAGAACACCGCCGAGTTGAGGCAGGCGTAGAAGTTGTCGGTGTGCGGGATGACGGTGCCGAGATAGCGCTCGAGCAGCTCCGGGTGCGAGTGGATGGCCTCCGAAAAAGGACAGAACACCACGCCTACCTTGTGCAGCCGGTCTTTGAAGGTGGTGGCGACCGAGACGCTGTCGAACACGGCGTCGACAGCGACCCCGGCAAGGCGCGCGCGCTCGTGCAACGGCACGCCGAGTTTGGCGTAGGTCTCGAGCAGCTTGGGGTCGACCTCAGCGAGACTTTTTGGGCCGTCGGTCTTCTGCTTGGGCGCCGAATAGTAGGAGATCGCCTGGTAGTCGATGGGTTGCACGCGCACATGCGCCCAGGTCGGCTCGTGCATCGTAAGCCAGTGGCGATAAGCCCGTAGGCGCCACTCGGTGAGGAACGAGGGTTCACCCTTGATGCGCGAGATCGCGCGCACCACATCCTCATCGAGGCCGGGCGGCAGGCTGTCCGATTCGATGTCGGTGACGAAGCCGTGCTGGTAGCCGCGGCCGACGAGTGCTTCGAGTTGGGCGTTGTTGCTCATGGTCGTGCTCTTCAACGGGTGAGTGCGGCGGCGGCGCGGCCACCGACGGCGGGGCGCAACTCGCGCTCCAAGGCGGAGAGTCGCAGCGTGGTGTCATCGAGGCCTGCCAGCTGCAAGAGCGAGACCTCGTAGAGCGAGCGGCGTAGCGCGACATTGACCCTTTGCCACGCGCGCCCGACGCCGCAGGTGGTTTCGATCTCGCAATGGCCGCGACCGACCGAGCAGTCGGTGACAGCCACCGGGCCTTCGAGCGCATCGAGGATGGCCGCCGCCGAGATCCCGATGGCCGGTCGGGCGAGGGCGTAGCCGCCGCGCAAGCCGCGCACTGAACGGACGAGCCCGGCGCGTTGCAGCGATTTCAGGGCCTTGCTGACGGTCGGCGCCGCGATCCGGGTGCGCTGCGTGAGTTCCGCGGCGTTGTGCAGCGAACCGGTCGGCGCCCGCGCCAATTCGGCGAGCAGCACCGTGGCGTAGTCAGTCATCTTGCTGATCCGGATCATGACGGTTTGACCTCTGCAAACGATACAGGACCATTTTAGTATAGATTAATGCCCGATGCATCCTGAGCGGGTCGATTTCCGAGCGTTGCTCAGGCGGGGAGTAGGCCATATTTGCTAAAATACCGGGTTGATAGAGCCACGACTCTTCGCCCCCCCCGTACAGGAGTAGACGGTCAATGAACCACGCGGAACTCGAGCGCATCGCGCGCGGCATGGTCGCCCCCGGTAAGGGGATCCTCGCAGCCGATGAAAGCACCGGCACCATCACGAAGCGTTTCGATGCCATCGCGCTCGAATCCACCGCAGCGAACCGCCAGCTCTACCGCGAGATGCTGCTCGCGGCCCCCGGCCTCAACGAGGCCATCAGCGGTGTGATCCTGTACGACGAGACGCTGCGCCAGAGCACCCGCGCCGGCGTGCCGTTCCCGCAGCACCTCGCATCGCTTGGCATCTTCCCCGGCATCAAGGTCGACCAGGGCGCGAAGCCCCTCGCCAATTTCCCGAACGAGACCGTCACCGAGGGTCTCGACGGGCTGCGCGAGCGGCTCGCGGAATATCACGGTCTCGGCGCCCGTTTCGCCAAGTGGCGCGCGGTCATCGACATCGGCGCGGGCTATCCCACCCGCTTCTGCATCGAGGCCAACGCGCATGCCTTGGCGCGCTATGCCGCGCTCTGCCAGGCGCAGGGCATCGTGCCGATCGTCGAGCCCGAGGTGCTCATGGACGGCGCACATTCCCTCGAGACCTGCGAGGCGGTCACTGACGAGGTGCTCTGCGAGACCTTCCGTGCGCTCGCCGCGCATCGCGTGCACCTCGAGGGCATCGTGCTCAAGCCCAACATGATCATCTCCGGCAAGCAGAACGCCGCGCGCGCGACGCCGGAGCAGGTCGCCGAGGCGACGGTGCGTTGTCTGCGGCGCTGGGTGTCCCCGGCGGTGCCCGGCATCGCTTTCCTGAGCGGGGGCCAGAGCACCACCGAGGCGACGCTGCACCTGTCGCTCATGAACCGCCAGCCCCTGCCTTGGGCGCTGACCTTCAGCTACGGCCGTGCCTTGCAGGACTCTGCACTGAAGGCTTGGGGCGGTAAGCCCGCACACTTCGAGGCCGGACAGCGCGAGCTCATGCGCCGGGCACGCCTGAACGGTCTCGCCGCCAAGGGTGGCTACACCGCCGACATGGAATCCGGAGCTGCCTGAGGATGCCCGACGAGGACACCCCCGGTCGAAGTCGCGATGCCGTGGTGCAGGTCCGTGGACTGCACTACCACGTCGGCGCACGCGAGATCTTCGCGGGAGTCGACCTCGAGGCGCGCCGGGGCCGCATCACGGCGGTGATGGGGCCGAGCGGCACCGGCAAGACGACCTTGCTGCGGCTCATCACCGGGCAGGTGGCCCCCGAGCAAGGCAGCGTGGAGGTCTTCGGGCAAGAGGTCACCGGTCTCGACACCCGGGGGCTCTACGGTCTGCGCCGAAGGATGGGCATGCTGTTCCAGAATGGCGCCTTGCTCACCGACCTCTCGGTCTTCGAGAACGTGGCGTTCCCGGTCCGCGAGCATGCCCGCCTGCCTGAGCCGGTGCTGCGGCAGTTGGTGTTGACCAAGCTGCATGCCGTGGGCTTGCGCGGTGCCGCCGACATGATGCCGGCGCAGCTGTCGGGCGGCATGGCGCGCCGGGTGGCCTTGGCCCGCGCGATCGTCATGGACCCGGAGCTGCTGATCTATGACGAGCCCTTCGTCGGTCTCGACCCGGTCTCCATGGGCGTGATCGTCCGGCTGATCCGCGAACTCAACGACGCCCTCGGCATCACCAGCATCGTCGTCTCGCACGATGTGCGCGAGCTCGCGACGATCTCGCACCACAGCTATCTGCTCTCCGGCGGCAAGGTCGTCGCTGAGGGCACGCCCGCCGAACTTGCGGCCAGTTCGATCGCCGAGGTGCGCCAATTCATGAGCGGGGAGGCCGATGGGCCCGTGCCTTTCCACTATCCGGCTGGGGACTACCACACGGCACTACTCGGCAACGATCCGGGGCTCGGCAACGGTCCGGAGCGGCGATCATGATCGAGTCAGCGCTGCGCAACATCGGTCGGGTCGCGATCTTCCTCCTGCGCGTGCTGCGGCAGACAGGCGTCGTATTCACGGAACCGCGCGCGGTGATCCACCAGATCTACAACTGCGGCGCCCGTTCGCTCGTGATCATCATGCTCTGCGGACTCTTCGTCGGCATGGTGCTCGGTCTGCAGGGCTTTGATCTGCTGCAGCGTTTCGGTTCAGAGGACGCGCTCGGCGTCGCCGCGGCGCTCGGCTTGCTGAAAGAGCTCGGCCCGGTGGTGACGGCGCTGCTGTTCGCCGGCCGCGCCGGCACGGCGCTCGCCTCCGAGATCGGCCTGATGCGCGCCACCGACCAGCTCACCGCCATGGAGATGATGGCCGTCGACCCCTTGCGCAAGGTCATCGCGCCGCGTTTCTTAGGGGGCATCGTCGCGATGCCGCTGCTGGTGGCGGTGTTCAACGTCATCGGGATCTTCGGCGCGCAACTCATCGGCGTACAGCTGCTGGGCGTCGACACCGGCGCGTTCTGGTCGCAGATGCAGGGCGCCGTCGAACTCGGTGATGTCAACGAAGGCATCGTCAAAAGCGTCTGCTTCGGCTTCGCCTGCAGCCTCGTCGCGGTCTACGAGGGCTATCACGCAACGCCGACGGCCGAGGGCGTCGGTCTCGCCACCACGCGCACGGTGGTGATCTCCTCGGTGCTCACGCTCCTCATCGACTACATCCTCACGGCCGCTTTTCTAGGCCGCTAACCCCACGCCGGTAAACCCACGATGGTGACCCCATGAAACCCAATCGCCCGCTCGAGATCGGCACCGGCTTGTTCGTGCTGCTCGGCTTCGCCGCGCTGATCTTCCTCACCACGCAGTTGCCGGGCAGCGGCATGACCTTCGGCAAGACCGACGGCTACCAAGTCCTCGCCAAGTTCGACAATGTTGGCGACCTCAAACTGGGCTCACCGGTCAGCATGTCGGGCGTCCGTGTCGGTCGGGTTGAAGCGATCGCCTTCGATGCGGCCGACTACCGTGCTGAGGTCACGCTGCGGATCGAGCCGCAGTACGACCGCATCCCCGACGACAGCGATGCGAGCATCCAGACCGCGGGCTTGCTCGGCGGGAAATATGTCGGGCTCGGCGCCGGCGGCTCGGAAACTTTCTTGGCCGAAGGCGGTCGTATCGAGTTCACGCAATCGGCGATCGTGCTCGAGTCCCTGGTCAACAAATTCTTCGCCAACTTCGCCGACAAGGGCGGCTCGACGCCCACCCCCGCGACCACCCCCGATACCACCCC
>CAMAQZ010000002.1 GCA_945860725.1 Klebsiella pneumoniae | reverse complement strand
ATCACCGGCCGGATGAAGCCGAGCACGAGGAACAGCCAGATCGCCGAGGCGAACGCCCAGGCGGTGTGCGTCCCCATCTTGAGCTTGCGTGCCAAGGCGTAGGTGCGGATCCACCAGAGCATGACCGACAGCGTCAGGAAGAAGCCGGCCATCAGCCACCAACCGCCGTTGGCGAGCGGCGCCAGTCGCAGTCCGTACTCGGGCGCCGGCGGCTCGAGCGCGAGCCAGAACAGCTGTCGTACGAACTGGAGGGGATTCCAGTTCACCGAGGCGAGCATGTTCAGCCCGATGATCTCGAAGGCGAGGATGAAGAACAGGATGGACAGCACACCTGTCGTCCCGAGATAGAACGGGCCGACTTGCGCATCGCCGACCTTGCCGAGCCAGTAGTTGGCGCTCGCCTTGATGCCGCGCTGCCAGACACCCCGCGGCTCGTGCGGCACGCCGGGATAATGCGGCGCGTCGACCTGCACACGGGTGAAAAGATTTTGGTATTCAGCCATGGTCTTGCTCCTCAGTTCCAGATCGGCATGTTGAGCCACCAGGCCCACCAGTCCGTCCAGCTGCGCGTCCAGAACGGCCCGCTCACCACGATGCAGATGGCGCTCCAGACGCCCGCGTTCACCGCCAGCAGCAAGCCGAAGCGATGGATACCGAGGGTGCCGATGGAGTAGCCGATGTTGTCGCGGAAGAAAGTGTTCTCGTGCTCGGAACCCTTGACGACCTCACCCTCGGGGGGGTTGAGCGCCGAGAGCACCAACGAGCCGTGCAGCGCGAGCGCGAGCACGGTGGTGAAGAAGAAGGTCACCGCGATCATGTGCGCCGGGTTGTAGTGGAAGTGCAGGTACTGGTATGCCACGTTCGACACCCAGTCGAGATGGCTGTAGATACCGTAGGGGAAGGCATGTCCCCAGGCACCGAGCAGCATCGGTCGCACCACTTGCAGGGTGGCGTAGGCGAGGATCGCGCTGCCGAACGCGATCGGCACATGGAATCCCATGCCGAGCTTGCGACAGATCTCGACCTCCCGAAGCGCCCAAGATATGAACGAGACCAAGGCGCAGATCGTCACCAATTGCCAGAGCCCACCTTCGGCGATCGGCGCGAGACCGAGCCCGTACTTGAGGTCGGGCGGCGCGATGCTTATCTGCCAGAGGTTCCAGGTCGGTCCGATCGCCGCGCCGTAGACCAGCAGCAGCGTACCGAGCACCGCGGCCAGCGCCGTGACGACGCCGAAGAAGCCGACATAGAACGGTCCGACCCAGAAGTCGAACAGGTCCCCGCCGACCAGCGTGCCGCCACGAACGCGGTATTTTCTTTCAAAGTTCAGCATTGCCATGACATTTCCCCGTCAACAGCTGCTATGAGGGTTGCTTGCCGATAGAACGCCGCGGGTGGCGGAACGGTCCGCATGGGCCGGCCCGCCACCCGTAGCGATCCGGGTCAGCCGCCCGGCAACGGCGCGTTGTGCTGCACATTGCGTGCAGCAGACGGCGCCGGAGCGAGGCAGGTTCCACTACCCGTCCCGTCGAGCCAGCACGAATATTTCGTGCTCAGTTGGACGAAGTGGTTCGTCGCGACGATCGTCGCCACGAGCGCACCACCGATGATGATCACCTTGCGGGGATCCATGAGCATCCAAATACGCCACATAATTATTCTCCTTTGACTTTCAGATGATCAGAACCAGGGGACCCAGTTCCAGATCAGGTAATGCGCGAGCACCGACGTGAAAAACCACGCCCCGGTCGCAAGCCAGAAGAAACGATTGATGGCGCGTGCCTCATCAGGCGTGGCACCAGATATGCTTTTTGCTTCAGCCATTACGGATATCTCCTACTAAACAACGTTGCTTTTCCGCGCACTCCCGCACGGCAGGGACTGTCGGCTGCGACTCGGGTCGCAACCTGCGCCGGTGACCCTGCGGCCACCGTCACCCGACAATTCTTTTGCTCTTCATCGCGGCTCAGCGCCGCTGGCATGGCTCTCCTGCTCATGCCGCACGCCCTCCGGCGACTTCCACCCGCGCGCGTGACACACGGGCTGCCGTCACGCGCGTCTCCCCGGCCTGCCGGGTGGCACGCTCAGCGGCGTCACGCAGGGCTTTGGCGGCGGAGATGCGCACCAAATAGGGTTCATCGGCGACATGCTCATCGAGCAGCCGCAGGGCGTCCTCGTCCCAGACACAGGGTTCACGCATCGCGCGAGCGGGCGTCGGATCCACCCGGTCGAGCTCGGTACCGAGCGGCAGGATATGGAACAGCGCGTCAAACAGCGCGTTGCACACTTCTTGAACGAGGTAGGTGGCGCCGGCGTAGCCCATGAAGGGGGTACCGGTGTGGCGCCGGATGACCGCCCCGGGGAACGACGCCGGGACATAGATGGCGCGAGGTCCGAGTTCGGCTAAGTACATGCGCTCGTTGTAGCTACCGAATAGCACGAGGGGGGTTTTCTCGCGCACCGCTTGACGAACAGCGGCATTGTCGGGCTTGACTCCGGGCCGTCGCGCAAACGAGAACTTGCACGGCAGACCGAGCTCGGATTCGAGGTAGTGGCGCAATCCACGCGCATAGGTCTCGCCCGCCACGACAGCGAAACTCGCGGTGCCGAAGAAGTCCTGGGTCACCGAACGCCACAGGTCCCACAACGGCTTGATCGTGGTGTGCTTCTCGCGCTCGATGAACGGCTCGGGATCAAGCCCGAGCAGCTCGCCCAACGATCGCAGGAACTTGGTGGTGCTGTGCAGACCGATCGGCGCCTGCAACCAGGGTCGCTCGAGACCCTCGCAGAGCAGCTTGCCGTACTCGCGGTACAGGCAGACGTTCGCTTCCGCATCAGCGAGCTTGGTGATATCCGCGAGGTGCGAGCCCAGCGGGAACTCCATATTGACCTCTGCGCCGATGCCTTCCACGAGGCGACGGATCTCGGCGAGGTCGGAGGGCATGTTGAACATGCCGTAGGCGGGACCGATGATGTTGACGCGGGGCTTCGCCCCTTCCGTGCGCGGCTTGAGCGCCGGCACTTTCTTCGGACCAAACTCAGTCCACAACCACCACAACGCACGGTTCGCGCATTGCCACTGATCTTCGTCGATGGTGCGCGGCAGGAAACGCTTGATCGCGGTGCCCTCGGGGGTCACACCGCCACCGATCATCTCGGCGATAGAACCGGTCACCACGACCGCAGGCAGGTCCGGATCGAGCACCTTGTGGGCGCGTTTCATCGCGCCCTCGGTACCGTGCTGACCGAGCTCCTCTTCGGCGAGACCGGTGACCACCACCGGCAATTCGTGTGGTGGCAATGCGTCGGTGTAATGCAGCACCGAGGTCACGGGCAGGTTCTCGCAGCCGACCGGGCCGTCGATGATCACTTGCAAGCCCTTGATGGCGGCGAATGCGTACACCGCTCCCCAATAGCCGCCGGCGCGATCGTGATCGAGCACCAACATCAGGGCAGCTCCTCCGCCTTGCGCGCCTTGGCCTGCTTGTCGAGCTTGCGACGGTAGGCTTCACGGAACTCCGGGCGCGGCTGCGGCTGTTCCGACCAGATACCGGAGGTTTCGCCCTCTCCCACGCCTGAGAAGAAACTGCGCATCTCCTCGAAGCGCGGCTTGCCCTCCATGGCCGTGTTGATGAGGTGCGCGAGCGAACCGGCGCCGGCAGCGCCCATCAGCGGCCGGGAGGAGATGAGATTGGTGAAGTAGAGCGCGGGCGTCGCCGCTTCCTTGGCCTTCTGCACCACTGGCGTGGTGCCGATGGCGAGGTCCGGTCGGAACTCGGCGAACGCCGCGAGGTCTTGCTCCAGCGAAGCACGGAACTGCACATGCACGCCGTGCGCCTCGAGCCACTCACGGTCGGCATCAGACCAACGGGTGCGCGGACAGGCGGTGCCGACATAGCGCAGGTCCGCACCGCTCTCGACGAGCAGGCGCCCGACCAGCAACTCGGAGCCCTCATAGCCCGAGAGCGTGATGCGGCCGCGGATCGGCGCGGCAGCGAGCGCTGCGCGGATGGCCGGCAGCGCACGGGCTTTCGCCGCGTCGATCTGGGCGCGCGGCACATCACAGATTGCGCCGATCGCCTCAAGCCACGCGGCCGTGCCGTGCTCGCCGACCGGCGCCGAGCCGACGATGGGCCGGCCGGCAGATTCGAACTCGCGGCAGCACGCGGTGTAGAAAGGATGGATCGCGGCGATCACGGAACCGTCGAGCGCGGCGTAAAGCTCGCGCCACTCGCGGGTCGGGACCACCTGCCCTGCGGCGAGCCCCATCGGCTCGAGCAGCATGCCGATACCGACCGGATCGGCGGGGAACATCTCACCGAGCAGCGTCACCGTGCGCTGGGCGGCGCGCCCGGTGCGCGGCGCAGGCACCGGCCCCGCTTCCACTTCGTGGCGTGCGTAACGCAACATCGCGCCAGCAAGCACATCTTTCGCCTCGGCATGGGTCGGGATGCCGAAGCCCGGCACATCGATACCGATGATGCGCACGCCGTTGATCGCTTTCGGCAACAGCTGCAACGGCACGCCGGAGGCGCTCGGCACACAAAGATTGGTGACCACTATGGCATCGTACTGGTCGGGGTCGGCGATCGAGTGCACCGCTTCGCGGATGTCCTCGAACAGCTTGCCGGTGACCAAGGTCTCGGAGTTGAACGGTACATAGCCGACCGTGCGGCGCGCGCCATAGAAATGCGAGGTGAAGGTAAGACCGTACACGCAGCAGGCGGAACCGGAGAGGATGGTCGCGGTGCGTCGCATCCGCAGCCCGACGCGCAGCGACCCAAAGGCCGGGCACATGCTCTGCGGCTGGTCGTGCGGACCGGCGGGGTAGTCCTTCGCATACTGCGCCAGGATCTCGCTCTTGCCGGCTGCGGCAGCGGCAGCGCGCATCGTCTCGCGACCGCCATGGCAGCCGCCGTCTGCGCCCGCGACCGGGAGCGCCGCAGCCACGGGCGCTGCGCCGTCAGGGGCGATCTCTTGGAACCCAGCGATTTCGGTATCGAGCGTGCTCATGTCAGACCGTGTCGTACACGACCTCCAGCGAGGGCTTGTAGATCTGCGCACTGCCGCACATGTCCGCGAAGGTCGCCGGTTGCAGCACCACGCCGCGACCGACCGCTTCGCCTTTGAAGAGCCCGAGCAATCCGTCCTGCGACAGCGGCTTCGGCCGCACCGGCGGCGCTTCGGCGACGTTCGCTGCCAGCAGCGAGAACAGGCTGCCCCACTCGCTCTCAGGACGGCCGATGATCTCGTAATTGGCGCTCTTGCGACGGATGTCATCGTGCGCCGGGATCGCGGCGAGCACCGGGATGCCAGCGGCATCGGCGAACGCCTGCGCCTCGCCCGTGCCGTCGTCCTTGTTGATCACCAGACCGGCGACACCGACATTGCCACCAAGCTTGCGGAAGTACTCCACCGCCGAGCAGACGTTGTTCGCGACATAGAGCGACTGCAGATCGTTGCTGCCGACGACGATGACCTTCTGGCACATGTCGCGGGCGATCGGCAGGCCGAAGCCTCCGCAGACCACATCGCCGAGGAAATCGAGCAGCACATAGTCGAAGCCCCACTCGTGGAAGCCGAGCTTCTCGAGGGTCTCGAAGCCATGGATGATGCCGCGTCCGCCGCAGCCACGACCGACCTCGGGGCCGCCGAGCTCCATGGCGAACACGCCGTCGCGCTTGAAGCAGACATCGCCGATCTCGACCTGCTCGCCGGCGAGCTTCTTGCGCGAAGAGGTCTCGAGGATCGTCGGGCAGGCCCGTCCGCCGAACAGCAGGGAGGTCGTGTCGCTCTTCGGATCGCAGCCGATGAGCAGGACCTTCTTGCCTTGGCAGGCCATCATGTAGCTGAGATTCGCGAGGGTGAAACTCTTGCCGATGCCGCCCTTGCCGTAGATCGCGATGATCTGCGTTTCCTTGGTGACGGCTGACGGCACGATCGGCGGCGGCTCGATGGCGGCCTCGGCACGCGTGCTGAGCTTCAGGCGCTCCACCGGAATCAACACTGTTTCTGCGGGGGAGGTCATGCGGCGTGTCTCCAATCTAGGATCATCTTCAGGCAATCGGTGTCCTCGAAAGCGCGGCGATACGCCTGCGCAGCCTCGGCGGCGTCGTGACGGTGGGTCACCAAGCCATCGAGCGACAGGCGGCCCGCATCGATATGCGCGAGCACAGCCTGCATGTCGGAATCCTTCCATTCGGCGGCGATGCGGATGCGTGCCTCGCGCATGAAGGCCTTTGGGAAATCAAAGCTGAGCGCGCCAGGATAGAAACCGGCGAGCGTGATCTCGCCGCCCGGTGCCAGGCGATCGATCAGGCCGTCGAGGATCGCGGCATCGCCGCTGACGTCGTACACGGCGCGGTAGTCGCGGCGCGGGTCGTCATCCGGAGCGACCACGGTGTAGAGCCCGTCGCTTCGAGCCCGTGCGGCATCGCGCTCCCAGACGGTCGGCGCAACAGCGCCTTCGGCGAGCGCGACTCGGGCGAGCAGGCGGCCGAGCACGCCGTGGCCGACGATGAGTTCGGGCGGCCGTGCACCGGGCGCCGCCAAAGCATGCCGAGCGGTCGCCGCAAGCGCCAAGAGCACCGCCGATTCGCCCAAAGATTCATCGATCGCCGTCACACGCGCAGCCGGCACGACGACGCGTGACGCCGCGCCACCGAACAAGCCGCGCACTTCGCCGTAACAGCGCGCACCCGGCACGAACACGCGCTCGCCGAGGCGGCGTGTGCCCGCCACCGCAGCGCCCAACGCAGTGATGCGACCGACTGATTCGTAACCGGGGACGAGGGGGTAGCCCATGCCGGGGAACGGCGGCATGCGGCCGGACCAAAGAAGACGTTCGGTCCCGGTGCTGATGCCGCTCCACTCGATGTCGACCACGACATCCTCGGGCGCCACTTCGCAGAGCGACAGACGAGCGAGCACTAAGCGCTCAGGCCCCTCGAGCACAACCGCGAGTGTGTCCATCAGCTGACCCATACAGGCCTCCTAGACCTGCTCCCTCTCTAAATGTCAGTCTACGCTTACGAACTATAGTGTCAACTTGCCATGACAACTTTACTGGCCGGGGCGGTCAAGGCCGGCGCGCGACCAGCACCCGGGTCTGCAGCGGCACCCGGGTCCGGCGCTCCCGGGGGCGGCGGAAACCCGCACGCTGGAGGCGCTCGGCGAGGTCCGGGGCGGTCCGTGGGCGACCGCTGCCCATGGCCCAGAGGTAGAGACCGAAATAGGCGTCCCCCATCCGCTCAGCGCCCTGCGTCCCGGCCATCGGCTCCGCCACGAGCAACACCCCGCCCGAAGGCAGCGCGGCGTAGGCGGCGGCGAGCAACCGGTCCACCCGCTCGTCATCGTGGTCATGCAGCACCCGCACCAGGGTGATCAGGTCGGCACCGGGCGGCAGCGGATCGCGATCGAAGTCCCCCGCCACGATCGTCACCCGACCACCGAGGCCGGCCGCGGCGAACCGCGCCTCGGCCTGAGCGGCGACCCCGGGCAGATCGAACAAGCCGAGCTGCAACCGCGGCGCGCGCTGCGCGAGGGCGCGCAAGAAAGTGCCATCGCCGCCCCCGACATCCAAGACCCGGCGATGGCGTCGGACGTCGTAGGCATCGAGGATCTCCTCGGCCACCAACCCTTGCGAGGCCGACATCAGCTGCGTGTAGGCCCGGGTCGCCGCCGTATCGACCTGGCCGGGTTCCGCTGTGGCCGCATAGGGCCAATAGCGGGCGAGCGCGGTGGCGCCACGCGGTGCGCGCAGCATCGCCAACGGATCCACCAAGTCGGCGTAGAGCAGCGCGTGATGCTCGATCATGGCGAACACGCCGGGGTTGCCAAGCAGGGCTGCACCGCGCGCGCCCAAGGCCCAGCGGTCGGTACTGCGCAGCTCGAGCAACTCGAGCGCAGCGGCGGCCCGCAGCAAGGTCGCAGCGGGCGCGGGCGCCAAGGTCTCAGCGGGCAGCAACTGCGCTGCGGTCAAAGGGCCATCGCGCAGTCGCTCGAGCACCCCGAGTCGCACGCAACTGAGCAGCACCTGGGAATAGACGAAACCCGCCACCACATCGAACAACGCACGCGCCTCGCGGCGTGCCAACGGACGGGTCAGGGGGAAAGCCGCCGCCGCGCGTTGGAAGCGTGGGCTCATCAGCAGCCGGTTGCGCCAATCGCGCCACATGGCAGGGATCAGATCCCGCGGCGGTGCAGACGGTCCGGCATCACGCCGCGCGTTGCAGCAATTGCGCGGGCAGCAGGCGCTGCGCTTCGAGGTCGACCAGTTCCCGCAGGAACTCGGCACCCGGACAGGGCGGGATCGACGCATTGGCCTCAGCGATGAGCCGCTCGAAATGTTTGACGGCACCGGCCACACCGAGCTCGCCGACCGCCGTCGGCCGACCGAGGTCGGCATCGCGGCCCGCGGGCTTGCCAAGTTCATCGTCGGTGCCGAGCGCATCGCGGATGTCATCCGCGATCTGGTAGGCCTCGCCGAGTCGCTCACCGAGCACGAGCCATGGCGCAGGATCAGCGCCGGCGGACAGCGCGCCACCGACCGTGGCGGCGACGAACAACGCGCCGGTCTTGAGGCGACGGTATTCTTCGAGCGGCGCGGTCGTCTCGCACTCCCACGCCTGGCCGGCGACAATGCCGCCCGGCGCACCTGCGGCGCGCGCCAATGCGAGCACAAGCCCCGGCAATCGTTGCGGAGTGTCGGCAAAAGCACGGGCGATGTTCTGAAACGCGAGCACAATCAGCGCATCGCCCACCAACAGCGCGATGCGCTCGTCGAAGGCTTTGTGAACCGAGAGGCGGTTGCGCCGCGTATCGGCATCATCGAAGCAAGGCAGATCGTCATGCACCAACGACGCGCAATGCAGCAGCTCGATGGAGGCGGCCGTCGCCTCGGCGAGCGGCGAGTTCGGTTCGCCGCAACCCGCCGCAATCGCGAGGCACAGCCGCGGCCGGATCCGCGCGCCGCCCGGGAACACCGCATAACGGATGGCTGCCGCGAGACGCGGCGGGCAACCGAGCGTATCGCAGGACGCGACCGCGCTCTCCAAGGCCTGTTCGATCGCCGAACCACTTTCCATGATGGCCACCTGCCTGTCAGCGGCGTGACGACGCCGACCCTTCGATGCTGCGACTGGCGGATGTCCAGTCTGGTTGTCACACTAGGCTGTCATGGAATATAGACACCCGGGCAAATCGAGTCAAACGGCCGGCGGCGTCGATTTCTCCATCGCGGTCGCCGACCGGGGCTACGCCTGGTGGTACATCGACGCCTGGAGCGACTGTGGGCAGCATGGGCTGACGATCATCGCCATGCTCGGCTGCGTCTTCTCCCCGTGGTATGCCGCCGCGCGGCGGCGCGGGGCGGTCGACCCGTTGCAGCACTCCGGTTTCAATGTGGCGCTCTACGGCGCCGGCGGTCATCGCTGGGCGCTGACCGAACGCGGCGCCGCCGACCTGCATCGCAGCCGGGACGCGCTTCGCATCGGGCCGAGTTCGATGGGCTGGGAGGGCGATGAACTCGTCGTGCGCATCGACGAGACGACCTCACCGCTGCCCCGCCGCTTACGCGGCATCGTGCGGCTGCGTCCCGCCGCGTTCGCGGAGGTCGCCTATACGCTGGATGCAAAGGGACGCCATCACTGGCGACCGATCGCGCCGCGCTGCCGGATCAGCGTCGAACTGGAACGTCCGTCGCTCCGGTGGCAAGGCACCGGGTACCTCGATTGCAACGAGGGGCAGGCGCCGCTCGAAGAAGACTTCCTGTCCTGGAACTGGTCGCGCGCCCACCACGGCGCGGAGACGCTGATCTTCTACGACACCGTCTGGTCAGCGGCGTCCTCCGCAGAGGCCTCGGGTCGACAACTCGCGCTCGCCATCGATGCGGACGGCTTCGCACGCCCGATCGAGGCGCCACCGTCGCAGCAGCTGGCGCGCACGCCTTGGGGGATCCGCCGTGCCACGCGAGCCGATGCACACACGCGACCACGGGTGCTCTCGACGCTCGAGGACGGGCCGTTCTATGCGCGCTCGCGCATCGCCGCAGACATCGCGGGCGAGCGAGTGGAGGGCTTCCACGAAAGCGTCTCCCTGCAACGCTTCGCCGCGCGCTGGGTGCAATGCTTGTTGCCGGTCAGGCTGCCGCGACGCCCGCTCGCCCGCTAAAGTCTACGGCGCGCGATCGGCGCGCTCGAGCCGCTCGAAGGCGGACAACGCGAGCGAGAATTCCCTCACGAGGAGGCTCTCACCGACGAGCGCATCGCCGCGCACGCCAAAAAGTGCATCGTGGGCGGTCACCGCATCGATCAGGAAGCGCGCCTCGGGCAGCACCTCGAGCGACTCCGTGGTACGCGGCGCGGTGACCGACGCGGTGATCGCCTGCGCCAACAGCAAGAGTTTGCGGCGCGCCGAGACCACTGCGCGGGAGGACACCGAATCGCCGCCGGCGCGGACCACTTTACGGCCGATCTCAGCGTACATCAGCCGCGCGGCATGGATCGCGGGACGACACTCAGGCGGCAATTCGGACACGCCCACCGCGGCGCGCTCGTAGAGCAGTTGCGCCTCCACCACGAGGCGGCTGACGACGCGCCCGAGGTCGGGCTCAAACTGCGGGTCGAGCAACCATTCCGCCGCATCGATGCCTGCTTCACGCAGCCACTCGCGCGGCAGGTAGATGCGTCCGAGGCGTGCATCCTCGCCGACATCGCGCGCGATGTTCGAGAGTTGCATGCCGACGCCGAGGTCGGCTGCACGGGCGAGCGCAGCGGGCGAGCGCACGCCCATCAGCAGGGACATCATCACCCCAACGGTGCCGGCGACGCGCATACCGTAGGCGCGCAGCGCCGAGAGGTCTTCATAGACCCGCCCTTCCGCGTCCCAAGCGAAACCCTCGAGCAGCGCCGCCGGCACCGCCTGCGGGATGTGGAAACGCGCCACGACATCGGCGAGCGCCCGGTCGGCAGCGTTGTCGATCGGCTCACGACGGTAGGCGCGGTCCAGCCGGTCCTCGAGGCTGCCAAGCGCTGCCCGCGGGTCACCGCTCTGGTCGATGGCGTCATCCGCCTCACGGCAGAACGCGTACAAAGACAGTGCAGGACCGCGCACCCGCTCGGGCAGCAGCCGTGAAGCGGCATGGAAGGTACGCGAGCCGACGCGGATCGCCGCGTGGCAGGCCTCCAGGTCCGCGCGTGTGGCGAGCGGCTCGGGAGCCTCTGGCGAGATGGACTCGATGACCACGCTAGAGACCCCCGCCCCAGGCCAGGTCGAGCATCGCCACTTCACCGAAGCTGCAGCGACGGCGCAGCGACTGCTCGATGATCGGCCACGAGGTCCAGGGCTGGCTAACGAGCGGCCACGGATCGCGTGACGACCAGGTGACATCGCGCGCGGCGATGAGATACCGCAGGTTCTGTCGGAACGGTCCGTGACCGAACATGGTGCGCTGCGTCTCCGTGAGGCAGGGGTAGAACTGCTGCATGAACCGCTCGGACTTGTAGGCCAGCGGCAGATCCGACGACGGGTCGAGCAAGGCCTGCGCCAAGCCCGCGGGTTCAACGAAATGCAGGCCGCTCGTGGCGCGCGGGTTGCATTCGATGCCCGAGATGTCGCCCGCCGCATCCTCGATGAGATCGAACGAGATGAATCCGTCGAACCCGGTGTGCCGCACCATCGTCGACACCCAGGCCTGCACCGCCGGCGGCGTGTCGATACGCTCGAAGCACACCGCCACCGTGCCCTGCATCACCGCGCCGCGATAGGTCACGGTGATGCGCGGCTCGCCAGCACGCGCGAGCGTGAAGGTGCTGAGCAAGCGCCCATCGCAGCGCCGTTGCACCACCGCGCGCTCGTCATAGCGCGGCAGCGCATCGCCCGGTGCCAGGAACCGCACACCGCGCCCGGAGCAGGAGAAGACCGGTTTGACCACCGTGGGCACTGCGGCAGCCAACTGGCGCGCCTGAGGATCGTCGAGATCGAAAGTCTCGGGCGCCAACACGCCAGCGGCGCGACAGACCTCGGTGAAGGACAGCTTGTCGTGCAACGCGAGCAAAGTCGGATGCGGCATCGCCGCAAGACGCACGCCTGCAGGCATCCGACCGTGCAGCAGCGAGACATGCAGGATCTCCTCGGACACCGGCAGGATCAGGCTGACGCCCTCGGCGACCGCCAGCGCGGTCAACTCGCCGAGATAGGTCTCACGATCGAGCACCGGCGAGGTGACCTGCACGCTGCGTGCGACCTGGCGCGATGCGCCGGTGAGGTGGCGCCGGAACGGTTCGGCGACCACCACGCGGCAACCTGCCGCATGTAGCGCGCGGGCCAACTCCAAGGCTTTCGGCAAGCGCCCGAGCGTGAGCAGAACGGTGCGATCGACCACGGGACCGGTCATGACGGCGCCCTCACGATGGTGTCCCAGCCCGTCGCCGCACCCGGCACATGATCTGATGTTCGGGGCGCGTCGTGAGCCGCGCCACGGGTCGGATACGACCGGCATCCAGCACCTCGAAGTCGTAACGGCGGCAGAGCCGCGCGAGGATCAGGCTCGCTTCGAGCTGTGCAAACCCCGCACCGATGCAGACCCGCGGACCGAGACCGAAGGGCAGATACGCCCCCGGCACCAGTTCGTGCTCGCGCTCCAGAGAGAAACGGTCGGGGTCGAAGGCATGCGGGTTCCGCCAATAGTCGCGATGCCGGTGAATGGTCCAAGGCGCGATCATGAGCATCGCGCCACGCTTGACCCGATGCCGACCGATCAGCGCATCTTGCGCGGCGACCCGCGGGATGAAGGGGATCGGAGGATAAAGGCGCAGCGTCTCTTTGAAGACGTTGCGCACGAACGCCAGACGGCGCACCTGCTCGAGCTGCAAGGGTCCCGCGCCGCACTCATCGACCTCGGCACGCAGCCGGGCCATCGACTGCGGTTGCAGGCCGAGGATCATGAACGACCAGATGAGCGCGCTCGCCGTGGTCTCGTGCCCGGCGAGGAACATCACCCCGAGCTGATCGAGCAGCTCCTTGCGCGAGAAGCCGGCACCGGTCTCCACATCGCGCGCAGCGATGACCTCGGCCGCGATATCGTCGTACGCACTCTGCGCGGTGTCCGGGCCACCGGGCTCAGCCGGCGGCAGGTGGCTGTCGACCAGTTCTCCCAGGTGATGGCGGATCCGCTCGCAGGCCGCGAGCACCTCGGGATGCTGGGGGATGGCGGTGAAAGGCCGGTCCAGGATCAAACGCTTGAGCTCCACCTGGGCGCAGGTGCGCTCGAAGACGGTGAACGACTCGAACACATCGATCGCCGTCTGCGAGCGTAACGAGGTGGAAAATACGGTGCGGCAGATGATGTCCGCCGTGAGATGGCTCATCGCGAGATCGAGCGAGAACGGCTCACCGGACTCGCACAACGCATCGAGCCGATCCTCGTAGTCGTCGATCGCCGCCGACATCGACACGAATGCCTTACCGAGGCGCATGTGGGAGAACGCGGGGTCGATCATCCGTCGCTGGCGACGCCACACCTCGCCATGCGACACGAAGATGGAGTCGCCGACCAAAGGCTCGAGGGCGCCGGTCATCAGGTCGTTCTTGGGGTAGATGCCGATCGGGTCGGTCAAGACCTCGCGCAGCAGCTCCGGGGCGTTGACGATGAGGATGGAGCGGCGCGAATAGCCGAGCCAACCGGTCTCGACCCGATACGCCTTGGCGGGCAGCAGACTCATGAGGTCGCCACCGCCGCGGGCCATAACGCGCAGCAAGGAGACGACGGCGGCAAGCGGTGTAGGCCGCGGCGGACAGTACATGCCGCTACCCTAGCCTTTGCCTGCGCCACCTTGCAACGCGCACAGCACCGGCGCAGCATTGAGCGGATGGAATCGCTGGTACCGACCGCATTCTGGACCTTCATCGTCCTGCACATCTGCTTCGGCAGCGTGGGACTCGTCGCCTTCTGGGTCCCCATCATCTCGCGCAAGGGCGGCGACGCCCACAAGCGTTGGGGCAAGGTCTTCACGCTCATGATGCTGGTCACCGGCGCGGCCGCCATCGGCATCAGCGCCTGTACGCTCATCGACCCCTTGGGCACCCACCCTCACCTCGTCGCCGCCGGCGAGACCTGGATCCGCGGGATCTTCGGCTGGATGATGCAAGGACTCGCGCTCCTGACCATCAACCTCGCTTGGTACGGCTGGTTGTGCGTGCGCAACCGCGACGACCACGCGGCCAACCGCGATTGGAAGAACATGGCGCTGCAGTGGTTGCTGCTCGGCGCCTCCCTCAACTGCGCTTGGCAGTCGTGGCAGGCGGATCTGCCGCTGATGCTCGGCATGCCGGCGATCGGCCTCGCCACCGTCGCGACCAATCTCTGGTTCCTGCTGAAGAAAGATCCGGCGCCGCTCGATTGGCTCAAAGAACACCTGAAGGCCCTGGTGGGTGCGGGCATCTCCGTCTACACCGCTTTCCTCGCCTTCGGGGCGGTCCGCACCCTCCCCGAACTCGCGCTGCATCCCGGTCTCTGGGCGATGCCGCTGGTGGTCGGTCTCGCGATCATCATCCACCAACGCCTCGCGGTCTCGCGGTTACAGGACGTCGCGCGGCGGCCTGCTGCGCGCCCCTGACCGAACGGCCCCGTCCCCATGCATCGCGTGATCGTCATCGGCAGCGGGATGGGCGGCCTCGCCGCAGCCATCGACCTTGCCCGTACGGGCTGCGAGGTCACGGTGCTCGAGCGCGCCGCCGGACCCGGTGGCAAGCTGCGCGAGGTCACGGTGCAAGGTACCGACATCGATGCAGGGCCCACCGTGTTCACGCTGCGCGCGGTGTTCGAGTCCTTGTTCGATGATGCCGGGGCGCGTCTGGACGAACATCTAGAGCTTGTGCCGGCGGACCTGATCGCGCGCCATGCGTGGTCGACCGGTGGCACGCTCGACTTGCATGCCGACCTCGAACGCTCGGTCGAAGCGATCGGTGGATTCGCCGGCGGCGCCGAGGCGCGCGGCTATCGCGACTTCGTCGCGCGCGGCAGCGGACTGTTACAGGCGCTGCGCGGCAGCTTCATGGAAACGGCGCGCCCGTCTGCGATAGGGCTCTCGGCAAGGCTCGGCGCGGCTGGACTCGCGGCGATGTGGCGCACCCCGCCTTGGAGCACGCTGTGGCGCGAGCTCGGCGAACATTTCCGCGACCCGCGTCTACGCCAGCTGTTCGGGCGCTACGCGACCTATGTCGGATCATCGCCGTTCGCCGCGCCCGCCACATTGATGCTGATCGCCCATGTCGAACAGCAAGGCGTCTGGCTCGTCAAAGGGGGGATGCGCCGGATCGCGCTCGCCCTCGAAGCTCTTGGGCTGCGGCATGGTGCGCGCTATCGATACCACGCGCATGTCGCGCAGATCCTGACGCAGCGCGGGCGCGTGACCGGCGTGCAATTGGCGTCCGGCGAGGTGCTCGAGGCCGATGCCGTGCTCTTTAACGGCGATGCCAATGCGCTCGCGAGCGGCGCACTTGGGATCGGTGCGCGATCTTCGGTCGCTGCGATCCCATCGTCGCAGCGCGCCCTCTCCGCAGTCACCTGGTGCCTGCGCACACCGGTGCGGGGTTTCGATCTCGCCCACCACACCGTGTTCTTCGGTGACGATTACGCTGAAGAATTCCGTGCGATCTTCGCGCGCCGCGAGATCGGTCGGTCGCCGACCGTGTACATCTGCGCCCAAGACCGCGGGGAGGCGGCCGCCAGCCCCATCACACCCGGCAGCCCCGAGCGGCTGCTGCTGCTCATCAACGCCCCTGCCGACGGCGACCGTGGCGGGGTCAGTGAAGCTGCTTTGACGCAAGCCGGCACGGATGCTTTCACAGTGTTGCGCCGTTGCGGTCTGGAACTCGGTACGGCGCATGACAGCCCCGAGGCGGTCATCACCCGCCCTCAGGACTTCGAGGCCTTGTTCCCCTGCACCGGAGGTTCGCTCTATGGCCGCGCGAACCACGGCATGCTCGCGAGTTTCCAGCGCAGCGGCTCACGCAGCAAGGTTCCCGGCCTCTATCTCGCGGGTGGTTCGGTGCACCCGGGACCGGGGATCCCGATGGCGACGCTGTCGGGCAGGCTCGCAGCAGCGGCGGTGCTGCAGGACGCCCGCTGACGCGCAGATCCGTCGCACGCTGCCCCGTAGACCTTCGCCCGATCAGGGATCGGGGACGATCTTGTCGAGGATGCGCGCCGAGGACACGACACCCGGCAGTCCTGCGCCCGGATGGGTGCCGGCGCCGACGAGGTAGAGACCTTCCACCTCCTCGCTTTTGTTATGAGGCCGGAACCACGCACTCTGGAAGAGCTGCGGTTCCATCGCGAAAGCCGCTCCCTTCCACGAGGACAACCGATCCTGGAAGTCCTGCGGCGTCAGCATCAGCGACGCGGTGAGCGACTCGCCGAGCCCAGGCAACACCGTCTGCTCCAAGCGCCGCTGCACGGCCGCACGATACGGCTCCGCACGCTCACGCCAATCCGTGCCGCTGCCGAGGTGCGGCACCGGTGCGAGCACATAGAAAGCGTCGCAACCGGGCGGTGCGATCGAAGGATCGGTGGCGCTCGGCCGGTGCAGGTAGAGGCTGAAATCGTCGGCCAAGCGCTTGCGCTTGAAGATGTCGTCGAGCAGTTCGCGGTAGCGCGGTCCGAGCACCATCGTGTGGTGGTAGACATCGTCGTAGCGGCGGCGGGTGCCGAAATACCAGACGAAGAGGCTCATCGAGTAACTCGCCCGCTCGAGTTTGGCATCGGTCCATCGACGGCGCGGGTGGTGCGCGAGCAGCTTGCCGTAGGTGAAAGCCGCATCGGCGTTCGACACCACGATATCCGACTCGATCACCTCGCCGCTCGCGAGCCGCACGCCGCGCGCGCGGCCGCCCTCTACCAGCACCTGCGAGACCTCTGCGTCGTAGCGCACAGTGCCGCCTGTACCTTCGACCAAACCGACGATACCGCGTACCAGCGCCCCCACGCCGCCTTCGGCGTAGTGCACGCCGTAGGTCCGCTCGAGGTGCGCGATGAGGCAGTAGTACGCGGTGGTTGTGAAAGGATTACCGCCGATCAGCAGCGGGTGAAAACTGAAGAGCAGACGCAGCTTGTCGCTGCGGAAATGTCGTGCCACCTCGCGGTAGACCGAGCGGTAGCCGCCGAGACGCACCAATCCGGGCGCCGCTTCCAGCAACGCGCTGATCTCGTGGAAAGGCTTCTCGGCCTGCTGCGCGAACGCAACCTCGAAGATGCGTCGGCTGGTGTCGAGAAAGCGGTCGAAGGCGGCCACATCGCGCGGCTCGATGCGCCCGACCTGGTCGCGCATCGCCTGCATATCGGCGGTGTAGCGAAAGGTGTCGCCATCATCGAAGCGCACGAGATAGAACGGATCGAGCGAGCGCAGCGTGACATCGTCGGCGAGTCGCTTGCCGCAGAGCTGCCAAAGATCCTCGAAGAGATAAGGCGCGGTGATGATGGTCGGCCCGCCATCGAAGGTGTAACCGTCGCGGTGATACACATAGGCACGTCCGCCGGGCGCATCGAGCTTCTCGAGGACCGTGACGCGATAGCCACGCACGCCGAGACGCACCGCCGCTGCCAGTCCGCCGAAACCGCTGCCGATCACGATCGCATGCTTCATGAGCGATACAATAACGCGACGGCGCTCAAGGGGGAACTGCGACGCCGTGCATCCGCGCATGGCGGAGCACCTCGGCGCCGACGCGCGCCGGCGCCTCCTCGTGGGCGAGGTGTCCGAGCCCCGGGAATTGGACCAGCTCGGCATGCGGCGCGAGTTGACGCACCCGCAAGGCGACCCCGGGCAGGATCATGCGGTCCTCCGCGCCCACCAATAGCAACAGCGGCACCGTCAGACGACCCAACCCCGCCTCGATGGGTCGCGTATCCCAGTGCCCCATCATGGCGAGTGCCGAGCCGGTATGGACCGCATTGCGCGACAGGCGTGCATAGAGCTCGCGTCCGCGCGGATCGAGCGTCGAGCCGGTGCGCTGCAACAACCGCTCGACCTCTTGAGGTGCCTCCATGCGGCGGGCGAAGAGGCGCGGCAACCAATCCCCCGAGACCACCGGACGCACCAAGGGCGTGAACGCCGGATGGCGCAGACCCGGCTGCGGCAACAGCGCGCCATTGAGGCTCACGAGCGACTTCAAGGAGATCTGCCCTGCCAGACACATCTCGCAGAGCAGTGCAGCGCCGGCAGAGTGACCGACGGCCGCTTCCGGGCTGAGCCCGATCGAGCGCAACAGCGCCGTAACACCCGCGGCCATGCCGGGCAGCGAGAGCCGGGCGGCATCCGCAGGGCGACGGGTGAAACCGTGGCCGGGTAGATCCGGCGCGACCACCGTGAAATGCGCCGCAAGCGGCGGCAGCAGGTCGCGGAACGAATGGGTCGAGGCACCGGTGCCATGCAGCAGCAGCAGCACCGGCCCCTCGCCGCCGATCTGCACATGCCACCGCAGGCCGTCAGCGTCGACGAACCGGCTGAGCAGGCGGTTCGGCCAGTCGATGCCGTCGGTGTCCCAGTCGAGTGCGCGCGAGGCGGGCATGGCCTTATCGTACCCTCAAGTCGCTGCGCTGGTGAGGGCGGCTACGCTACCATCCGCCCATGTTCAAGCGTCTTTCGCTCGCGATGCTCGCATCGATCTTGGTGCTCGCTGCCGTGTTCTTCGCAGGTCCAGTGCACCGGGTCTCGGCGCAGGTGACGGCACCCGCGCTGCCTGCCTGGGAGGCCGGGCCTGCGGCACTTCAGACCTGGCTCACCGCGAGCGAGGCCCGCCATGGCGATATCGTCCCGGGCGCCGAGAAGACGATCGTCTGGGCGCATGCCGATCGGCGCCGGACACCGCTCTCGGTGATCTACCTGCACGGTTATACCGCCACCCGCCAAGAAGTGGCGCCGCTCTGCGACCTGCTCGCCCGCGAACTCGGCGCCAACCTTTTCTACACCCGCCTCACCGGTCACGGGCGCAACCCCGCGGCGCTCGGCGCCGCCAACGCCGACGATTGGCTGCGGGATGCCGCCGAAGCGCTCGCGATCGGGCGCCGGCTCGGTGAGCGCGTGCTGGTGGTCGGGACATCGACCGGCGGCACCCTCGCGCTTTGGCTCACGCAGCGCCCCGGATCGGAGTCCATCGTCGCGCAATTGCTGGTCTCACCGAATTTTGGACCGCGGGACCGCAAAGCCGACCTGCTCGCAGGCCCCTGGGGCGAGCAGTTGCAGCGGGCGCTCATCGGCGAGGAATACCGCTGGCAGCCGGCCAATCCGCAACAGGCAAAGTATTGGACTTGGCGCTATCCCGCGCGCGCCCTCGTGCCGATGATGGCGCTCGTGAGGCAAGTACGCGGATCACCCCTCGAAACGATCGAGGTACCGACGCTCATGGTGTACTCACCGCAGGACCAAGTCGTGAGCCCCGCACGGATCGAAGAGGCCTATGCACGACTGACGATGCCTGCACGACGACTGCATGCCGTCGAGCAAAGCGAGGATCGGGGGCGTCATGTGCTCGCGGGCGACATCCTCGCGCCCTCCGGCACGGCGCCGTTGCTCGCCACGATGCTGTCCTTCGTGGCGGATCTACCGCCCGCTCAGGGTGCCGACGGCGTCCACGGCAGCAACGAGGCGCGATAACGCGCGAGACGCGCTCGATACGCCTCGGCAGCAAGGCGCGCACGCGCACGGTCCTCGGGTGTGAGATCGCGCACCACCTTGCCGGGCGCACCCATCACCAACGTGCCGTCCGGGTATGACTTGCCGGGCGGCAACACCGCGCCCGCTGCGATCACGCAGCCACGGCCGATGACCACGCCGTCGAGCACCCGCGCACCGTTACCGACCAAGGCCCCCTCACCGACCGTGCACCCATGCAGCAACACCTGGTGACCGATGGTGACCGCAGCGGCGATCCGCAACGGCAAGCCGGGATCGGTGTGCAACACGCTGCCGTCCTGGACGTTGCTGCCTTCGCCGACGTCGATCAGGTCGTTGTCACCGCGCAGCACCGCGTTGAACCAGACGCTCGAACCCGCAGCGAGGCGAACGCTGCCGATGATGTCCGCCGAGGGCGCGACCCAGGCCTCGGGCGAGATCTCCGGCCGCCGGCCATCCAAGGTGTAGATCATGCCGTGCACTCCCTCAGCCATCGCGGCCAATCGGCCTGACTGTCGCCACAGGCGACGAAATCCGGGTTGAGCCAACCCTCACCTCGGTTGTAGTCGAGCGGCGCACCGTCGAGCCGCAGCACCCGTCCCCCGGCACCGCGCAACACCGCATGGCCCGCCGCGGTGTCCCAGCCACTGGTCGGGCCGAGGCGTGGATAGACATCGGCGCCGCCCTCGGCGAGCACGCAGAATTTGAGGGAACTGCCCATCGGCACGAACTCGTGCGGACCGATGCGCTCCAGCAATCGATCGAGCGACTGACCTCGATGGGAACGGCTGCCCACCAGACGCAGCGGCGTCGCCTCTCGACCGCGCGCCGCGACAGCGATCGCCTCGAGCGTGTCGGGGCCGCCCCGCGAGCGCCAGGCACCGACGCCGGCGATGCCCGAGTAGCCAAGACCCGTCGCCGGCACATACACCACGCCGAGCAGCGGCGCGCCGTCCTGGATGAGCGCGATGTTGACCGTGTACTCACCGTTGCCGCTGAGGAACTCGCGGGTCCCGTCGAGGGGATCGACCAGCCAGAACCGCATCCAGTGGGCCCGCTCGGCGTAAGGCAGGTGCGCACCCTCCTCCGACACCACCGGCCACTCCGGTGTCAGCCGGGCAAGGCCCGCGGTGATGATCTGGTGGGCGGCGAGGTCCGCTGCGGTGAGCGGCGATTCATCGGCTTTGTGCTGCAATCGGAGCGCCGCACCGTCGCCACCGCGGTGCGCACGTTCGATCGCAGCGATCGCCTCACCCGCTTCGAGGGCGAGACCCCGGACCGATCGAAGCAACGGACCGCCGGTGCTCACGCCGATGCCCGGGACACGGCATCCGCCAGCAATGCAGCGACGATCTGCTCCGCCGCAGCCACCGGTGTCGACGCACCGGTGTCGATGTGGATGTCCGGCTCAAGCGGCGGTTCGTAAGGGGAATCGACGCCCGTGAAGTTACGCAGTTCCCCGGCGCGCGCCCGCGCATAGAGTCCCTTGATATCGCGTGACTCCGCGACCGCCAACGGGGTGTCGATGAACACCTCGACAAAACCGGATGAGGCGAGGCGTTCACGCGCCTGCGCACGCTCGGCACGGAACGGTGAGATCATCGCCACCAGCACGATCAGCCCGGCGTCCGCCATCAACGCCGCGACCTCGGTGACACGCCGCACGTTCTCGACACGGTCCTGCTGGGTGAATCCGAGATCGCGATTGAGGCCGTGGCGGACGTTGTCGCCATCGAGCAAATAGGTATGCCGACCAAGTTCGACCAAGCGCTGCTCGACGAGGTTGGCGATAGTCGACTTGCCGGCGCCCGACAGCCCCGTGAACCAAAGCACCGCGGGCTGCTGCTGCTTCTGACGCGCCCGCGCCTCGCGGTCGATGCCGAGCGCCTGCCAGCGGACATTGCGTGCGCGGTGCAACGCGAAGTGCAGCAGGCCGAAGGCCGCCGTGCGTTGGGTCGACCGATCGACCAGTATGAAGCCACCGAGCTCGCGGTGTCGGGCATGCGGGGCGAACGCGACGAGGCGATCGAGCGACAACTCGCCGACCCCGATATCATTGAGCTCGAGCCGCTCAGTTGCGAGCCGCTCATCGGAACCCGGATCGATGCGGTACTTGAGCGGGTTCACGCTGGCGCGCGCGCGCTGCGGACCGAGCTTGAAATCGTATTGACGACCGGGCAGCAATGGCTCGTCATCCACCCACACCAGCGTCGCCTCGAACTGGTCGGCCATCTCGAGCGGCGTCTCGGCGCCGACCAACAGATCCCCACGCCCGATATCGACCTCGCTGTCGGTCACCACCATCACCGACTCACCGGCGATGGCCTCGGACACATCACCGTCGAGCGCGACGAGCCTCGATACCCGGGTCTCGGATCCCGAGCGCTGGACGCGCAAGCGATCGCCCGGTCGCAACCGACCGCGCGCAAGACGGCCAGCGTAGCCGCGGAAATCCGCATCCGGCCGGATGACATATTGGATCGGCAGGCAGGCACCGTCCTGCGCATCGGCCAACGGCAGCGCCACACCCTCCAGCCACTCCAAAAGACACGGTCCGCGATACCACGGCATGCGCAGACCACGCACCGCGACACCCTCGCCCTCCACCGCTGACATCGGAATCGCCGCTGCCTCGACAAAACCCATCCGCAGGGCGGCGTCATGGAAGGCCTCGACGATCTGGCCGAAGACACCCTCCGACCAGTCGACCAGATCCATCTTGTTCACGGCCAACACCACGCGCTGCACACCGAACAGCGCGGCGATGCGTGCATGCCGCCAGGTCTGCGGCAGCAGCCCCTTGCGGGCGTCCACCAACAGGATCGCCACGTCGGCGGCCGCGGCACCGGTCGCCATATTGCGGGTGTACTGTTCGTGACCCGGCGCATCCGCGACGATGAACCGTCTGCGCAGCGTCGCGAACTGCCGCCAGGCGACATCGATGGTGATGCCTTGCTCGCGCTCGGCGGCAAGGCCGTCGAAGAGCAGCGCGTAATCGACCGTCCCACCCCGGGTGCCGACCCGCCGCGAGTCCGCCTCCAGCGTGCGTCGCTGATCGTCAGGGATTGCGTCAAGCTCGTGCAGCAATCGACCGAGCAGCGAGGACTTGCCGTCGTCCACCGAGCCGCAGGCAAGGACGCGCAGCAGACCTCTGTCGTCGGCCCCGGTCGTACCGGCAGCCATCAAAAATATCCCTCGCGCTTCTTGATCTCCATGGAGGCGCCCGGATCATGGTCGATCATCCGGCCTTGCCGCTCGGAGAACCGGGTGGCGCGCATCTCGGCGATGATCTCCTGCAGGGACTCCGCGGGACTGTCGATCGCGCCCGTCAAGGGCCAACAGCCGAGGGTGCGGAAGCGGACCTGGCGCAGTTGTGGCTGCTCCTGCGGGCCGAGCGCCATCCGCTCATCGTCCCGCACGATCCACTGCCCCTCGCGCTGCACCACCTGCCGCAGCGCCGCAAAATAGAGCGGCACCACTTCGATACCCTCGCGCGCGATGTATTCCCAGACATCGAGCTCCGTCCAGTCGGACAACGGGAACACCCGCAGCGTCTCGGCAGGTCCGCAGCCGAGGTTGTAGAGCGAACCGAATTCGGGACGTTGCGCCCGCGGATCCCAGCGATGGCCGACCGAGCGCACCGACACGACACGCTCCTTGGCACGGCTCTTCTCCTCGTCACGGCGTGCGCCGCCGAAGGCTGCATCGAAACGGTGCGCGTCGAGGGCTTGACGCAACGCCTGCGTCTTCATCACATCGGTGTGATGCGATGCGCCGTGGGTCAGCGGCGAGACGCCCGCCGCCAAACCTTCTGGGTTGGTATGCACGATCAGATCCATGCCAGCCGTAAGCGCTGCACGATCGCGCAGCGCATACATGTCGCGGAACTTCCAGGTGGTGTCGATGTGCAGCATCGGCAACGGCGGGCGTGCGGGATGGAACGCCTTGCGCACGAGATGCAGCAGCGCACTACTGTCTTTGCCGATGGAATAGAGCAATACCGGCCGCGCGCATTCGGCGACGACTTCGCGGATCACGTGGATCGCGTCAGCCTCGAGACGGTCTAGGTACGAGAGGGGCATGGGTTCAGCTGATGCTCAGCAGGCCCGCAGCCGGTCGGACGCAGGCTCGGCGACGATCGGTGGCAGGGCGGCTTGATCCTGGAGAGCGCTCACACGGCGATTATGGCGCAGCGTTCGCAGCCTTGCGATCGGCCTTCATCTGCTTCACATCGACCGCACGGATCTCGGTGATCTGGCAGCGATCTTCCCCCACCCGCACGGCGTCGAACCGGCTGACCTGACGCCCTGCCCGGGTGACGCTGATGGCGTTGGCAAAAGTGAGATCGCGGCAGGTGTCCCAGACCTTGAGCAACCACGCCTCGTTGACACCGGTCCAGATGACGAGCTGGTTGCGCGATACCGATGTCCAGCCATTGATCTCACCCAGCGTCCGCGCGGTGTCGACCGGCTCACCCGCGTAGTCGACATAGTTGAACTGCGCACCCTCGTCCTTGCGGGCGAGGCCAGAGACGCAGGCCGAGGACAGCGGCAGGAGCAGCAAAATCAGGGCCAAAGAGCGGGCGGGGACGGGCAGGGTCATGGTAGGCACCTCGATGATCGGTTGGATGCTCGCGCAGGCGGTGATTCTGGCAAAATATATGACCTCACGCACTGCATCGCGCAATCGCCTGCCGGAGATCCCCTTGCAAGACCTCACCGACATCTTCCTGCAGCCCGGTCCCGTGCTCCTCCGGCAATACGAAAAGCCGAGCGGCTGGCTCCCCGTGATCCTGCTTTCTGTGGTCGGCACCCTGTTCGTCTACCTCTATTTCAGCAAGGTCGATCCCGAGTTCTTCATCCGCACCACCATAGAACGGGCAGGTGACGAGCTGACCCAGCAACAAGCCGATGCGATCGCCGCCCCAGGCGGCAGCTCGGCGATGATGCTGTGGCCGAGCACCATCGGCGCGGCGCTGGGCTCGGTTCTGATGATGTGCGTGCTCGCGCTCTACTTCCTGCTCGCCGGCAAGGTCACCGGCCTTGCCGTCGCCTTCAAGCAGGGCTTGGCGCTCGCCGGCTGGTCGTCGATGCCGGGCATCCTGGCCTCCCTGCTCGGCATCTACGGCACGCTCAGCATGACGCCACAGACCTTCATCGACGCCCTGTCCTACACCACCCTCGATCCCATGCTGGTGCAACTGGCAGTCGACAGCCCCTGGAAGGGGTTGGCGGGTTCATTCAGCTTCCTGTTTCTCTGGTCCATCGGTTTGGCAGCCCTTGGCTGGAAGCTCTGGAGCCGCGGCGGATGGGGTGCTGCGATCAGCATCGCTGCGCTCCCGTACGCCTTGGTGTTCGGGTTCCAAGCCGTCAAAGCGCTGCTGGCCTGATCCATGAACATCCCACGCAAATGGCTCGCCGCCGGACTCGTCGCACTCGCCATCATCGTGCCACTCGCGCTCAAGCGTCCAGGCGGAGGGGGCGGTACGGCCGTCGAGATCTCGCCCGCCGCCTTGCAGGCGGTGCGTCCCAGCATCCTCGCCTCCGGGCTGCTCGCCTTCGAAGTCGAGGTCAACCTGACCGCCGAGGTCCTCGCCCGGGTGGCGAGCATCGCGGTGCAGGAAGGCGATGTGGTCGAGAAAGGTCAACTGCTGTTGAGGCTCGATCCCGAGACCTACAACAATATCATCACCCGTGAAGAGGCCGGCGTCCGCCAGAACCGCATCAGCATCGATCGCCAACGCGCGGTCGTGGCGCTGCGCCGCCAGCAGTACGAACGCAGCCAGAAACTTGCCGCTTCAAACCTGATCGACCGGAACCGTCTCGACGAAGACCGCAACCAGTCCGTGCTGGCCGAGGCAGACCTCAAAAGCGCCGAAGAGGCGCTGCAGCGCGCCCTCTCGCAGTTGGCCGATGCCCGCGAGCAACGCAGCAAGACGGAGATCCGTGCACCGATCGCCGGGCGCATCGTGTCGTTGCCCATCAAGGCCGGCGAGGTCGCGATCCCCTCAACCGCCTCGCTCGCCGGCGCGCAGTTGATGAAGATCGCCGACACGTCGGCGATCCAGGCAGAGGTAAAGGTCGATGAAGGGGACATCGCCAAGATCAAGCTCGACCAATCGGCTGATGTCTTCGCCGCGGCATACCAGGACACCGCCCTCACCGGCAAAGTGACCAAGATCGCTCTCGCACCCACCATCGACGGCCAAGGCCGCTCCTACCGAGTCACCCTTGCGCTGTCGCCGCCGGCCGGCCTGCAACTGCGCTCCGGCATGAGCGCGCGGGCGGTGATCTACCTCGGCGACGGCCAACGCAGCCTCGCCGTGCCGGTCGAGTCGGTGGTCACGGAGAGCCCCGATCGCGATGTCGTCCG
Source organism: Klebsiella pneumoniae (assembly GCA_945860725.1). Classification (GTDB taxonomy): domain Bacteria; phylum Pseudomonadota; class Gammaproteobacteria; order Steroidobacterales; family Steroidobacteraceae; genus UBA964. The sequence goes on along the minus strand of CAMAQZ010000002.1, from coordinate 49,878 downwards.
GCGTTCGGTCTGGGTCGATGTCTCGGGCAAGGCCCGCAAGACCGAGATCACCACGGGCTTATCGGACGACCGTTGGGAGACCGTCGTCTCCGGCATCAAGGCGGGCGATCGCATCATCACCGGTCCGTCGCGTGCGCTGCGACGCCTGAAGGACGGTGATACGGTCCGGCCGATGGAAGCCAAAGACCGCCCCAAGGACGAGGAAGACGGCTCAGCAGACGCCGCGGGCGCGGATTCGGACGGATGATCGAACTGCAGGGCATCGTCAAGCGGTATGTGCTCGGCGGGGAGACGGTGCTCGCGCTCGCGGGCGTAGACCTCTCCATCGGTCGCAACGAATACGTGGCGTTGATCGGTCCCTCCGGCTCAGGCAAATCGACGCTGATGAACATCTTGGGCTGCCTCGATTCTCCGACCGAGGGGCGCTACATTCTGAACGGCCGCGACACGTCCTCTTTGCGCGACGACGAACTCGCCACCGTGCGTAACCGTGAGATCGGCTTCGTCTTCCAGAGCTTCCACCTGCTGCCCCGGCAGACTGCGCTGCAGAACGTCATGCAACCTTTGATGTACCGGCCCATGTCCGCCGCCGAACGGCGCGGACGCGCCGAGAGCGCGCTCGCCGGGGTCGGTCTCGGCGATCGCCTGGACCACCGTCCCAACCAGCTCTCGGGCGGGCAGCGCCAGCGCGTCGCCGTGGCGCGCGCGCTCGTCGGCGAGCCCTCGATCCTGCTCGCCGACGAGCCCACCGGCAACCTCGACTCGCGGACCTCCGCCGAGATCATGGCGCTCTTCGATGCGCTGCACAGCTCCGGCCAGACCGTCATCGTGGTGACCCATGAGCCCGATATCGCGGCGCATTGCCGCCGGACCGTGCGCGTGTTCGATGGCCGTATCGTCGAGGATCAGATCAACACGGCGCGCGCCGCATGAACGCGCTCGGCGAAGCCTTCCGCGCCGCGCTAGCGAGCCTCAATGCCCATCGCTTGCGCAGCTTCCTGACGACGCTCGGCATCCTCATCGGCACCATGGCGGTGATCGCCGTCGTGTCTGTACTGCAGGGTTTCACCGACTCGATCCGCGACCAATTTTCCGACCTCGGCAGCAACTCCCTCACCCTCCAGGCGGTCAACGAGCAACAGAATTTCCGCACCGGTCGAATCAATACCCTGTCCTTCGAGGACATCGAGGTGCTGCGCTATCGGGTCCCTGGTGTGCAGAACGTGGCGCCGATCCTCCGCGCGCAACTCGGCGCCGTCAGCTGGAAGACCCGCAACACCGCGCCACAGATCCTCGGCAGCACCGAAGACGCACAGGCGACGCTCGGGGTGTCGACCTTCAAGGGGCGGTTCTTGACGGCCAGCGACGACCGTGGCGGACGCCGTGTGGTCGTCATCGGCACACAAGTGCGCGACGACCTTAAGATGCCGACCGACCCGGTCGGTGAGTTCGTGCTCGTCGGTCGCGAATGGTTCAAGGTGGTCGGACTGCTCGAGAAACGCGGCGACATACTCGGTTTCAGCCAAGACAACCGGATGTTCATTCCGTTTTCGGTCGCACGGTCATTGACCGGTACCTTCGAGCGGCCCTATATGGAAGTCTCCTTCACGGTCGCGAACCTCGCGGAGCTCAGCCAGGTGCGCGATCGTGCCTCGCGCGCGGTGCGCGGCTCGCGGAAACTGCGGGCTGGTACGGCAGACGACTTCGAGATCAAAGCCGCTGATTCCTTCGTCAAACAATTCAACCAGATCACCACCACCGCGACCGCAGTGCTCGCCGGCATCGTCGGCATCTCGCTGTTGGTCGGCGGCATCGGCATCATGAATATCATGCTGGTGTCGGTGACCGAGCGGACGCGGGAGATCGGCATCCTCAAGGCGCTCGGCGCGACGCGCCGTGACATCCTCACCCAGTTCCTGCTCGAAGCGGCGCTGTTGTCGCTGCTCGGCGGCCTCATCGGCATCGTGCTCGGGCTGCTCGCGGGCATGGGCATCGCAGCACTGATCCCGAATTTCCCGCCCGCCAATGTCCCGATCTGGGTGATGCTCGCTGCGGCGGGTTTCTCGGCGCTGGTGGGCTTGGTGTTCGGCATCGCACCTGCCTCCAAGGCCGCCTCGCTCGACCCGATCGAGGCGCTGCGCTACGAGTGACCGTTGCGGGCCGTCAGGGACCCGTGCACTCGATGCGACCCGCGACCGCCCTCGGCGCGCCGCTCCGCAACACCCAGAGCGTGACGTCCGCGGTGATGAAACCATCGCCCGATTCCCACGCAGCGACCGTGGCGGCGTGTGTCGGACCGCTCAGGGGGATCCGCCCCGTTCGTCGAGCTTGTAGCGCGCAAGAAGATCGCGCTTGGCACCGAACAACCAACCGAGGCCGCGACGCAGCAAGCGCGCGGGGGTGAGCCAGGTGATGTCATGACCCTGACGGTCGTTGGCGAGGACGCGCTCGACGATCCACGAGGTGGTCGTGGCAACATGATCGCCGATGAAGCCGAGACGCCGCAGCGCCTTGCCCCGCACCTCCGGTGGCAGCGCGCGCAGCGCGCGCAGCAGCCCCTCGGTGACGCTGACCCCGGGGCTGATGGTACCGATCAGCACGCGGCTGTCACCGGTCTTATGCCGTGCCACGACCAAAGAATCTGCGACACGTTTCAACTCGTCTTGGGTGTCTGAGTCGACCGTCATACCGGGGACGATGCGTCCGATCGCTCCGTCACACCCGAGATTCAGGTACAGCTTGCCACCGTGTAGCTGCGCAGACAGCCCTGCGACAGCGACTTCCGCCGAATTCAGGGCGCCGATGGCGGTGCCGGGGCGTGCAGGGTCCGTGTTGTGCAGCCAGATCCCGACCGGACCGAAACTGCGCACCGTGAATCCCCAAAGCGACTGCAGCTGCGCACGGTCCGTCACATCACAGGCTTGACCGATCGCAGCACCGCCACCCACCACGGCATCGGCCTCGAGGCGGTCGATCGCTTCATCGACCAAGGACTGGGTGTGCCCGCTGATGACCACATGGTGTCCGCGATGCAGGAAGGCCTGCGCGTAGCCGAACCCCAGCCCCTGGGTGCTGTCGGTGATGACGACCACTTGGGTACCCGCGGCGCGTCGCGCCCTGCCCTGTCGCAACCGCATCAGCCCAACTGCCGCGCATGATGTTCGAGATGGTCAGCGACAAAGGTCTGGATGAAGTAGTACCCGTGGTCGAATCCAGCGTGGCGGCGCAGCGTCAAGCGTTGCCCCGATGCGGCGGCGGCGTCCTCCAGACGTTCTGGCTGCAATTGCTCGGTCAGGAATCGGTCGGCCAATCCTTGGTCGATGAGGATATCGCGCGGATAGGGGCGTGATCTCATCAAGGCGCTCGCATCCCAGGCAGCCCATGCCGCACGATCGGCGCCGAGATAGCTGCCGAGGGCCTTGTGACCCCACGGACACTCCGCGGCGGCGGCGATCGGTGCGAACGCCGAGCAGCTGCGGAAGACATCGGGGCGGCGAAGTGCCGCGATCAGCGCACCATGGCCGCCCATCGAATGGCCGGACACCCCGGTTCTTGCCGGATCTGAGGGGAAGCGCGCAGCGACCAGTGCCGGCAGCTCCTCGGTCACCCACGAGAACATGCGGTAGTGCGCGCACCACGGTGCTTGGGTGGCATCGACGTAGAAACCGGCTCCTTGGCCAAGATCCCAGGCCTCACGGTCGCCGGGCAATGTCGGCTCACGCGGGCTCGTGTCGGGTGTCACGAGCACGAGACCGAGCTCGGCCGCCACGCGCTGCGCGCCTGCCTTGATCGCGAAGGTCTCCTCGGTGCAGGTCAGACCGGCGAGCCAGAATAGCGTCGGAGACGGCCGCTTGCGTACGGACTCGGGGACGAACACGCCGAAGCGCATCGGCCCTGCACAGGCCTGCGAACGATGGCGATAGAAACCTTGCACACCGCCGAAGCAGGCATGCTCCGCCAAGGTCTCCAAGGCTTCGCTCATGCTGCGACGATGACGGACGATGCGGGCATGGGCCGTCAGTAGGTCAGCACGGTGCGTATGGACTCGCCGCGGCGCATCAGGTCGAAACCTTCGTTGATCCGGTGGTGCGGCATGACATGCGTCACGAGGTCGTCGATGTTGATCTTGCCGTCCATATACCAGTCGACGATGCGCGGCACATCGGTGCGGCCGCGCGCACCACCGAAAGCGGTCCCCTTCCAGGTGCGCCCCGTGACGAGCTGGAACGGACGGGTCGAGATCTCCTGCCCCGAGCCCGCGACACCGATGATCACCGACACCCCCCAACCACGGTGGCAACACTCGAGCGCCTGGCGCATCAGCGTGGTGTTGCCCACGCACTCGAAGGAGTAGTCGGCGCCGCCCTTCGTGAGCTCGACGATGTGGCCGACGACATCGCCGCCCACTGCACGCGGGTCGACGAAATGCGTCATGCCGAACTTGCGCGCGATCGCCTCGCGCGCCGGGTTGATGTCGACGCCCACGATCATCTCGGCACCCGCCATGCGCGCGCCTTGGATGACGTTGAGGCCGATGCCGCCGAGCCCGAACACCACGACGTTGGCGCCGGGTTCGACCTTCGCGGTGTTGATCACCGCACCGATGCCGGTGGTCACGCCGCAACCGATGTAGCAGACCTTCTCGAAAGGAGCGTCGGTGCGGATCTTGGCGAGCGCGATCTCAGGCAGCACGGTGAAGTTCGCGAAGGTGGAACAGCCCATGTAATGCAGCACCGGCCCACTGCTACAGGAGAAGCGGCTGCTGCCGTTTGGCATCACGCCCTTGCCCTGGGTCGCACGGATGGCGGTACAAAGATTGGACTTGCCGCTGAGGCAGGTCTTGCACTGCCGGCACTCCGGCGTATAGAGCGGGATCACATGGTCGCCCTTGCGCAGCGAGGTGACGCCCTTGCCGACATCGACCACGATGCCCGCGCCCTCATGGCCGAGGACCACTGGGAACTGGCCTTCCGGATCTGCGCCCGACAAGGTGTACTCATCGGTGTGGCAGATGCCGGTGGCCTTGATCTCGACCAGCACCTCGCCTTCCTTCGGGCCTTCGAGCTCGATGTCTTCGAGGACCAACGGCGCTTTGGCCTGATACGCGACGGCGGCACGGACTTTCATGTCTCTAATCTCTCCACGCGGAGGTGACCAAGGCGAGGACTGGCGCGAGGTTAACTCTACGGCACCGCGACTGCACGGCCTTCGCGACGCGGATCGGCGGCGCCCTCCAGCCGGCCATCCGCGGTCACACGCACCGCATGCAGGCCCGACCCCTCGCCGCGCCCGTCGCGGAACACATGCCCCATACCCTTGAGGGACTCCACCACCGCAGGATCGATGCGCGCGGTCTCGACCACTACCGGGCCGCGGGCGATGACATTCGGCAGATCGACCGCCTGCTGCGGCGTCAGCCCCCAATCGAGCATGCCGACCAGGGTCTTCGCGACATAGGCGATGATCGCGTTGCCACCGGGTGACCCGACCGCGAGTTCGAACGCGCCGTCGCGGAACACGAGGGTCGGCGACATCGAAGAACGCGGCTTCTTGCCGGGCGCGACCGCATTGGCGATGGCCTCGCCCCGGTCATCCACCGGACGGAAGCTGAAATCGGTCAGCTGGTTGTTGAGGAAGAAACCGGCGACGAAACGCTGGGATCCGAACAGCGACTCGACCGTGGTCGTCATCGAGACCACGTTGCCCATGGGGTCGACCACCACGAAATGGCTGGTGCCCGGTACCTCAGCGGTGGCATCGCTACCGCGAGCCGGCGCACCGGGTGGCTCGCCAGCTTCGACGACGGCCATCGCCCGGGACGGTGACACCAGCGCTGCCCGCGAGCGTAGATAATCTTTGTTCGTGAGCCCGGCGAGCGGCACGGCGACCACGCGGTCATCGGCGACGAACTTGTCGCGGTCGGCGTAGGCGAGCCGTTGCGCCTCGATCAGGTGATGCCAACCCGCCACGGTGCCTGGCCCCATCGAAGCCATGTCGAAGTTCTCGAGGGTGCCGAGCACCGACAACACCGCGATGCCGCCTGAGGACGGCGGTCGCATGCCGCAGACGAGGTAGACCCGATAGCCGCTGCAGACCGGCTCGAGCCGCGCCGGACGGTAGGCCGCGAGGTCGGCGAGACTCAGCGACCCCGGCATCGGCTCGACGGCTGCACCGGCGACGATGGCTTCGGCGATCTCGCCCGCGTAGAAGGCGCGGGCACCGCGCGTCGCCACACTCCGCAAGGTCCGCGCGTAATCAGGGTTCTTCAGCGACGCGCCTACCGGATGCGGCGTACGCCCATCGGCTCGCCCCTCGACGGTGAGGTAGGCACGGCCGGCGGGCAACAGTGCGTCACGAGCGAGCGCCGACCCGATCAAATCATTGAGCCGCGGCGAGACCGGGAACCCCCGCTCTGCGAGGCGGATCGCTGGCTGCCACGGCCGCGACCACGGCAGCCGCCCGAACTCACGGTGCGCCATACCGAGCATCGAGACGACCCCAGGGACACCGACCGCGCGACCGGAGCGCACCGCTACAGGGAAGGTGAGCGGCTTACCGGCGGCGTCCAGGAACATGCGGGGAGTCGCGCCCTGCGGGGCGACCTCGCGGCCATCGAAGGTGACCACGTCGCCGCTGCGGGCATCGTAGTGCACCAGAAAAGCGCCGCCGCCGAGCCCAGAGGATTGCGGCTCGACAAGCCCAAGCACCGCTTGCACCGCGACCGCTGCATCGACGGCCGAACCGCCCGCACGCAGCACCTCGAGCCCGGCTTCCACGGCCCAAGGATTGGCGGCGGCTACCATGCCGCCGGCGCGCCAATCATCGCGCACAGGTTTCGCCTCGATCACCGCTGCGCCGATGACCGCCTCGCCCGCCACCGATGCAGGCCTTCCATCACGCGCGACGGGGGCCGCGCAACCCGCGATCAATGCTGCGCTGATCGACAGCGCGAGCGCGACGCTCACACGACCGACCTCGCGCCTCACAGCAGCGCCTCGATGTCCTTCTCGATGCTCTCAGGCGAATCGGTGGGGGCATAGCGGCGCACCACACGCCCCTCGCGATCGACCAGGAATTTTGTGAAGTTCCACTTCAAGCTCTCGCTGCCGAGCAGCCCAGGTGCCGCGGATTTCAGGTGCGCGTAAAGCGGATGGGTCCCCTCGCCATTGACTTCGACCTTGCCGTACATCGGAAAGCTGACCTCGTAATTGAGCGTACAGAACTCGAGGATCTGCGCCTCGGTGCCTGGCTCTTGGCCGCCGAACTGGTTGCAGGGAAAGCCGAGCACGCTGAACCCATGCTCGGCATGTTTACGTTGCAACGCCTCAAGCGCGGTGTACTGCGGCGTGAGCCCACAGCGGCTTGCGACATTAACGATCAGCAGCACCTTGCCTCGATGATCACCGAGGGACTGTTCGGCACCTTCGATCGTACGGACGGTGAAGTCGTGGACGGTGGGCATACGGACTCCGAGTGAGGGGATGGGAACGGGGACGGCGCCCGGGTCAACCGAACGGTGCGACACCGAACAGCCGCTGGTGCCAGATCATCGCGAACGCTGCGTAGAGCGTCAGTCCGAGGACCACCGCGAGCACATCGTTCCAAGGCGTCGCGGGTGTCGTCGGCAGAGGCTGCGGCGCACGCCGCTTGAGCGAGATGCGATCGAGCACCGCCCACGCGAGAAACGCGCCAAACAGCACGATGTCGGCGAGCATGCCGTTCGACAGCAGGTGGGCGAGCGCCCAGAATTTCACAGCTGCGAGCATCGGGTGTTTGGCGGCGTTGCGGATGCGGCCTGGGAGGTAGGTCGCCAGCAGCAACGGGAACACCGGCAACATGAGCAGCGCCGCCGCATGGCGCATCCCGGTCGGCGGCACCCAGACCACGGCCGGCTCTAGGCGCGCTTCGGCATAGCCTTGCAGCATCAGCCAGAAGCCCGAGAGCGAGACGACCGAATAGACCCCCTTCCAAGGGAGCGACCGGATCCGCGCCACCATGGCGTCGCGCCAGGCGGGAGCGACGATCGAGACCGAGTGCATACCGAGCAGAATCAGCAGACCGAAGATCAGCGTGGACATCGGACCGTCTCCTTAATTTCAAGACATCATGTTCCAAGACATCAATGTTCTGAACTGTCTGAAACATCATGGCACGGACAGCGACTGTACCGACAGACGCGGCTGACGATCACGGCGAGGATCATCGTGCCGCAAGTCACCTGCGCTCGCGCCGCGCCATCAGCAGCGCACCGAGGACCGTGAGCATCGCCGACAACACGAACGGTGCCGCCGGACCGAACTTGAAGTAGATCGGTCCGGACAGCGCCGGCCCGAGGATCCGCCCGGCACTGCTCGAAGCGTTAAACACGCCCATCACGGCACCGCGTTCGTCATCCTCCGCCTCGAAGGACATGAGGCTGCTGATCGCAGGCAGAAACAGTCCGTTGGCGAAACCGAACACGCAGATCGCGAGCCACGCGATCGCAGGGCTGCTCGCCACCGAGAACAGCATCAGTGCGACCGTGACGCCGGCAAGCGCGCCGACCGCCAATCGTCTCTCACCGAAGCGTCGCGTCAGCGGCCCGGTGAGACCGGCTTGACCGATCGCCGACAGCAGCGCGAAAGCCGTGAAGTGCAGCCCGATATCTTCGAGCGAGAATCCGAACAGGTCGCGGCCCCAGAACGGGTAGACCGACTGCAACGCACTAGCAGCGATCGCGACCGTCAGACTGGAGATGACGAGACCGACGAGCACCGGCTTCGCCGCGAGGATCGACCAAGGCGCACTGCCACGCGTGCGTGTCGCGGCGGTCGCTGGCGCTGCGCGGAACGGTCGACGCGACTCGATCGGCAAGCTCTCGGGCAGAAACAACACCGTGCCCACCAAGGCGACCACTGCAAGCCCCGCCGAAACGATGCCCGGCCAGAACAGGTTCACGCCGCCATCGAGGGTACCGAGGAAGCCGCCGAGCGGTGGTCCGATCGCGAAACCCACCCCGAAAGCCGAGCCCACGATCCCGAGACCCTTCGCGCGGTCTTGGGTCTCGGTCACATCGGCGGCGTAGGCGAAGGCCGCCGCCAGATTGCCCGACATGATGCCGCCGAATGCCCGCGCGATCAGCAAGGATAGTAGGGAGTCGGCGATCGACAGCCACGCGAAAGCGACCACGGTGCCGGCCAAGCTGAGCACCAGGATCGGCTTGCGACCGTAGGCATCGCTGAAACGCCCCCAGATCGGGGTGAAGATGAGCTGGAACAGCGAGAACACACCCGCGCCGCCGAAGGTCTTCCAGAAATCCGAGGCCCCCATCTGCTCGGCGACGATGGGGAACGGTATCGTGGTGATGCCGAAGCCTGCCAGGCTGATGAACACCACGAGCCAGAGGATGCCTAGCCGTTTCATGTCATCAACGCAGCCGATCGCTCAGGAGTACTGGGCGGGGATTTAAAGCCTTGGTCATGCAGCCTTCGGTCCTAAGGCCTTAGGTCACAGGCCAATATCTCAGGGAAGATGGCGCGCCCGGAGAGATTCGAACTCCCGACCCTCAGGTTCGAAGCCTGATGCTCTATCCAGCTGAGCTACGGGCGCACGATCACAGTGTAGCAAGTGCGGCTGCCATTGCCGCGGTCTGCGGCTACGCCGTAACATAGGGTTTCCTCGACCACCATATCCGGAGAGATTCCGCCATGAAGATGTTGTACTCGCTGGCGCTCGTCGCCGCCCTTGCCGCCAGCCAGGCGCATGCCGCGTGCACCTACCCCAAGGCCCCGGAGAAGATTCCGGACGGCGGGTCGGCAACGCTGGAGGAGATGCTCGCGAGTCAAAAAGAGGTGAAGGCCTTCGACTTCGCCATCACCGGCTACCAGGGATGCCTCGAGACCCAGTTTAATGAGGCTGTCGCAGCGCAGCCCAACATGACACCGGAAGCGCGTGGTGAGCTCGAGAAGATCCGTGACCAGAAGACGAACGCCGCCGTGGACGAAGCGCAGGCCGTGGCCGACCGCCTCAACACGCAGATCCGTACTTGGCGCGAGAAGAACGCGAAGAAGTGACCCTGGCCGACCCGGTCGCGTGAGGCGACCGGGCGTCCTGCCGAGCCCCATCGGTCTGCGTCCGGGTGGGTGGGCTACACTGCTCGCATGATCTCCCCTGTCGAAGCTGACGCCCTCATCGCCGGGCAGCTCATCTGCCTACCGATCGAGTCGCTGCCGCTCGTACAGTGCGTCGGCGCCGTGCTGCGCGAGAACATCTACGCCGAGCGTGACCAGCCGCCGTTCGATCGTGTCGCGATGGATGGCTTCGCCGTCGCCACCGCGGGCCTGCGGGGCGGAAAGTCGCTCCTCGTCCAAGCGATGCAGGCCGCCGGCGATCCGCCGCTGTCCCTCGCCTCGCCGCAGCACGCCATCGAGATCATGACCGGTGCCGTGCTGCCAGCCGGTTGTGATGCTGTCATACCGATCGAGCAGTCGCGTCTTGCCGAGATCGAACCCCAAACCGTGTCCTTCGAGCCGGAACTGAGAATCGCTGTCGGCCAGAACATCCACCGCCGTGGCAGCGATGTCCGGCAGGGGGCGCTGCTGCTCGCGACCGGTGTGCGGCTTGGCGCACCCGAGATCGCGGTGGCCGCAGGCGCCGGCATGCCGCGCATCCGCGTCAGTGCCCAACCGACCATCAGCGTCGTGTCGACCGGCAACGAGATCATCGAGCCAGGCGAACCGATCTTGGCGCATCAGGTACGCCGCTCGAACGCTTACGGCATCGTCGCGGCCTTGCGTCGTCGAGGTTTCCAGCGCATCGCGGACGAGCATCTGCCCGATGAGCTCGGTGCGCTCAAGGCCCGGTTGCGCGTGCTCGTACAGACCCACGATGTGCTCATCCTATCGGGCGGCGTCTCCGCCGGTCGTCTCGACCTGGTACCTGCGGCGCTCGCTGGGATCGGGGTGCGCGAGGTGTTCCACAAGGTCGCGCAACGACCTGGCAAACCGCTCTGGTTCGGCATGGCGCCGACCGGCACCGCCGTGTTCGCGCTGCCCGGAAACCCCGTCTCGACGCTTATCTGCCTGGCGCGCTACGTGTTGCCGGCGCTCTATGCCGCGATGGGCGAAACCCCGCCACGAGCGCCCGAACGGATCGCGCTCGCTGCAGCGGTCGAAGTGCGCGCTACGCTCGCGTTCTTCATGCCGGTCAAGATCACGATCGACGACTGGGGCCGCCCTTGGGCTGAGCCCCGCACCACCAACGGATCGGGCGACTATGCCGCCCTCACCGGCACCGACGGCGTGGTCGAACTGCCGCCCGGCCCCCACACCCACCCCAAGGGCTTCGTCGCCCGATTGCATCGTTGGTAAGGCGGCTCCTGCATGGCTGATCCCGCAATGAGCGACCGCGAACACCCTCTGCTGCCCCGTCGTCGCGATGCGATGCGCGACACCCTAGGACGGCCGTTGCGCGACCTGCGCATCTCCGTGATGGACCGTTGCAATTTCCGGTGTCCCTACTGCATGCCGCAGCACACCTTCCACGACGGCTACCGCTTCCTCGCCTCCGCCGAGCGTCTCGGCTTCAGCGAGATCGTCCGGCTCGCACGGCTCGGCGCACGGCTCGGTGTGCGCAAGCTGCGTCTGACCGGTGGCGAGCCGCTGCTGCGCCCGAACCTGCCCGATCTGATCGGCGATCTCAGCGGCCTCGCAGGTATCGAGGATATCGCCCTTACCACCAACGGGGTGCTGCTCGCCAAGTACGCCACGGAACTGAAAGCCGCAGGGCTGCACCGCGTGACCGTCAGCCTCGACAGCCTCGACCCAGCGACTTTCGCGCATCTGAGCGGCGGCTTCGGCGGCGTGGAGCAGGTCCTCGAGGGCATCGAGGCGGCGCAGCGCGCCGGTCTCGGACCGATCAAGGTCAACGCTGTCATCCAACGCGGCGTGAATGACCATACCGCGCTCGCGCTGGTGGAACACTTCCGCGGCACGGGCGTGATCGTGCGCTTCATCGAATACATGGATGTCGGTAACCGCAACGAATGGCGGCAGGACCTGGTGGTGCCTTCGGCGGAGCTCGCAGCACGGATATCGCAGCGATGGCCACTCGCGCCGGCGAGTCGCAACTATGCGGGCGAAGTGGCCGAACGGCAGGCATTCGCCGACGGTATGGGCGAGGTCGGCTTCATCTCCTCGGTCAGCCAACCGTTCTGCGGCGACTGCTCGCGGGCGCGGCTGTCCTCGGATGGCACACTGTATTCTTGCCTCTTCGCCACGACCGGGGTCGAACTGCGGGGGGCGCTCCGGGGCGGTGCGGATGACGACACGCTGCTCGCCTTGCTGCAGAGCGTTTGGGAGCGACGTGCCGACCGTTACAGCGAGCAACGCGCATCGCTGCACGCAGGTCGCGAGCACAAGGTCGAGATGTTTCACATCGGGGGTTGAGATGGCCGCGACACGCCCTACTACTACCGCACGCCCACGCAAGCCTCGCGCAGCCCCTGCCAAGCTGACCCACCTCGATGCGCGCAACCGGCCGACGATGGTCGACATCAGCGATAAGGCCGTCACTGCACGCGAAGCGGTGGCCGAAGCGCGGGTCACGCTGCCCGCCGCAGTTGCGCAGGCGCTCGCTGCGAGCGGACACCGCACCCGAAAAGGTCCGGTTTTCGATACCGCCATCATCGCCGCCGTACAGGCCATCAAGCGTACCCACGAACTAATCCCGTTCTGTCACCCGCTGCCGCTCGAGCACTGCGAGCTCGATATCGACACCCCGCGTCGTGGACTCATCGTCATCCGATGCACAGTGCGTACCACGCATCGCACCGGTGTCGAGATGGAAGCCTTGACCGGCGCGACGATCGCGGCACTCGTGATCTACGACATGTGCAAAGCGCTGTCGCATGACATACGCATCGGCCCGATCCGGCTGCTCGTCAAGCGTGGTGGCAAACGCGACCACGGACCCCGCCGGCAGGTTTCGCGACGATGACCGGGGCGTTGCGCGGCTTGGTGCTCGCCGGCGGGCGCAGCACGAGGATGGGCCGTGACAAGGCCGTGCTCGCCTATCACGGCCGCGACCAATTGCAGGTCGCCTTCGAGCTGCTCGGTGAGGTCGCAGGGCCGAACTTCGTGTCGGTACGCGCCGACCAGACGTCGGATCCGCTGCGGGCACGCTACGCTCAAGTGATCGACGGCACCCTGGGTGTCGGACCGGTCGCCGGGATCCTCGCGGCGCTGCGGACCCGGCCGGCTGCGGCCTGGCTGGTGTTGGCCTGCGATCTGCCCTTCCTCGACGCCTCCACCTTGCGGGCGCTGATCGCCGGGCGCGACCCGTCGCGGGTGGCGACCGCATTCCGTTCCGCCTACGACGGGCTGCCGGAGCCGCTGTGCGCCATCTGGGAGCCCCAGTGCGAGCCGTTGTTGGCGGACTTCGTCGCAGCCGACGGACGCTGCCCGCGGAAGTTCCTGCTCGCCCACGCCGCACGAATCATCGATCTGCCGCGATCGAACGCCCTCGACAACATCAATTCCACGACGGAATATCGCCAAGCCATGCAGGACCTCGATCCGACCGCCAAGACCCGTACGCTCGATATCCAGTACTTCGCGCTGCTGCGCGAGCAAGCGGGCTGCGCCCATGAATCGCTGCAGAGCGCTGCGCGCACGCCGCGTGACCTCTATCTCGAACTGCAGACGCGGCATCGGTTCACACTGCCGCTCGAGATGCTGCGGGTCGCGATCAACGGCGACTTCGCCGAGTGGGACCACCCGCTCGAGGCCGCCGATCACGTGGTCTTCATCCCGCCGGTGGCCGGTGGCTGAGCCGCGCTTCGCCTTCAGCGCGGGCACGCTCGACGCGGCCGCCCTGCAGCAGACGCTCGCCGATCCGTCCTGCGGCGGCTATGTGGCCTTCGAGGGCTGGGTGCGCAACTTTAATGAAGGCCGTGCGGTGCATCGCCTGGAGTACGAGGCCTTCGAGGCCCTGGCGTTGCGGGAGGGGGAGCGCATCGTGGCCGAGGCCTGCGCGCGCTTCGGAGTCGTCAACGCGCGTTGTGTGCACCGTATCGGGGATCTGGCGCTCGGCGAGCTCGCCGTCTGGGTGGGCGTCGCAGCCCCGCACCGCGATGAGGCGTTCCGCGCGTGTCGTTGGATCATCGACGAGGTCAAACACCGCGTCCCGATCTGGAAAAAAGAGCATTACGTCGACGGTGATTCGGGTTGGGTGAATTGCGAGCGCTGTGCTGCTGCGGCACCGGGCGCCGTCCAGCCGCACGATCACAACCATGCCCACGATCACAGCCATGCCCATGACCACAGCCATGCCCATGACCACACGCCACCGGCGACCCCCGACTATTCAAGGCAGATGGCGCTGCGGGAGGTCGGTCCGCTAGGGCAAGCCCGATTGCGCGCAAGCTCGGTCGCCGTGATCGGTGCGGGAGGGCTAGGCGTACCCGTGCTGCAATACCTCGCAGGTGCTGGAATCGGGCGGCTGGTGGTCATCGATGGCGATCGCCTCGAAGCCTCCAACCTGCACCGCCAGACCTGGTTCGCGCTCGCGGATTGCGGCCAACCCAAAGCAGATCTCGCCGCGGCGCGGATCCGCGCACTCAACCCCGAGGTGCAGATCGAAGCGCACGGGCTGCGGCTCGATGCGGGCAATGCCGCCCGGCTGCTTGCAGGTTGTGACCTCATCATCGACTGCAGCGACAACTTCGCCACCAAGTTCCTGCTCAACGACCTCGCGCACGAACTGTCGGTGCCGGTGCTGCTCGCGAGCGTGCACCAGTTCGAGGGGCAACTGCAGGTGGTCGATCCGGCTCGCGGCAGCGCCTGCCTGCGCTGCCTGTGGCCGCAGGCGACGCGCGACGGCGTCGTCGGCAACTGCACCGAAGCCGGCGTGCTCGGTCCGGTGCCTGGCATCCTCGGCAGCCTGCAGGCGCTCGAGGCACTGAAGATCCTGTTGGATCTGCCCGGACGGCTCGGCGACGAGGTGCTGCTCGTCAATCTGCTCGAGACCGGCATAACGCGGGTGCGCGCGAAGCGTGCACACGGCTGCGAGGGCGGTCCCTGTGGCCGCGCGGCGATGGCCTTGCACGACGCCCGACAAACCTTGGCGAGGATTTCGCCCGGCAGCGGCGCCGGACTCGAACTCGACTTCGACGATCTCGCGCAGGCCATCGGGGCAGGCTATGCGGTGATCGACATCCGTGCCCCGGACGAATGTGCGGCCGACCCGCTGCCCGGGTTCGTACGCCGCATCCCCGTGGACGAGATGCTGGCCGGCCGGAACCTGCCGGCTGAAGGGCGCTATCTTTTGGTCTGCAGCCACGGCTTGCGCAGCCGCAGCACCTGCGAAGCGCTGCGCGAGCGAGGCATCCTTGCCGCGCACTCGCTGCGCGGCGGCGTTCAGGGTCGCACTTGGCCGGTGCCGCGCACCACGTACTTGTAACTGGTCAACTGCTCGAGCCCGACCGGTCCGCGGGCGTGGAAGCGGTCCGTCGAGATGCCGATCTCGGCACCCATCCCGAACTCTCCACCATCGGCGAACTGCGTCGAGGCGTTGTGCAGCACGATGGCGCTGTCGACGCGACCGAGGAACCGCTCCGCCGCCGCCGCATCCCCCGTGACGATGGATTCGGTGTGTGCGGAGCCATAGTGGGTGATGTGGGCGATCGCCGCATCGAGCCCGGCCACGACCTTCACCGCGATCACGGCATCGAGGTATTCGGTGAACCAGTCCTCTTCGGTGGCGGGCCGCACCCGCAGATCGACCCGCTGCGCCGCTGCGTCACCGCGCACCTCGCAACCTGCATCGAGCAGGGCGTGCACCAAGGGCGCGAGGTGGGTCGCAGCGCAACCCTCATCGACCAGCAGCGTCTCGGCAGCCCCGCAGATGCCGGTGCGGCGCAACTTGGCGTTCAGGACGATCGCCACTGCCATAGGCAGGTCTGCGGCACGGTCCACGAACACATGGCAGTTGCCGTCGAGGTGGCCGATGACCGGCACCCTCGCCTCTTCCTGAACGCGCTTCACCAGACCCTTGCCCCCGCGCGGCACCAGCACATCGATGTACTCGGTCATCCCGGAGAGCATATAACCCACCGCCGCGCGGTCCGTGACCGGCACGAGCCCGATGCTCGCCTCGGGCAGCCCAACGGCACGCAGTCCCTCGACCAGGCAGCGGTGGATCGCAGCGCTTGAGTGGGCGCTCTCGGAGCCGCCGCGCAGGATCACGGCATTGCCGGATTTCAGGCAGAGCGCACCCGCATCCGCGGTTACGTTCGGTCGGCTCTCGTAGATGATGCCGATGACACCGAGCGGCACGGCGATGCGGGCGATGGAGAGGCCGTTCGGCCGACGCCGCTCCTCGAGCACCCGACCGACCGGGTCAGGCAAGGCCGCAATGTCCTCGAGGCCACGCGCCATCGCTTCGAGGCGCGACGGATCGAGCCGCAACCGGTCGAGCATCGCAGCCGAAAGGTCCTTGTGCTCCGCTTGCGTCATGTCGAGGGCGTTGGCAGCGAGCACCTCGACCTGATGAGTCCGCAGTGCCGCCGCCGCGGCCAGCAGAGCCGCGTCCTTCTGCGTCCGCGGCGCCGCTGCCAGCACGGACCGGGCGGACAGCGCCGCCGCGCCGAGCCGTCGCATGAGCGTACCGAGTTCGTCTGCCGCGGTCCCATCGGCGGTCCCATCGGCGGTCCCATCGGCGGTCCCATCGTTGGTCCCATCGGCGATCATTGCAGCACCATATCGTCGCGGTGGATGAGCTCGTCACGACCCGCATAGCCGAGCATCAGGGCGATCTCGGCGCTGCGCCGACCGAGGATACGACCCGCGTCGGTGTCACCGTACGCGACGATGCCGCGCGCCACCTCCTGCCCCCCCGGCGCAAGCACGCTCACGGTGTCACCACGCTCGAAACGACCCGTCACCGCGGTCACTCCTGCGGGCAGCAAGCTCTTGCCCGCGCGTAACGCTCGCCGCGCGCCCTCGTCGATATGCAGCGCGCCGGATGGACGCAAGGTGCCCGCGATCCATTGCTTGCGGGCCGCCAACGGCGTCGCTGTCGGCAGGAACCAGGTGCTGCGGCCGCCCTGTTCGATACGCCGGACCGGGTGACGCGGTGAACCGGTGGCGATGCAGAAATGACAGCCTGCAGCCACTGCGATGCGCGCGGCGATGATCTTCGTGGTCATCCCGCCGCGGCCGACCGCCGAGGCCGAACCGCCCGCCATGGCCTCGATCTCAGGGGTGATCTCCGACACCTGATCGATGAACTGCGCACCCGGATCCTTGTGGGGATCGGCGGTGTAGAGCCCATCGATGTCCGAGAGCAAGAGCACGCAATCCGCGCTCACCATCTGTGCCACACGAGCCGCCAAGCGGTCGTTGTCGCCATAGCGGATCTCGGCCGTCGCAACAGTGTCGTTCTCATTGATGACCGGTACCGCGCCATGTGCCAGCAGCGTGTTGAGAGTGGCTCGGGCATTCAGGTAGCGACGACGCTGTTCGCTGTCCTCCAGCGTGAGCAGCACCTGCGCGACCGGCACGCCTCGCGCCTCGAGCAGTTCCTTGTAGGCGTGGGCAAGGCGGATCTGGCCCACTGCCGCGGCCGCTTGGCTCTCTTCTAGGCGCAACGGACCGGGCGGCAGGTCGAGGTGGCGCCGCCCGAGCGCGATCGCCCCCGAGGACACCAGCACGACTTCCTTGCCTTGGCGGCGCAGTCGAACCACATCGGCCACCAGCGTCCCAAGCCAAGCCCGATTGAGCCGACCCGTCCGTCCATCGACCAACAGCGCGGAACCGACCTTCACCACGATGCGGCGGGCACGCTGGAGCGGATTGGAACGGCGCGCAACTCGTGGCGGCATGCAAAGCATCCTCTTGGGCATAGCACTATAATTCACTAGCGCGGTAAAATGGGTTCGAGTCAGTCCCGCCGATCCGCCGAGGTAAATGCCGTGAGCAGAGACAAAGAACCCGTCGTAGGCCAGTGGTATGTCAACGCCGAGGAGGAAGAGACCTTCCGCGTGATCACCGTCGACGAAGATGCCGAGATGGTCGAGATCGAGTATCTCGACGGCGAGATCGAGGAGCTCGATATCGACGAATGGCACGAACTCGACCTCGAGCTCACCACCGAACCGGAAGGCTGGTCGGAGGACGAGCAGGAGGAAGAGGATGACGACGAGGACGAAGACGAGGACGATTGGGATGAAGATGAGGATGAAGATGAGGACGAAGACGGGGATGACGGCCACGACGACGGCCGTGAGCGCTGATCATCGCCGCGTGACGCTGCACCCGCGTCGCGGCGCGTGAGCGCAGCGCCCGACAGCTGGTACCACGAAAAAGAGTCTGCTTGGCTCTACAGTCGCGTCGCGACAGCAGAGCCCGATCCGGTACGGCGGGCGATGTTCCACAAACTCGGCACGGCAGCCGAGCAACAGGCGCTGCGGTGGCAGGCGCTCGAGCCGATGCGCAGCTTCCGTTTTTCGCCGTCGCTGCGCGCACGACTCGTCGCAGCGATCGTGCGGCAGATCGGCCCACGCGCCTCGCGGCATGCGCTGGCCGCGATGAAGCTGCGCGGGCTGTCGGTCTACACCTCTGCCGCTCCCCCGGTCGCCCCCGGCCACCTCATGCCCACCTCGGTCAACGAGGTCGGCCAGCGACATCGCGGCGTGGGCGGCGGCAACCTGCGAGCGACCGTGTTCGGCGTCAATGACGGCTTGGTGTCCAACGCCTCGCTCGTGATGGGAATCGCCGGTGCCAACGCGGAACCTGGGACCGTCCTCATGACCGGTGTCGCCGGGCTGTTGGCGGGCGCGCTCTCGATGGCCGCCGGCGAGTATGTGTCGGTGCGCTCGCAACGCGACATGTACGAGTACCAGATCGCCCTCGAAAGAGAGGAACTCGCCGAGTATCCGGAAGAAGAAGCTGAGGAACTCGCCCTGATCTACCAAGCGCGCGGTCTCGAAATCGAACAGGCCCGCGCGATGGCTCGCACCCTGCTCTCACGCCCGGAACAAGCGCTCGATGTGCTCGCCCGCGAGGAGCTCGGTCTCAATCCCGATGACCTCGGGTCACCGCTCGGTGCCGCAGTGTCCTCCTTCCTCGCCTTCGCCGTCGGCGCGTCGCTGCCCTTGCTGCCCTTTTTCGTGCGCGGCCTGACACACCCGCTCTGGTGGACAATAGGCCTCACCGCCGTGGCGCTCGCAGGGATCGGCCTTGCGCTCAGCTTGTTCACGGGGCGCGGGGCTTGGCAGGGTGCCTTGCGGATGCTGCTGATCGGCGGGGGTGCGGGTGTGGTGTCCTTCCTCGTCGGCCGACTGCTCGGCGTGGCACTCGCCTGAGAAGCCGGCCCAAAGCCTTGAAAAAGAAGTAGTTTCACCTCTATCATCTGGTGCAGGCGGCGACCCATCGCCGGCCCGGATAAATGTGCAGTTGGGCTGAACCTCGGTCAATGGAATGAGTCCAATCTGCAATACTGTCCTTACGGGCATACTACTGTTCGACTGCCTACACTCTAAATCCCTGAACCGGAGTCTCTAACACCCATGAAACGCGTCCTGCTGTTCCTCATCACCAACCTCGCCGTGGTGTTCGTGCTGTCGATCGCCATGCGGTTGCTCGGCCTCGACCAATACATCGCCGCGCAGGGCGGCAGCGCCTACGGTCTGCTGGTGTTCGCCGCAGTGTTCGGTTTCGGCGGCGCGATCATCTCGCTGCTGATGTCCAAGTGGAGCGCCAAACGCATGATGGGCGTGCGCATCATCGACAAGCCGCGCGACGCGGTGGAGTCGTGGCTGCTCGAGACCGTCAAGGTCCAAGCCCGCGAGTCCGGCATCGGCATGCCCGAAGTCGGCATCTTCGATTCTCCCGAGCCGAACGCCTTCGCCACCGGTGCCAACAAGAACAAAGCCTTGGTCGCGGTCAGCACCGGTCTTCTGCAGCGCATGAAGCGCGAAGAGGTAGAGGCCGTGCTCGGTCACGAGATCGGCCATGTCGCCAATGGCGACATGGTGACGCTCACCCTCATCCAGGGCGTGGTCAACACCTTCGTCATCTTCCTCGCCAGGATCATCGGAGGCTTCTTGGATCGCGCGATCTTTAAGAACGAAGATGGCCGCGGTATCGGCTACTTCGTTATCGTACTCGTGACCGAGATGCTGCTCGGCATCCTCGCCAGCATCATCGTCATGTGGTTCTCGCGGAAGCGCGAGTTCCGTGCGGACATCGTAGGTGCCCGTCTTTCCGGCGCGCGCAACATGATCGGCGCGCTCGAGGCTCTCAAACGCGGTCACCCGCCCGAGGGGATGCCGCAGCAGATGGCGGCCCTCGGCATCAACGGCGCTGTCCCGACCGGTCTCAAGCGTCTCTTCATGAGCCATCCGCCGCTCGAGGAGCGTATCGACGCCCTCAAGCGCGCCAACGGTCTCGCCTAGGCCCGCGTCATGCCCGACGGTGCGGCTCCAGCCCCCGCCCGATCGGCCGTGCGCCGACTCGGGTGGGCGTTCATCGCCTGGTTCGACACCGGGCAGCATGTCGTCCCGAAGGACGGCGCAGCGTTGCCCGAGATCCCCGACCGGGTGGAATGGACGCGCATCTTGCCCTTCATCGGCATGCACCTCGCCTGCTTCGCCGTGATCTGGGTCGGCTGGAGTCCGGTCGCGGTCGGCCTCGCGATCGCGGCCTACCTCGTGCGCATGTTCGCCATCACCGGCTTCTATCACCGCTATTTCTCGCATCGGTCCTTCAAGACCTCGCGGATCGGCCAGTTCATCTTCGGCTTGCTCGGGGCTTCGGCGGTACAGCGCGGACCGGTCTGGTGGGCGGCGCACCACCGCCACCACCATGCCCACTCCGACAAACCCGAGGACACGCACTCCCCGCTGCAGCACGGTTTCATCCGCTCACACATGGGCTGGTTCCTGACGGCACGCGGTTTCCAGCCGGACCTGCGAAGGGTCCGCGACCTGCTGCAGTTCCCGGAACTGCGTTGGCTCGACCGTTTCGACATCCTCGTGCCCGTCGCCCTTGCGATCGGCATGTTCGGCTTGGGCGCCCTGCTCGCACATCAGGCGCCCGAGCTCGGCACCAGCGCGGGACAGATGTTGGTCTGGGGGTTTTTCATCTCCACGGTGGCCTGCTACCACGGCACCTACACCATCAATTCGCTCTCGCATGTATTCGGTCGGCAGCGCTATCGCACCGGCGACACCAGCCGCAACAACTGGCTGCTCGCGCTCGTGACCCTTGGCGAAGGTTGGCACAACAACCACCACCATTTCCCGAGCTCCACCCGGCAAGGTTTCTACTGGTGGGAGATCGACATCACCTACTACATCCTCAAAGTCATGTCCTGGCTCGGCATCATCTGGGACCTCAAGCCCGTGCCGGTCGCGATCCGCGATCGCTCACCCCGGCGCATCGCCTGACCTGCAGACCGCATTCGAGAGACCCATCGACATGAGCCGGATCGCCATCGTCGGGACCGGCGTCTCAGGCATGACCGCTGCGTGGTATCTGCACCGCGACCACGAGCTCACCGTGTTCGAGTCGAATGCCAGCTTCGGCGGCCATACGGCGACCGTCGATGTCGAGCGGCACGGTCGGCACTATGCCGTCGATACCGGCTTCATCGTATTCAATGATTGGACCTACCCGAACTTCATCGCGCTGCTGGATGCGGTGGGCGCACAGTGGCAGTGGTCGGACATGAGCTTCTCGCTGCGCTGCGAGCGTACCGGCCTCGAGTACAACGGCAACTCGGTGGACTCGCTGTTCGCCCAACGCCGCAACCTCCTGCGACCCTCCTTCCTGCGCATGATCGCCGACATCCTGCGTTTCAACGGCCGTTCACGGGCGCTGCTCGCCGCGCCCGACGACGGACTCACGCTCGGTGAGTACCTCGCGCGTGAGGGTTATTCGCGGGCGTTCACCGAGCGCTACATCCTTCCCATGGGGCGTGCCATCTGGTCAGCGAGCGGCACAGGGATGCTCGCCTTCCCCGCCCGGTTCTTCGTCGATTTCTTTGAACGTCATGGATTCCTGAACATCGACGACCGTCCCACCTGGCGCACGGTCAGCGGCGGCTCCCGCGAGTACGCGCGACGGCTGATCGCACCGTTCCTCGAGCGCGTCCGGCTCTCGACGCCCGTTCGCCGCATCGTGCGCGACGACACCGGCGTTACGCTCACGAGCGAGGGACCCTCAGGTCTCGCCACGGAGCGCTTCGACCATGTGATCCTCGCCTGCCACAGCGACCAGGCGCTCGCGATGCTCGCCGATGCTGACCCGCTGGAGCGCGATATCCTCGGCGCGTTCCCCTATCAGACGAACGACGCCGTACTGCATCTCGATCGGCGGATGTTGCCGCGCACGCCAAAAGCCCGTGCGGCCTGGAACTATCACCTGCTCGATCCCGACACCGAACGCGTCGCGCTCACCTACGACATGAGCCTGCTGCAGTCGCTGGACGGCCCTGAAAAGTTCCTGGTCACCCTCAACCGCAACGCCGATATCGATCCCGCACTCATGCTCGGGCGCTATACCTACCACCATCCCGTCTACACCCCCGTAGCGGT
Source organism: Klebsiella pneumoniae (assembly GCA_945860725.1). Classification (GTDB taxonomy): domain Bacteria; phylum Pseudomonadota; class Gammaproteobacteria; order Steroidobacterales; family Steroidobacteraceae; genus UBA964. The sequence continues at coordinate 27,302 of CAMAQZ010000002.1, read as the reverse complement.
CGCCGCGCAACAGCGGCGCGGCGAGATCAGCGGCCGGCGCCGCACCTATTTCTGTGGCGCCTACTGGCGCTACGGTTTCCACGAGGATGGCGTGGTGAGCGGGTTGTGGGCCTTGCAGGACTTTGCGGCAGTGACCGGCAGCGCGCCCCCGCCCGCGCCGCGCCTCGAGCCCGTCCGTCGCAGCCTCAAACAGGGCAGCGCTGCGGCATGAGCGCCACGCACAGCGCTCTCTACACGGGGTCCATCGGTCATCGTCGCTTCGGGCCGCGTCGCAACGCTTTCCGCTATCGACTGTTCATGGCCTGGATAGACCTCGCTGATCTCCCGGCGCTGTTCGACGGTCGATGGTTCTGGTCCGCTCGCCGACCCGCGCTCGCGTGGTTCCGACGCGCCGACTATCTCGGTGATCCGGCCGTACCACTCGAGGGAGCCGTGCGCGATCTCATCGAACAGCGCACCGGTCGCCGCCCAGCCGGCCCGATCTGCCTGCTGACCCACCTGCGCTATTTCGGCTTCACCTCCAACCCCGTCAGTTTCTACTATGTCTATGACGCCGCAGGAGAGCGGCTGGAGACCATCGTGGCGGAGATCACCAACACGCCTTGGGACGAGCGCCACGCCTATGTGCTCGCGGTGGCGGACGCCGCACGGTCAGGGGCGCAGATGTGGCGCTGGCAGTTCGACAAGGCCTTCCATGTCTCACCGTTCATGCCGATGGACATGCGCTACGATTGGCGCTTCAACGAGCCGGGCCGCACGCTCGGCGTTCATATGGAGAACTGGCGTGAGGGCCGGTCACAGTTCGACGCCACGCTGGTGTTGCGTCGAGGACCCATCACCGGTCGTGCCTTGGCGCGCGCCCTGCTGACCGTGCCGTTCGTCACCCTGAAAGTGAGCCTACTCATCTACTGGCAGGCGCTCGTGCTGCTTTTGAAGCGGACGCCGTTCTTCACGCATCCCAAAAAGCATCCTCCGGGGACCCCCTGATATGTCCGCACCCACCATCATCCCCCGCGAGACCGACCGTGCGACCGCTCGATCAAGTTCACTTGCCCGTTTTGGTCGCCGTCTGCTGCTCGGCCAGTTGTCGAGGCTGCAGGACGGGGCGCTGACGCTGATCGAGCCAGAGGGTCAACGCCACGATTTCGGCGATCGCACCGCCCGCCTCGACCTCTCGGTGACCGTCGAGGTACGCGACCCGCAGTTCTTCGCCGACGCCGCCTTCGGCGGCACGGTGGGCGCAGGCGACGCCTACATCAAAGATCTTTGGCGTTGCGACGATCTCACGGCGCTCGTGCGCCTGTTCGTCGCCAACCGTGCGGTCATGGACGGCATGGACGGCCGTTGGGCCTGGCTCAGCACGCCGCTGCACAAGATCCTCCACTGGCTCAATCGCAACAGCCGACAGGGCAGCGCCCGTAACATCGCCGCGCACTACGATCTCGGCAATGCGCTCTATGAGCTCATGCTCGACCCGACGATGGCCTACTCCTGCGGCATCTTCGCGGACGACTCGACCACGCTCGAACAGGCCTCGGTCGCAAAGTTCGAAGCGGTCTGCCGCAAGCTGCGGCTGCGCCCCGGTGACCGCGTCGTCGAGATCGGCACCGGTTGGGGCGGCCTCGCGATCCACGCCGCCGCGCAGTACGGCGCCCACGTCACCACCACCACCATCTCGCGCGAGCAGCACGATCATGCGCGCGAGATGATCGCGCGCGCCGGGCTCACGGACCGAATCACGCTTTTGCTCGAGGACTACCGTGACCTAAAGGGCCGCTACGACAAGGCCATGTCCATCGAGATGATCGAGGCGGTCGGCGCGCAGTACCTCGACACCTACCTCGCCAAGTGCGCGGCGCTGCTCGAGCCGCACGGCGCGATGCTGCTGCAGGCCATCACGCTGCAGGACCAGTTCTACGCCCAGGCGCAGAAGTCGGTCGACTACATCCAGCGATTCATCTTCCCGGGCAGCTTCATCCCGAGCGTGCAGGCGATCAGCGAGTCCCTGACCCGCGTCACCGACCTCAAGATCTTCCACCTCGAGGACATCGGACCGCACTACGCGCGCACCCTGCGCGAGTGGCGCTCGAACTTCATGGCCAACCGTGACGCAGTCCGTACGCTCGGCTATCCCGACTCCTTCGTGCGCATGTGGGAGTTCTATCTCTGCTACTGCGAGGGCGGGTTCGCCGAACGGCAACTGGGTGATGTGCAACTGCTGCTCACCAAGCCCGGCTGTCGGCTACCGTCGCAGCTCGCCACATGATATCGGGCGGCGCAGCCACGCCGCTCGCGCAGCTGCAGGCGCGCTTCGGCGAGGCACTCATCTCGACCGATCCTGCTTCGCTCGCGGCCGCGGGCGTCGACCATCGTCGGCTCTATCACGGCAAGCCCCTCGCCATCGCCTTGCCACGCAGCACCCTCGAGGTCTCGCAGTTGCTCGCGTTCTGCGACGCAAGGGGTATCGGTGTCGTACCGCAGGGGGGCAACACCGGGTACTGCGGCGGCGCCACCCCAAACGAGTCGGGCACCGAGCTCGTACTGTCACTGCGGCGCATGCGTGCCATACGGCGTATCGACCCCGCCAATGATTCGATGGTGGTGGAATCGGGCTTGGTGCTCGCCGAAGCACAACAGGCGGCCGCTGCGGCTGGGCGGTTCTTCCCCTTGTCGCTCGGCTCGGAGGGCAGCTGTCAGATCGGGGGCAACCTCGCCACCAATGCAGGCGGCGTGCAGGTGCTGCGCTACGGGATGATGCGCGAACTGGTGCTCGGTCTCGAGGTGGTGCTTGCCGATGGCCGCGTGCTCTCGAGCCTCGATGCGCTGCGCAAGGACAACACCGGCTACGACCTGCGGCACCTCTTCATCGGCGCCGAGGGGACGCTCGGGGTAATCACGGCCGCTGCGCTACGGCTGTTCCCACCGCCGCGCGCGATCGCGACGGCCTTCGTCGCGGTGCCGGACCCGCAGGCGGCGGTGACGCTCCTCGGTGCGCTGCGTAGTGCAAGCGGTGATCGGGTGTCGAGCTTCGAGCTGCTGCCAAGGGTCGCCCTTGAACTGGTGCTTCGGCACCTGCCGGACATGCGTGCGCCGCTCTCGGGCCCATCGTCGTGGTTCGTGCTCTGCGAACTCACGAGCGCGCGCGCGGATGATCCGCTCAATTCGATCCTGCAGGACGCCCTCGGTGCGGCGTTCGAGTCGGGCCTCGCCACCGATGCGGCGCTCGCTCAGGGCGAACGCGAGCGGCGGGAGTTCTGGCGCCTGCGGGAGAACATCCCCGAGGCCCAGCGCCGCGATGGCCCGAGTCTCAAGCATGATGTCTCGCTGCCCATCGACCGGCTCCCGGCGTTCGTCGAGGCGGCCTCGGCGTGGGTCGCGCGCGAGGCACCCATGGCGCAGCTCGTATGCTACGGCCATGTCGGCGACGGCAACCTGCACTTCAACCTGGGACCGGCTGCCACGCTCGCCGCGGCGCAGCGGGACTCAGACCTGCTAAAACCTCATGAGGATCGGGTCAAGCGTGCCATACACGACCTGGTGCGTGCCCACGGTGGGTCGTTCAGTGCCGAGCACGGCATCGGCCGGCTGAAGGTCGAGGAGCTGCAGCGCTACGCATCGCCGGTCGAGCTCGGGTTGATGCGCGTCATCAAGCAAGCCTTCGATCCGAACGGCATCATGAACCCTGGCAAGGTGTTGCCCAGCTCGTCGTGCACCGACTGAGCACGCACGGAGCGATCACGCTGCTGCTCACCTTCGGAGCGGTCGCTGTGACGCTCGGCCATGAACTCGACGCGGACCGGCAAGTGCTGATCGGCGGGGACCGCGGTCTTCGCGACTACCCGCTTCGTTATCAGGCGGGTCAACGTCGGCGGTGCCGTGTTCGCTGATGTGGGCTGCGTGCTCCGTCTCGGCAACCTGCTGCACATCGATCTCGCGTTTCCCTTGAGCGGCGATCCGTCGCTCAAGGATGTCCATCTGTTGGTCGAGACCAAGCGCAGTTTTTGATCCCGTTGAGACGGGCTCCGGGAGAGGACGACGCTGTGCCATGATATTGGGCGTCATGTCCGCAGCTTACGATCCCTCAACCGTCCCAACCCCGTCCGCCGTGCCGTCGCGCCGCGCGGGCGGTGTCGGCGGCCTGCACGAAGCCTGCGTTGGCGTCACCGACCTCGAGGAAGCGATCGACGACTTCAGCGCCTGGGGTTGCCGACCGGGACTGCGCGGACACCTCGATGCCGCAGCCTCTGCAGCGCTCTACGGGCATGACTCGGCGCTGGAATCCGTACAACTCCTGCACGGCGACGCCGACCACGGTCTCGTACGCCTCATGAAGTGGCAGACGCCGCTCAACGATGGAGTCGGCCTGCGCCCGAACCTGCGGGGCGTCGGCTCGCGCTGGGGGGTGCGCGTCACACAGAGCGTCCATGGCGTGCTCAACCACGCCGAACGCGCCCTGCAATCAGGGCTGCCGCTCGCCTTGTTGCCGCCGCAGCTCGCGGTGATCGGCGAAGTCAGCGGCGTGCGCGCGGTGCAGCCGTTCCGGGATCCCATCGTCGGTGTACGCGAGATGGTGCTCATCCAGCCACACTACCGACAGGTCATCTTCGAGCGGTTCGGCTACGAGAGCCCGCTCTACGGCCAAGTGGAACCCGCCTCATTGTTGCGTACGAGCCAGCACACCCACGCCGGACTCATGGTCGCAAGCGACGATGAGCGCATCTTCGACTTCTACGAGAGGGTGCTCGGATTGAAGCGCACCCATGAGGAGCGCGTCCCGCATGCAAATGCCACCGGCTCACGCAGCATCTTCGGTCTCGAACCTGACGAAGGCTTCCACATGGTGGACTTTGACGACCCACGTACCGGCGCATCGCTCGCCGAGCGGCGCTCCGGCAAGCTCAAATGCGTGCGCTTCGCAGCCGACGCCCGGATCGAGGACCTGCGCGAGCTCGCACGCCCCGGCTGCCTCGGCTATAGCCTGTACACCTGGCGCGTCGGAGACTTGGGTCTGCTGCGGCGGACGCTCGCGGCAACGCCGGGTGTGGCGGGCATCGCGGCTGCGACTCTTGGCGAGATCTTGCCGGACGAGTTCGGCCGGCTGAGCCTCGGTCTCAGGGCGCCGGATGGCTCGCCATGGGTGCTGCAGCAGGCGCCGCAGGGATGGCCGGCAGCACCGTAACGGCGGCGAGATACGCGATCAACGCGGCGCGGTCCCACCGGAACGACGGCGCCCGCGAGGCCGCCATCACGGCAAGGTGGACGCCGCTCACGAGCGGACCCGCATCAAGCCCTCTTGGGCGATGCTCGCCACCAGACGACCGCTGCGATCGAAGATGCTGCCGCGCGAGAAGCCGCGTGCGCCCGAGGCGCTCGGGCTGTCCATCGAATACAGCAACCAATCATCGACGCGGAAATCACGATGGAACCACATCGCGTGGTCGATGCTCGCCATGACCAGACCGTCGCTGCTGTATTGGATGGCATGCGGTCGCGTGGCGGTCCCGAGCAGGCTGAAATCCGAGATGTACGCGAGCAGACAGCGGTGCAGATGCGGGTCGTCGGGCAATCGGCCGGCGGTGCGCAACCAGATGTGCTGGACCGGCGGCGCGGGCTTCGGAGCCAAGTAGTCGATGGGATCGACCGGACGGAGGTCGAACGGCCGCTCGCGCACCATGAAACGGCGGATCTTCTCGGGTAGGCGCTCGGCGATCTCGGCGGCCGGCCGGCTCCAATCAGGCAGCGTCTCAGGCGGCGGTACTTGCGGCATCACCGACTGGTGATCGAGGCCGGGCTCCGGGACATGGAAAGACGAGGAGAAGGTGAAGATCGGATCGCCGTTCTGGATGGCGATGACACGCCGCGAAGAGAAGGACTGACCGTCGCGGCTGCGGTCGACCTGGTAGACGATGGGCCGGTTGAAGTCGCCACGACGCAGGAAATAAGCGTGGAGCGAATGTACCTCACGACCCGCATCGACCGTCGCGTAGGCTGCGGTGAGCGCCTGGCCGAGCACCTGCCCGCCGAAGACCTGTGGGCTGCCGATATCTCGGCTCTCGCCGCGGAACAGATTGACCTCCAACCGCTCGAGCTCAAATTGGCGCAGCAGATCCGACAACTGGCCGATCAAGATGCGGTGACTCCCAATCGCTTCTGCATCACCGGGCTGGTGGTCGTGTACTGCAGGAACTGCTTCTTTTCGGGATAGAGCCAAGCCTGGATGCCGAACGCCGCGAGCGCGGCCTCATGGAAGCCCGACAGGATCAGTTTCTTCTTGCCGGGATAGGTATTGATGTCGCCGACCGCAAAGATGCCGGGCACGCTGGTCTGGAACTTCTCGGTGTCGACCGTCAACGCCTTGCGCTCGAGCGCGAGCCCCCACTGCGCCACCGGCCCGAGCTTGGGGTGCAGGCCAAAGAAAGCGAACAGGTGATCGGCAGGCAGGTCATGCAGTAGCCCATCGGCCGCCTTCACGCGCACCCCGGTGAGCCGCTCGCCGTCCTCGATGAGCGTCTCGGCGAGCCCCTCGATGAAACGCACGCGGCCGGCAGCCTCGAGTTCGCGCATGCGCGCGACGGATGCGGGTGCAGCGCGGAATTCACTGCGACGATGCACCAGGGTGAGGGCGGGTGCGGTGCTGGCGAATTCGTTGACCCAGTCGAGCGCGGAGTCGCCGCCGCCGAACATCACGAGCCGCTGCGTCCGGTAGGCATCGGCACCCTTGATACGGTAGTGGATCTGCCGCCCCTCATACCGCTCGCTGCCCACGACGCCGAGGCGACGCGGCTGAAACGAGCCGACCCCGGCCGCGATCACGACCGCACCGGTGTCGAAACGGGTGCCGGTCGCCGTGATCACATCGAACCGCCGATCGGCGCGCGGCGTCAGTTCGACGACCTCTTGTCCGAGATGGAACACCGGCTCGAAGGGCTTGATCTGTTGCATCAAGCGATCGACGAGCTCTTGGGCGCCGCAGACCGGCAGCGCCGGGATGTCGTAGATCGGCTTGTCGGGGTAGAGCTCTGTGCACTGGCCGCCGGGTGCCGCGAGAGAATCGATGAGGTGGGCCTTGATGCCGAGCAATCCGAGCTCGAAGACCTGGAACAGGCCACAGGGTCCGGCACCGATGATCACGACCTCGGTCTGTAGGGTCTGGGACACGCACAACCTCGTCAGGGATCGTCGAGAAAGAGTAGATTTAGCGGGTAAATTCTAGCAGACACTCGTGCACTGCACCGTCCCGGAGGCCCCCATGCCCACCAATGCCGACCTTGCTCGCCGCCGTGCGGCCGCCATCCCCCGGGGTGTCGGAAACTCCCTCCAGGTCTACGCGGAGCGCGCATCCAACGGCGAAGTCTGGGACGTCGAGGGTCGCCGCTACATCGACTTCGGCTCGGGTATCGCCGTGCTCAACACCGGGCACCTGCACCCCAAGGTGCAAGGGGCCGTGGCGGCGCAGCTCGCACGGCTCTCGCACGCCTGCTTCCAGGTCACGCCCTATGAGAACTATGTCGCCCTTGCCGAACGCCTGAACGATCTGGCGCCCAGGCCGGGGCCTTGGAAGACGATCTTCCTCACGACCGGCGCCGAGGCGGTCGAGAACGCCGTCAAGATCGCGAGGTACCATACCGGACGACCCGCGGTGATCGCGTTCGGCGGCGGTTCCCACGGCCGCACCCTCGCCTGCATCAGCCTCACCGGCAAGGTGCACCCCTACAAAGCAGGCTTCGGCCCGATGCTGCCCGATATCTACCACGCCCCGTTCCCGATGGAGTATCACGGCATTAGCGTAGAGGCGTCGCTGGCGGCGATCGAACACCTCTTCAAGCACAATGTCGACGCGCAGCGTGTCGCCGCCCTGATCATCGAACCGGTGCAGGGCGAAGGCGGCTTCTACATCGCGCCACCGGCGTTCCTACGCGAGCTGCGTGCGCTCTGCGACCGCCACGGCATCCTACTCATCGTCGACGAAGTGCAGAGCGGCTTCGCCCGTACCGGCAAGATGTTCGCGATCGAGCACTCCGGCGTGGTACCCGACCTGATGACCGTCGCCAAAAGCCTTGCGGGCGGCGTACCGCTCTCCGCCGTGGTCGGCCGCGCCGACATCATGGACGCGCCGCCGCCGGGCGGTCTCGGCGGTACCTACGCAGGGTCGCCGCTCGGCTGCGCAGCGGCGCTCGCCGTGCTCGATGTGATCGAATCCGAAGGTCTTTGCGCGCGAGCCGAGCGGCAGGGCGCGATGCTGCGCGCGCGTCTGGAGGACATGCGCTCACGCTGGCCCTGCATCGGCGAGGTGCGCGGCCTCGGCGCGATGGTGGCGATGGAGTTGGTACGCGATCGGCGTCCCGACTCGCCCGACGCTGAGATCACGAAGGCGCTCGTCCAATCGGCAGGCCGACGCGGTCTGATCCTGCTGTCCTGTGGGATCTATGGCAACGTGATCCGCTTCCTCGCGCCCTTGACCCTCCCCGACGCTCAGTTGGCCGAGGGGCTCGCGATCCTCGAAGCCGCCCTCGAGGATGTCGCCGCGCGCTGAGCACGCCGCGATCAGGCGCGGCCGGCGTTGGAATCGTTCGGGCTGTGGAAGTACTCGCTCTCTGCCGACAGGTCGCGGATCAAGCGCTGCAGTTCGGCCATGCGGCCCTCGGCGGTGCTCACGGCGAGACAATCCGTGCAGCGCGGATCGGCGCAGGGCTGACGGGCGTAGAGCCAAAACTGCACGGCTCCGGCGAGCAAGCCATCGGAGACGTCCCACAGGTCGGCTGACTTGTCGCGGTCAGCCAAGGTGTTGCCGAGGTCCACGGCTTGGGTGAAGGCCGCGTCGAAAGACGCGGTGGAGTCCTGCTCAGTAGGCATGACGGTAGTTTATCCGAAGGTCGGCACGCCACCCGACCCTCTAGAACATAATTTTGTTGCAGTTGGCGGTGTCGCACAGGTTACCGATTCTTAATCCGAAGTGCGGCAAGGCGTCCATTAACATGTCAATTCACCATGACAACCGAAGAAACGCTATTGCAGCCCCGGGAAATCGAGATGCCGGCGGAGATCCTCGCGGCGGAGGCCTTGCTAGGCCGTTTGCTTGCGGCGAAAGCGCCGCTGGCCAACGCACCCGGCGATGCCCGTCTGGCGATCGCGTTTGTCGCCAGTCACTACCCCGACAAGTTCCCGGCCAGTGCCGTCGCCCACCATTGCGGGCTCAGCCGTTTCCAGTTCAGCCGCGCCTTCCATGCGACCTTCCACATCACTTACCGCGAATACCTGTTGCGCTACCGCGTCCGGGCCGCCTGCCAGGCGTTGACCCGGCACTACGACTCCGTGACTGCGATCGCTTACGCGGTCGGGTTCCACGACGGCTCGTACTTCGCCCGGATGTTCCGCCGCTACATCGGCATGCTGCCCTCGCAGTATGCTCGGTGGCATGACCGACCGGACCGATCGACCGCTGCGCCCTGAGTACCGCCGCCTCGCCTGGCGGATCCCCCGTGCGGGGTCCCTAGCGCACCTGAGACTCGTCGAAGAGGACCTGCCCGCCCCCGCGCCGGGCGAAGTCCAGATCGATGTGGCCGCCGTCGGTCTCAACTTCGCCGACATCTTCGCCTGCCTCGGGCTGTACTCCGCCACGCCCGCCGGGTCGTTCGTACCGGGACTGGAAGCCGCAGGCACGGTCCGCCGGGTGGGCGATGGCGTGACGCGCTGGCGTCCGGGCGATCGCGTGATCGTGCTCACCCGCTTCGGCGGCTATGCCAGCGCCCTCAACGTCGGCGAACAATATCTTTGGCCGTTGCACGAGACATGGTCGTTCGAGGACGGTGCGGCCTACCCGGTGCAGGCGCTGACGGCCTGGTACGGCTTGGTGCCGCTCGGCGGCGCTCGGCGCGGCAGCGTGGTCCTCGTGCAATCCGCCGCAGGCGGCGTCGGCCTCAACGCGCTGCAGGTGCTGCGCCAGCTCGGTGCGCAGCCGGTGGCGGTGGTGGGACGCGAGTCGAAACGCGATTGGCTGGTGCGGGAACACGGCATCGACCCATCCTGCGTCGTGCTGCGCGGTCCCCACTTCGGTGCCGGCCTCGATACGGCGCTGCGCCATCTCGGCGCCGCGGGGTTCGATCTCATCTTCGATGCGGTCTACGGCCCATCGTTCCGGCCCGCATTCGAGCGGCTCGCCCCGGAAGGTCGGCACCTGCTGTACGGCGCTGCGGATTTCATGGGTGAGGGTCGCCGCGCCAATCCCTTGCGGCTCGCCTGGCGCTGGTTGCGACGCCCACGGCTCGACCCGCTGGCCATGATCTCGCAGAACCGCGGTCTGCTCGCCTTCAACCTCATCTGGTTATGGAGCGAAGCGGCACGCTTGCCCGAAGCCCTGCGTGAGACGCTCGCGTTGATCCCAAATCCGCCGCACATCGGCGGTGTCTGGCCGTTCGCCGACGCCCATACCGCACTCGGCGCGCTGCAGTCGGGCGATACCACCGGCAAGCTGGTGCTCCGTTTAGATAAGCCGGCGGTCGACCGCCCGCGCAACGGCGCATCGGGTGATGGGTCCGCGGCGGCGGCGCGCTAGAATACGGCATGTCTGACCCGTCCTCTGCCGACCGCCCAAAAGCCAAGTCGGTCCGCCCGCTCGCTTCGCTGCTGCCCTTCCTCAAACCCTACCGTAGCGTGCTCGCTTGGGCGATGGTCGCGCTGCTGCTCGCCTCAGGGTCGATGCTCGCGTTGCCGGTCGCACTCAAGCATCTGGTCGATCGCGGGATGTCGGCTGGCAATGCCGACACCATCGATATCTACTTCATCGCCTTCCTCGGCGTCGCGGTGCTCTTCGGCGCGTTCGCCGCCATGCGTTTCTACCTCGTCACCTGGCTGGGGGAACGCGTGGTCGCGGACATCCGCGCGGCCGTCTACCGGAACATCGTCCGGATGGACCCGCAGTTCTTCGAGGTCACCCGCACCGGCGAGGTGCTCTCGCGTCTCACCACCGACACCACGCTCGTGCAGTCGATCTCGGGCGTCGGCATCTCGATCGCGCTGCGCTCGATCATCAACCTCGCCGGCTCCATCGTGATGATGGGCGTGACCAACCTCAAGCTGCTCGGGCTGATCCTGATCGCCATGCCGACCGTGATCGTGCCGGTCATCGCACTCGGCCGGAAGTTGCGCAAGCTCTCACGCAGCTCGCAGGACCGGATCGCCGATACCAGCGGTCTTGCGGGGGAGACCCTGAACGCGATCCAGACCGTGCAGGCGTTCACGCTCGAAGACCTCAATGTCCGGCGCTACGACCACGCGGTCGAAGCCTCGTTCGACATCGCCGTGGTACGCACCCGGGTACGAGCTTGGCTGACAGCGCTCTCCACCACTCTGGTGGTCGCCGCCATCACCCTCGTGTTGTGGTTCGGCGCCCATCAGGTGCTGGCGGACAAGATGTCCGGGGGCGAACTCGTGCAGTTCCTGTTGTTCGCCGTCTACGCGGGCGTCGCCGCCACCTCTTTGAGCGATATGTGGAGCGAAGTGCAGCGTGCGGCAGGCGCCATGGAGCGCCTCGTCGAGCTGCACCACGCGACCCCGGCGATCCTCTCCCCGGCTGCACCGCAAGCCCTGCCCGCCGTGACGCCGGGGGCGGCCGCGGGCCGCGTACGCTTCGAGGGTGTGCGTTTCCACTATCCCTCGCGTCCGGAGACCCCGGCGCTCGATGACTTCACGCTCGACATCACACCGGGGGAGACCGTCGCCTTCGTCGGGCCCTCGGGGGCGGGCAAGAGTACGACTTTCCAGCTGTTGCTACGCTTCTACGACCCGCAACACGGTCGCGTGCTGCTCGATGGCATCGATATCGCCAGCGCCGACCTGCATGCCGTGCGCAGTCGCATCGGCCTCGTACCGCAGGACACCGTGCTGTTCGGCGCCAGCGCCCGCGAGAACATCCGTTACGGACGGCCTGACGCGAGCGACGCCGAGGTCGAGGCAGCCGCCCAGGCCGCAGCCGCCGACGAGTTCATCCGCGCCCTGCCCGAGGGCTACGACAGTTTCTTAGGTGAGCGCGGCCTACGGCTCTCAGGTGGCCAACGACAGCGCATCGCCATCGCCCGCGCGATCCTGCGCAACCCGCCGTTGCTGCTGCTCGATGAGGCCACCTCGGCACTCGATGCCGAGAGCGAACGCGTGGTGCAAGAAGCGCTCGAACAGCTGATGCGCACCCGCACCACGATCATCATCGCGCATCGGCTCGCCACCGTGCTCAAAGCCGACCGTATCGTCGTCATGGATCAAGGCCGTATCGTCGCAAGCGGCACCCACGCCGATCTCATCGCCTCGAACCCCTTGTACGCGCGCCTCGCAGCGTTGCAGTTCAACGACCGCGGTACCGCGCCGCTGTAGATCCCGTATGCCACCGCGCAGCATCTTGTTCGACTTCGACGGGACCCTGATCGACTCGGCGCCGGGCATCTTGGCCTCGTTCGAAGCTGCGCTGCGACTGACCGGCATCACACAGGCGGTCCCGCTCGTGGCTTCGCTGATCGGTCCGCCGCTGCCCGTGACCGCCGCAGCATTGGTCGGTCGCGACGATCCGGTGGCGATCACCGCGCTCACCGCCGCGTTCCGCGCCGACTACGACGAAGCAGGCTACCGCGCCACCGCGGTGTACGAGGGCATCCCACAATTATTGGACGGCCTCGCAGCAGCCGGTATCCCCTTGCGCATCGTCACCAACAAGCGCATTGCGCCGACCCGTCGCATCCTCGAACACCTCGACTGGAGCCGTTTTTTCACGGCAGTCCACGCACTCGATGCCACGCAGCCTCCCGCGCCCCACAAGCCGGCGATGGTGGCGGCGGTGCTGCGTGGCGCCGCGCTGCAGCCGAAGGAGACCTGGATGGTCGGCGACTCCGCCGAGGACCGCCGTGCTGCCGAGCTCAACGGCCTGCGGTTCTTCGCGGCGGCTTGGGGGTACGGCACCTGGGCGCCCGCGCCCGACACTCTGATCCGCCCTCAGGCGCTGCTCGACGCGCTCCGCTAGCGGCGAGACGCTTCGAAGTCATTGACCCCAAAAAAAACGGGCCCTCCGAAGAGGGCCCGCTCGATCGACTTGAACTACGAAACGACCGCGTCAGAACTTCTCGAACCGCTTTGCGAATCGCAGGGTGAAGGATCGCCCGAAGAGATCGTAACCAACACCCGGCAGCGTGTTGAGAAAGCGGGATGCGCCGTCGGCGCCCTGACCGCCGCTGACAAACGGCGGGTCCTTATCGAATAGGTTGCGTACCGAACCGATGATCTCCCAGTCATCGCCCGCATAGCGCAGCGACACCGCGTGCTGGAGGTAGTTCGGGGTACGGAACACCCGGTCGATATTGGTCGTGCCCGGGTCGAACACTGGATCTTCCTTGCTCTTGCCGATGAAGTTCACGCTCCAAGCGAAGGTGAAATCACGCCAGGAATAGCGGGCCTGCGAGTTCGCGGACCACCGCGGGTAGCCCCACCGCCCAGCCACCTGCGTGGTCTCACCGAACAACTCGAAGTTCTGCTCGATGAGGTAGGTGATCTGCGTGTCGAGGGTGAACCGACCGCCTTCCGTGTCCTTGTCGAACACGATGTTGGTATCGACGCCGGTGGAGCGCTGCTTGCCGATGTTGACGAACGAGGCGTCGACAAAAGCGAGCTGGCTGCCGGGGTTGGAGCGCGGACCCACGCGGTTGCAGAACGGGCTCGAGAAGTTGGGCGAGTTGTAGCACTCGAACAGGATGAAGCCCGAGCTCGGCGATGCGACCGTATCCTCGACCAGGATGTCGAAGTAATCGACGGCGACCGACAACCCGAGCGCCTCGGGCTTCAGGATGATCCCGAACGTCTTCGCTTCGGAGGTCTCCGCTTCGAGACCGGAGGCGCCACCCGTGACCTGCAGGATGCTGGTCGTGGCGTTGAAATCGGTCGCGAGGCCCTGACGCGCACAGTTGTCGTACAGCGGATCGCCCGGCCGCGCACCGCTCGTGCCGTAGCCGATGCAGGGGTCGTTCAGGTTGCTGATGAAGCCCGTCTGATCGCCGAGGAACTGCTCGTAGAGATCCGGCGCACGGAACGAGGTGCCGTAGGACGCCCGGACCGTGACCAACGGGGTGATCACGTGCTTGAAGGTGCCACGGTAGGTGGTGTTGTCACCGTAGGAGTCGTACTCGGTCCAACGGGCCGACAGGTTGAGAGTCGACTCCTTCGCGAACGGCTTGTCGCGGAGCAGCGGCATCTCGACCTCGCCGAAGACCTCTTGCACCGTGTCCTTGCCGCGGGTGATCCCCGCGGTCGAGAAGCCCCAGAAGTTGTTGTTCTGGGCTTCGATATCCGGCACGTCGTCGATGCTCTCCTCGCGCCACTCAGCGCCGAACACCGCCTGCACTTTTCCGGCCGGCAGCGAGAACAGCGGACCATCAACATAGAGCGATGCGTTCTTGCCTTCGTAGATGGTCGTACCCTCGGTGTCCTTCGTTATGAAGTTGAGGACGTTCTGCGGCAGCGTGCCGCGCAGCATGGCGTCGGCGGTCGTCAGGTTCGCCGGTACGCAACCCGGGAGCTGTGTGAGCACCGCCGGCGCGCAAGTGACGGCTCCGGTGGTGGGGTTGACGACGATGCCGTTGACGGCTGCCTCGACCCGATCGTCCAACCACTGAGCCTGGGCATAGGTGCCTTTGGAGCGACCGAAACCGACCGTGAAGTCGTACTTCCACGAGGAGGTCAAATCACCTTTCAGACCCGTGAAAATGTTGTAGCGCTCGACGTCGATCTCAGCTTCCGGGTCGAGCAGGTTGTAGCTCGGCAGTACCGGCTGGAAGCCGGCGGCGCCCAGGGCCCCGATGGCGTTCAGCGGCGCCGCGAACGGGTTATAGGGATGCAGCGCGCGATTGTCGAAGGTCACCGGGTTCACGAACGGGAAGAACTGCCGGTAGCCCGATGAGCTGCGGGTGTTACGGGAGTTGAAGTACGCCTCGTAGTAGGCGCGGCTCGACCCGCCGAAGAGGTCGAGATCGTAGCTACCGAAGGAGGTGACCGAGAAGAGCTTCGAGGGCGTCGAGAGCATCTGGATCTGCGGGCTGCGCTGGTCGATGTAGAACGGACCGTCGTTGTCCCACAAGGCGTCGATCGGCGTGTTGGCGGTGCTCGGCGGCAGGGAGACGCGGCTCAGGCCGCGGACCGGCAAGCGGGTGTAGCCACTGATACCGAACCTGCCGTTGACCCGCGGGTCAAAGTAAGGGTTGGTCGTGCTGGTCGGCGTGACGCTCGGCTCGTAGCGCAGGAAACCCAGCGCGGTGCTGGCGAGGCCGTAGATGAAGCCGAAGCAGAGCGGCTCGCCGGTGAAGGGCGCCGTGTTGTCACGCACCCCATCGCCATCTTGATCGGTGGCACGCGGGTCGATCGGGCACTTCGACCAGTCTCGGTCGGCGGCGACCAACTCTTCGCGCTCGGAATACTGAGCACCGATCGAGAACGAGCCACGATCACCGACGCGACCCCAAGCGACATCGACCGCGTTCTGGACGCCGTCCGCATGCTGCGTGGTGAAGCCGGTGTAGTTGACCTGGAATCCGTTGAAGGCTTCCTTGGTGATGAGGTTCACGACACCCGCCACCGCATCGGCGCCGTAGACGGACGACGCACCGTCCTTGAGGATCTCGTAACGGGACACCAGCGAACTCGGGATCGAGCTGAGGTCGACGGAGTTCGTCGAACCTTGAACACCCGAGGGCGACCAGCGCCGACCGTTGACGAGCACCAGCGTGCGTTGCGCGCCGAGACCACGCAGCGAGATCGAATTGGCGCCGGGGCCACCGTCGGTGACGAAACCTTGGAAGGAGTCGTTGACCTGCTCGCCGGAGGCGACGGTCGTGCCGCGCAGGATCTCTTCGGTGCTGACGAGACCCGCGAGCGTGGCGCGTTCCGCGGTGATGATGGTCACCGGTGCCGCCGTGTCGAAATCGCTCCGACGGATGCGTGAGCCGGTGACGATGACCTCAGTGGCCTCGGTCTCGGCGGCCTCGGTCTCCGCGACCTCGCTCTTGGCGGCTGGCTCGCTCGCCGTTTTCGCGGGCTGTGAAGCAGGCGTCGGCGGCACCGTCGTCGTGGTCGCCGACTGGGCCAAGGCCAGTTGTGGCGCTGCCGCGACGGTACCTGCGGCCATAAGAATACTGATCCATGCTTGCACTGCGCGATTCATTGTTAATGCACCGTAGATTGATTTGGATGACTGAACGGGCCATTTGCCGCGTTTGAGTCGGGTTGTTAACCCCTAACGGGTTGTTAATCCCCAATATAAGGTCGATTCGAGCATTGAGTCAACAAACCACTCGCTCTGAACTGTCGCGAATACGCAACAAAGCACCCTCTCCCGGCCAGCGCGTGGCGGCCGGAGACCTCTTGGCTTCGAGCCGAAGCAAGTTGCCCGATTAGCCCGATAGCCCGAGGCGCTGCTACGATTCACCTCTAACCAAAACTTCTTGGGTGACGACATCATGAGATCCTTTTCGACGCCCCGCTACGCGGCCGCTTCGCTGAGTGCTGCGCTGCTAGTCGCCCTTTCGGCCGTATCGGCTGGTCAAGACACGGCCCGAGGGTCTGTCTCGGCGGACCCCGCCGTCGCCGGCGGCACCGCGGGCATCACCCGCTACCCGATCAACGCCTTCGTGCATGAACCGGTCTTGTCCGGCCTCTCCGTGTCACCCAACGGTAAACACCTCGCCGGCATCTCGCTGCCCGCGATTAACGCTGTGCCGCAGGTGACCATCTGGTCGGCGGACGATCTTTCCAAGCCGCCGTTGCGCTTCGATCTGGTCGCCAGCAACGGCTCGCGTTGGAAGCCACAGGGCGTCAATTGGCTGAACGACGAACGTCTGCTGGCGAGCGGCGGGCAGACGCTCGACGCCAACTTCGGTGGCCGGATGATCAAGACCTTCAACAGCAACACCTTCGTGTACGAGTTGAATTCTTTGGATGAGCCAGGACGCAACCGGCTGCGCGAACCGTTCGAGAACCTCTACTCCGGTCGGAGCCCGATCCGGGGGGTCGGCATCGCGCGCAGGCTGCCCAACGATCCTTCACGGGTCATCCTCAGTATCCGCAATGCCGATGGGGGCAGCGATCTTCACGATTTCAACCTCAAGGACTACAGCAACCGTCGCGTCTACCGCGGCATCCCCGGCGAAAGCCTCAGCACGGACTGGGATGGCGAGGCCAGTCTGCGCTCCGCATCCATGACCGTGGACGGCGATGCCGGGCTGTCGTTCAGGGTGCGCGTCAAGGGTACTGACGAATGGAAACAGTTGCCGCGCCTCGTCGCCAAAGCCCGCGAGGGCGCAGAGCCGATCGGCGTGGCCAAGGATCCCGACATCGTTTACGTACGTGACAATACCGGTCGCGAATTCAGTGCCATCCGAGAGTACCGGCTCTCTACCGGGACGATGTCCGAGCCGATCTTCGCGCATCCCCGCTACGACGCCGCCGGAATCATCTTCGGACACGGCGCGCGCGCGGGCGAACTGCTCGGATTTCGTTTCGAGGGGCTTTATCAAGGTTCGGATTACTGGCTGGACGAGGACCTCGCACGCCTGCAGGCCTCTCTCGACAAGACTTTCCCCGGCAAACAGGTCTTGATGCGCATCGGTGAAGGGCTCTCGTCAGCCGACGGCCGCCGATTCATCGTGGTTGTCCGCGGGAGCAACGACCCGGGCAGTTATTACCTCTACGATTTCGGCAAGGGCCTGCTACCGCTCGGGTCGATCCGCCCGCTGCTCGACCCGACCCAACTCGCCGAGACCCGGTTCGTGACCTACAAGGCGCGCGACGGATTGGCCATACCCGCATACCTGACCGTCCCGAAGGGCGGCGCCAAGCCTCATCCGACGGTCATCCTGCCGCACGGCGGCCCGTGGGCGCGTGACGACATGGGTTTCGACCCGTGGGTACAGTTCCTCGCCAACCGTGGCTACGCGGTGCTCCAACCGCAATACCGCGGATCACTCGGCTGGGGCCAGAAGCTCTGGCGCGCGGGCGACCGCGAATGGGGCCAGAAGATGCAGGACGACAAAGACGACGGCGCCGCTTGGCTCGTGCAGCAAGGCACCGCCGACAAGGACCGCATCGCGATGTACGGGTTCTCGTACGGCGGCTATGCCGCGATGGCAGCGATCGTGCGGCCGAACCCGCCCTACCAATGCGCCATCGCCGGCGCGGGTCTCTCTGAACTTCGGACCTTCGACAAGGTCACCTTCGGCAGTCGTTTCGGGCGTGAATTTCAGAACCCCACCGTCGCCGGACTCTCGCCGCTCGATGAGGTCCAGAAGGCTTCGATCCCGATCATGATCTTCCACGGTGACCGCGACCAGACTGTACCCATCGATCAGTCGGAGAAGTACCACAACGCACTCAAGGCGGCCGGCAAGAACACGCAGTACGTCGAGATCAAAGATTACGGCCACGGCCCATCGTTGTCGCCAGTGCAGCAAGCGAAAGTGCTCGAGATCCTGGAGACTTATCTCGCCAACGACTGCGGTCCGGGCGGGCTGTGACGCCCACGGCTGGGCGACGATGCAGCGAGTGTTGACGCTGCGAGCCGCCGCCCCGGCGGATGCGCCGGAGATCCTGGCGCTGATCCGCGAGCTCGCGGACTACGAGCGTCTGCTGCATGAAGTGGACGCCACCCCCGAGGGCTTGCACGCGGCGCTGTTCGGCGCCACGCCGCGTGTGTTCTGCGATCTCGCGGAGCAGGACGGCGTCATCGCAGGCTTCGCGCTCTGGTTCTACAGCTTCTCGACCTTCCGCGGCCGCCATGGCATCTATCTCGAAGACCTGTTCGTACGACCGGCGATGCGAGGCCACGGCATCGGTCGTGCGCTGCTCGCGGCTCTCGCGGCGCGCTGCCTGCGCGAGGCCCTCGCGCGCCTCGAGTGGTCGGTGCTCGACTGGAACGAGCCGGCACTCGCGTTCTATCGCACGCTCGGCGCTCGCGGGATGAAGGACTGGATCCCGCATCGCGTCACCGGCGAAGCGCTGCTCACGCTGGCGCGCGGCGATCCAAAGACTCTCGTATAGCGAGCGCCGCCTCGACGGTGAATTCCTCAGCCGCGAGCGCCGCCTCGACCGCCCCGCGATCGAGGCAGGCGAAGGATTCGACCTCGCCGTCGCGACCGATCGGCTGAAAATCCGCGGGCAACACGAGATCGGCGACGATCACGAGTTCGTCGTGCAGTCCGAAGGTGGTCTCGCGCAAGGAGCGGATCACCATCCCCGGGAAGTCGACCCGTCGCGCGAGCGTTGAGGGCACACCCGCCTCCTCCCAGAGCTCACGCAATGCGCAGCGGCGCGGCGTCTCCCCGGCAGCCACGCCGCCCGCCGCCAGATTGTCGAGCTTGCCCGGATCCGCGCGCTTCAGGGTGCTGCGTCGCGCGACCCACAGCCGCCCGTCAGGATGCCAACCATTGATGTGCACGGCGCGGTTCTGCAGCCCGAGCGTGCAGAACGCGCCGCGCTCGCAGCGTGCGATTTCGACGCCCTGCTCATCGAGCAAGGCACTCGCTTCGTTGCGCCAGTCGGCGATGAGCCCGGCGCGGTGCAGTTGCTGAGCCACCGACTGCAAGGCGCGGCTGCGTGCCCTGCAGGCGGCGCGCAACGCCGCTGCGCAGGCGAGACCGCCGGCTTGCTCGCGCAAGCGCAGACCCACCTCAGCCGAGTCGATCTCGGACATGCCGCGCAAGCCCGGAACGACATCGCCGCGTACCCGACCACGGATCGCCCCGCCGATCCATAGCGGCAGATAGTCGGATTTCCATTCTGACTCGGCCACGAGGGAGGCAGGTCGGCTAGGGGTGGCGGGGCGCAGCGGAGCGCGCGGTCAGTCCCGCAGAAATCCGCTGACCGCCTCGGAGAACTCCTCGGCCTGTTCGACGTTGGAGAGATGACCGCTGTCGAGCATCAGCAGATCCGCGCCGGGGATGAGATCGTGCAGCGCCTCGGCACGCTCGGGCGGCGTGGCGATGTCCTGTGCACCGCCGATCACCAGCGTCGGCGCAAGCACCGCGCCGAGCTCCGCGGAGACGTCGAAGTCGCGCAAGGCGGCGCAGCACTCGGCATAGCCGCGTGGCTGTGTCTTGCGCAAGGTCGCTTCGGCTTCCAGCACGGCGGCCGGATTCGCGCTCGCGAATCCAGAGGAGAACCATCGCGCGCCGAGACCCTCGACGAGCGGTGTCATCCCCTGCATCGAGACGGTGCTGATGCGCTCGTCCCAGAGCCCGCGTGGCGGGAACGCCGCAGCGGTGTGGGCGAGCACCAAGCGTTGTACCCGCACCGGCACGCTGAGCGCAGCCTGCAAAGCGACCGCACCGCCGAGCGACAGCCCGCACCAGTGCGCACGGTCCACATCGAGTTCGTCGAGCACGGCACAGGCATCATCGAGCAGGTCCGTCATCGTGCAGGCGAGCGGAGCGCCCGCAGCGATGACGGAGCCGCCGTGTCCGCGGGCATCGAAGCGGATCACCCGAAAGCGCAGACCGAGCGTCTTAAGCTGCGGCTGCCAGAACGCGAGGTCCGAGCCGAGCGGGTGCAGCAACAACACCGCTTGACCGTGGTTGCGGCCCGAGACCGCGTACTGCAGCCGTCCGTGCGGCCGATCGACCGCCCCGGTCAGCACATCTTCGGTGTTCAATCGAGCTTGTACTTGTCGTGGCACGCCTTACAGGTCTGCCCGGCCGCACCGAGCGCCGCCTTGGCCGCATCTACATTGCCGCCCTTGGCGGCGGTGGCGAGCGCAGCGGTCTTCGACTGCAGATCGGTCATCAACCGACCGATCTCTGCCTCGTTGCGCCAGATCTCGGGCTTGGCCTTGGTCGGCGCGCCCGATTCGGAGCCTGCCGGAAAAGTATCCGGGACCACGGTCGCGATGAAGGCGGCCCGCTCGGCGGCTGTCGCAAACGCTTTGGCGTCCCAGGGCGCACGGCCCTGCGCCATCGCACCCATGATGCCGAACTGTGTGCCGAGAACGGTGTAGGCGGCCTGCCGGTACTTGATCTGCTGGGCGGCGCGGTTCTGCTGAGCCTCGGCGACGCCGAGCGCAGCCACGGTAAGCACGGCGACGAGGGCGCAGGCGATCATCGCCCTGGGACGGCTCGTGCGTTGACGGGGATCGATCATGGGGGGACTCCTTAAAAAACTCTGATGTAAAAATTCTGCAACGAACCGGCGACGGGCGTCGCCCGTGGGCGAAGGATGCCCGTAATCGCGCCGCCCTGCACCCCCCTGTACCGCCCCGCCGTCCCTGGCGCGCCGACCAAGTCGCCGCAAAGGGCCGGGCTCTGGTACGCTGCGCGACCTTTTTGCCCGCCCCTCGCCGCCCGCCCTGGGCCCGGCTCCGTACGGATATCCCCACCATGAGCACCGCCCGTCCCATCCGCAACATCGCGATCATCGCGCATGTCGACCACGGCAAGACCACGCTGGTCGACTGCCTGCTGAAGCAGTCCGGCACCTTCGCCGCACACGAACGCATCGGCGAGCGCGTGATGGACTCGAACGATCTGGAGCGCGAGCGCGGTATCACCATCCTCGCCAAGAATTGCGCCATCGAGTATCGCGGTACCCGCATCAATATCGTCGACACCCCGGGCCATGCCGACTTCGGCGGCGAGGTTGAGCGCGTGCTGTCGATGGTCGATGGCGTGCTGCTGTTGGTGGACGCAGTCGAAGGCCCGATGCCCCAGACCCGCTTCGTGACCCGCAAAGCCCTAGCGCTCGGGCTCGGGGCGATCGTGGTGGTCAATAAGATCGACCGTCCCGGCGCGCGTCCTGACTGGGTCGTCGACCGCACCTTCGAACTGTTCGATAAATTGGGCGCGACCGACGCCCAGCTCGACTTCTCGATTGTGTACGCGTCGGCGCTGCAGGGTTGGGCGACCACCGATCTCAGCAAGCCCGCCACCGACATGACCGCGCTCTACGAATCGGTGCTCGCGAACATCCCCCCGCCGTCGATCGATGCCGAGGGTCCGCTGCAACTACAGATCTCGCAGCTCGACTACAACTCCTATGTCGGCCGGATCGGTATCGGGCGCATCCGTCAGGGCACCCTCAAGAGCGGCAAGCCCGTCGCCCTGCGCTGGGGCGATGAAAGCCGCGGCACCGGTCGTATCGGTCAGGTCCTGACCTTCCGCGGCCTCGAGCGCATACCGGTCGAGGCGGCTTCGGCCGGCGACATCGTCGCCATCACCGGAATCGAGGAGGTCAACATCGGCCTCACGCTCTGCGACCCCGAGAATCCGCAGGGTCTACCGCCGATCGATATTGACGAACCGACGCTCGCGATGACCTTCCAGGTCAACACCTCGCCGCTCGCCGGACGCGAGGGCAAGTTCGTGACCAGCCGTCAGATCCGCGATCGCCTGATGCGCGAACTGCAGAGCAACGTCGCGCTGCGCGTCGAGGAGACCGCCGACGCCGATGTGTTCCGCGTCGCCGGCCGCGGCGAACTGCACCTGACCATCTTGGTCGAGAACATGCGCCGCGAAGGCTTCGAGCTCGCGGTCGGCAAGCCGCAGGTCCTCAAGCGCGTGGTGGAGGGTCAATCGCAGGAACCCTTCGAAGCCCTCACCATCGACATCGACGAAGGGCTGCAGGGCGGCGTGATGTCCGAGCTCGGCACCCGTCGCGGCGAACTCCTCGACATGGTCATCGAGGGCGACCCCTCAGGCCGGGGTCAGGGGCGCGTCCGCCTCGAATACCGCATCCCGGCGCGCGGGCTGATCGGCTTCCAGGGCGAGTTCATGACCATGACCCGCGGTACCGGTCTCATGAGCCACATCTTCGACGGCTACGATGTGGTCAAGGGCGAGATCCCCGAGCGCCACAACGGCGTGCTCATCAGCAACGAGCCGGGTTCCGCGGTCGCCTACTCGCTGTTCACGCTCCAAGAGCGGGGCCGATTGTTCGTCGAGCACGGCACGACGGTGTACGAGGGCATGATCGTCGGCATCCACAGCCGCGACAACGACCTGGTGGTGAACCCGGTCAAGGAGAAGAAGCTGAGCAACGTCCGCGCCGCCGGCAAGGACGATGCGTTGTTGCTCGTAACGCCCATCCCGCTGACGCTGGAGTACGCCGTGGAGTTCATCAACGACGACGAGCTCGTCGAGGTGACCCCTCAATCGATCCGGCTGCGCAAGCGCTTCCTCAAAGAAAACGAGCGCAAGCGCGCCTCGCGAGGGTCTGGGTCCTAAGAGCGGCTGACGCGGGCGATCAACCCCGGCGCGGGCCGGGGAAGAACGCGTTGGTGCGGCGGATGTACTCCGAGTACTCCGGGCGACGCTGCCCGATGTCGCGCTCGAGGAGCGTGACGCCTGAGACCCGCAGCAGCAGCACGCTCATCAGCACCGGGCCGAGCAGGCACCACCATGCGCCAGCAGACAGGCCGATGAGCCCGAAGCCCCACCACACGCAGAAATCGCCGAAGTAGTTCGGATGGCGCGTCCAGCGCCAGAAGCCGCGGTCCATGACCTTGCCAGCGTTGGCCGGATCGCGTTTGAAGCGCGCGAGCTGCCAGTCGCCCACCGTCTCGAACACGAATCCGACGACCCAGAGGGCAACGCCCGCAAAGTCGAGCCAGCCAAGCTCCGTGCGGCCGAGCGCGGCGCCGAGCAACGGCAGCGAGATCACCCAGGCGAGCGCGGCCTGGATCAAGAAGACGCGGTACAGGCTGCTGAAGGCGAACCCGGGCGTGTTACGCCTGCGGATCGCCTGATAGCGGCGGTCCTCCGGGTGCCCCCAGTTGCGCGCAGTGAGGTAGACCGCGAGGCGGATGGCCCAGAGCCCCACCAGCACCAACACCCAGCGGCCGCGCTGGGTCTCGGGGACGGTGCCGGCGTAGACGAGCATCGCCAAGAGAAACATCAGCGACCACTGGGTATCCACATGGTCGACATTGCTGCGATACACCGACAGCACCCACCCCGCCGCAGCGAACACGGCCAAAGCGGCCAGACCGGTGAGATAGAGGGGCAAGTCGAACATGGCGATCACCAGAGAGCGCGGTGGAGGAACCTTATTGTGACCTGCGTCACAGCCAATGCTCAACCAGATTAATTAAAGTCCGTCATGGGGTGGCCGTTACCGGGTTAGGCCCCCTGCAACCCCTGCGAGCGCATCTCATGATCGCGATGATCGGTTCCATCATCGTCCTGGCATCAGTGGCCATCGGATTCCTGATGGCGGGCGGCAACCTGCTGCTGCTCTGGCACCCCTCCGAGATCGTGGTGATCATCGGTGCCGCATTGGGCGCCTTCATCACCAGCCACCCCCTGAAGGTCGTCAAGGCGTCGTTCAACAACGCGATCGGCCTGTTCAAGCCGCCCGCCTATACCCGCGATGCCTATGTCGATCTGCTGAAGCTGGTGTTCGACCTGCTGGTGAAAGCCCGTAAAGAGGGTCTGCTCGCGATCGAGTCGGACATCGAAAACCCCGCGAAAAGCGAACTCTTCAGCCGATATCCGAGCATCGTCGCCGACCACCACATGCTCGAGTTCATCACCGATTGTCTGCGCTTGATGGTCGGCGGCAACCTCGACCCGAACGAGCTCGAGAGCCTGCTCGACTACGAGCTCGAGACCCACCACAAAGAGACCTTGGAGCCGGCCCATGCGGTGCAAAAGGTTTCCGATGCGCTGCCTGGTTTCGGCATCGTGGCTGCCGTGCTCGGCATCATCAACACCATGTCCGCCATCGAAGGTTCGAGCAACGCGGAGATCGGCATGAAGGTGGGCGCGGCGCTCACCGGCACCTTCCTCGGCATCCTCGTCGCTTATGGCTTCGTCGGGCCGATCGCCGCCGCGATGGAGGGGCGCGCCCACGAGGAGGGCAAGGCCTTTGAGGTGGTGAAGATGGCGTTGGTGGCGAGCGTACGCGGCTACCCGCCGCAAGTCGCTGTCGAGTTCGCACGCAAGCTGCTGTTCGCCGATGTACGGCCGACCTTCGTCGACCTCGAGGCGCACCTCAAGGGAAAGGCTAAGGCTGCGGCCGAGTAAGGAGACGCCCCGATGGCAGCGAACCTCAAAGACAAGGACGGCCAACCGGTACGTCCGATCATTATCCGGCGCAAGAAGATCATCGCCGGAGGACATCATGGCGGCGCCTGGAAAGTCGCTTATGCCGACTTCGTCACCGCGATGATGGCGTTTTTTTTGGTCATGTGGTTAGTCGCTACCGCAGATCCGGAGAAGTGGGCGGCGATTTTCGAGTACTTCAAGAACCCGAGCATGCAGGAGGGCTCGTCGCCGAAGCCGGCACCCGGTCAGAACGGCCCCGGCGGCGCGAGCAGCAGCGCGATCAATCTGGGCGGCGCGATGGAGGCGCCACGCGCCGGACCCGATGTGAAACCCATGATCGGGCAAGTGCTGGAAGACCTCGAAGCCGCGCAGCGCGCGGAGACACCGGAGGAAGCCCGCGCACGCAAAGTCGCAGAGTCGCGTGAGAAAGCGCAGCTCGATGCGCTGCATGACCAATTGCGCGACGCCATAGAAAAGAGCGAAGCATTAAAGCCGTTCAAGGACCAGTTGTTGCTCGACATCACGCCGGAGGGTCTGCGCATCCAGGTCATCGATACGCAGAACCGTCCGATGTTCGATCTCGGCAGCACGCTCCTGAAGGACTACACCACCCGCATCCTGCGCGAATTGGGGCCCTATTTGCACTCGGTGCCGAACCGCATCAGCATCTCCGGGCACACCGACAACACGCCCTATGGTGACGGCCGTCCGAACAGCTACAGCAACTGGGAGCTCTCGGCAGACCGCGGCAACGCGGCACGGCGTGCACTGCTGTCCGGATGCCTGGGCGAGGACAAGATCGTCCGTGTGGTCGGCGTGTCATCGGCGATCCTGTTCGACAAGAAAGACCCGCGCAATCCGATCAACCGCCGGATCAGCATCATCGTGATGACCAAAAAAGCCGAGCTGGCGGCGATGCAGGGCTACGAGCGCGAGCAACCGGGCACGCCAGCGCCGGTCATTCGTAACGCAGCGCCGCGATCGGGTCGAGGCGCGACGCCTTGATGGCCGGATAGAGCCCGAGCACGATGGCCCAGAGCAGCTTGCGTTGCAGGATCGCGCGGTAGTCCATCATCCACCTTAAAGGGTTGGAAAACGGGCGTCAGGACATGGCCTTCGCCATGACACTCACAAAGTGTAGACCAGCGCGGCACGGGAAAGATCCCACCCGCATAGGCGCGGGGTGCCCAAGCCGGTTAACATGGGCCTATGGGACGCATGTTCGAAGTCCGCAAACATACGATGTTCGCGCGTTGGAACCGCATGGCCAAGCAGTTCGCGCGGATCGCCAAAGACATCACCATGACGGTCAAGTCAGGCGGCCCCGATCCGCAGGCCAATCCGACGCTGCGCCGGATGCTGCAGAACGCCCGCGCGGTGAACATGCCCAAGGACAAGGTCGAGGCCGCCATCAAGCGTGCGAGCGGCCGCGACGCCACGAACTACGACGAAGTCCTCTACGAGGGCTACGCCCCGCACGGCATCGCCCTGCTCGTCGAGACCGCCACCGACAACCCGACCCGCACCGTGGCGACCGTGCGCAACGTGATCACCAAGAACGGCGGCAACCTGGCCACCAACGGCAGCACCTCGTTCATGTTCCGCAAGATGGGTGTGTTCCGGCTCAATCCGGCGGGCATCGATCAGGATGACCTCGAGCTTTATCTGATCGACCACGGTCTCGACGAGATGGGCGAGAGCGTCGGCGAGAAGGGCGAACCGCAGCTCCTGTTACGCTGCTCATTCGAGGATTTCGGCCGCATGCAGGAGGCTCTCGAGGCGCGCCAGATCGCGCCGCTCTCCGCTGAACACGAATACCTCTGCATGGCGCCCGTCGAACTCGCAGAAGCGGACGCTGCAGAAGTGCTGGCCCTCATCGACAAACTGGAGCAGGACGACGATGTCCAACGAGTCTTCCACACCCTCGCCTGACCCCACGAGCGGGTCAGCGCCAACACCCGCCGCGGTGCGCTCCCCACCACCGCCGCCGCTGCCCCCCACCAAGGTCAGCCTCGGCCGGCGCATCAAACGGTTCTTTCTCTACTGGCTCGCCGGCCTGCTCTTGGCGGTCGGGCTTTGGACCCTGTTCTCGCTCAATTGGCGCTACTCCGACGGCGACCGCGGCGGTGTAGTACAGAAATTCTCGAACAAGGGCTGGGTCTGCAAGACCTATGAAGGCGAGCTCGCGATGTATGTCGTGCCGGGCATGTCACCGCAGATCTGGGAGTTTTCGGTGCGCGACAAGGCGGTCGC
>CAMAQZ010000001.1 GCA_945860725.1 Klebsiella pneumoniae | reverse complement strand
GCTTCTCTTACAGCTTCAGACGCGCACCCACGAATACGCTGTAGCCGAACTGCTCGTACTCGTAGACCCGGCTCGGCCGACCGTAGTAGCGGATGCCCTTGGAGTTGGTCAGGTTCTTGGCCTCGACGAAACCCTCGAGCATCTTGCTGAACTGGTAGCTGGCGGTGAAATCGATCTGGTCGCGACCCGCGACATAGAGATCGAGCGCACCGTCCTCCGCGTTGATCTCATCGAGGTAGTCGCTGCGGTCGGTGAAGCTCAGCCGCAGGCTGACCGGACCCTTTTCGTAGAACAGCGCGAAGTTCGACACCGTCTCGGACTGCCCGGGCAACGGGAAGTACGTCCGACCGCCGTAGCTGCGGCCGACATCGATGGAGGCATCGACATAGGTGAAGTTCGCGAACACGCCGAAGCCCGACAGCCAACCCGGCAGCTGCGTGAACTGCTGCTGCCAAGCGAGCTCGACGCCGTACAGCTCACCATCCGCGTTCTCCGGCGTGATGATCGCAGCCGGCGCACCCAAGTAGGTCCCCGAGCTGCGCAGCGTGTAGTTGTAGTCGGAGAGGTCCTTGTAGAAACCGCTGGCCGACAAGAGACCGATCGGATCGAAGTAGTACTCGAGTGACGCGTCGAGGTTGTTCGACAGCGTCGGTTTGAGCTCCGGATTGCCCTGCTGGATGACAAGCAGCGTGCCTTCCTGCGACTCGACGGCGCGCGGAACGATATCGGTGAAGTCCGGGCGCATCATGCCGCGGGTGATAGCGGCACGGGCGATTAGCGCGTCGGTGACCTCGTAGCGCAGCGTGAGACCGGGGAAGATATCGGTGTAGCTGCGCTCGTCGGTACGGGTGCTGAGGGCGCCCGTGACTTGGTTGTACACCGGGGCGGACCCTTCGGTCTCGGTGCGCTCGACGCGCAACCCCGCCACCAGGCTCAAGCGTCCGAAGTCGAGATCGGTCATGGCGTAGCCTGCGAGCACGGTCTCATCGGCCGTGTAGTCGGCGGTCGCCGACGCCTCGACGCGGATCGGCGAGCTCGCCTTGGTGGCGTCGTAGTAGGCGTTCGCCAGGGAGGTGTCGACCTTGAACCCGAGGTCGTAGTTGTAGTTCCGGCTCGGGAGGCTTGAGAGGTAGCCCGAGAGCGGACGACCGAGCGAGGCTGACGAAGCCCGGTCACGGTAACGGTTCTCATCCGCTTTTCGCTCACCGACCTTGTACTTGGCACCGAACTTCAAGCTGCCTTCGGCACCACCCCACTGCACCGGGAGGCCCGCATTGATAGTTGCCGCGATCGAATCGTCGGAGGTGTCGGCGGTGCGATACGCGTTCTCGCGGAACGAGAAGTTCGCCGGGTCGAGGTGCTGGTTGGTGGTGAACAGCGAAATCGAGGGCTCGCGGACATTACCCGTGAAATCGTAGCTGATCGGCGCGGTGGTCGTGCCGAGCGCCGCGGTGCGCCACAGCAACTCGTCGCGGCGGGGGTAGGTCTGTTCGGTGCTCGCGATCGACACCGCTCCATCGAGCGTCCACGTGTCAAAGTCCTTTGAGCCGCCGATCGCGCCGGTGACGATCTCGTTGAGCACGGTGCGATGGCGGATCTGCTTGCCGACACGGATGCCAGTGAACGCTGCGCGCTCATCGGTCGCCCCCGGCAACAGCCTGCCCTCGCTCCAGAGCACCAACAGCTGGTTCCGGTACTCATCGTCCGTGAAACGCGACCAAGTGCCGCGGGCGAAGAGGCGGCCGCCGTCGTCGGTGCGCATCTCCGCCGCACCGGTCAAGGCCATACGCTCGCGCTGGGTATCGTAATCTTTGAACAGTGTTTCGACGGCGCCGAACACCTGCCCGCCTTCGGGCCGGTTCAACCGGGCCCATGCGGTCTCGATGTTGTCGACCTGACGGTCAGTCTCGGAGTAACTGCCCGAGAGCAGCAGCCCGAAGCGCTGGTCGCCGTCCCAGATATCGCTCACGGTGAACGAGCCGCGCTTGTCGTGGGTGCCGCCGAACTCGTTGTAGGATCCACCGAACGAGCCCCGGGCACGGAAACCTTTGTAGTCGAACGGTGACTGGGTCTTGATGTTGACCGCACCCGTGATCGAATCGGCATCCTGGTCCGGACGCAGTGTTTTGGTGATCTCGAGCGAGCTGACGATGTCCGAGGGCACGGTATCGAGGTCGATGGCGCGCGTCGTGGGATCCGGCGCCGCGATGGTGACACCGTCGATGGTCACGGCGGAGAATTCAGACGGGCCGCCACGGACATTGATGTACCGGCCCTCGCCCTGATCACGAGAGATCGCGACGCCGACGACGCGTTGCAGCGCCTCGGCGATGTTCGGGTCCGGAAAACGACCGATGGCGTCCGCGGCCACCACATTGGTGACGCCGCTGGCGTTCTTCTGCTGGTCTGCCGAACGCTTCGCCGAGTCGATGATGGCGGTGATGACCACTTCCTCCAGCGCGTCGGCGCCGGTGGGCGCAGGGGCCTGTTGCGCGAGCGCGCCGATCGGGGCGAGCAGGGCTGCGACGATGGCAGTGCGACAGGCGGTGCGGACGCTGAAATTGATGGACATGATGACCTCGGACGGACCTAGTACAGATAGGCCGCCATGGTCGCCACCCCGCGTGACGGAACGATTACAAAAGCATTACCGGATCATGACGAGTGGGGGTGTATCAGCGTCCGTCAGGCGGTATCACGACGCACCAGTGTCACGAAGGACATGTCGCAGGCATGCCGTTCGTCGGCCGGCCAACGCTCGCGCGCGGTCTCTCGCCACACCTGCGGATCGAACGGCGTCAGACGGGCATCGCCTTCCGGCTGGGCATGGACTTCAGTGAGCAGGATGCGCTCGGCCAGCGGCAGCGCGAGCGCGTAGATCTGCGCGCCGCCGATGACCGTCAGCTCGGGTACTTCGCCGGCGACGGCCAGCGCCGTCGCGAGGTCCGGCACCACCTGCACGACGGGATCGTGCGGCAGCCAGCCCGCTTGGCGCGTGAGGACGATGTTGAGGCGCCCCGGCAAGGCGCGACCGATCGACTCGAATGTCTTGCGACCCATGACCACCGGCTTGCCGATCGTCGCCGCCTTGAAGCGCCGCAGATCCTCCGGCAATCGCCACGGCAGCCCACCGTCACGGCCGATCACGCCGTTGTCGGCCACGGCGACCGCGAGCGTGATCGACGGTGTCGGCATGTCAGCGTCGGCGACCGGCCTTGGCGCGGACAACGGGCTTTTTGGCCGGCTTCTTGGCCGGCTTCTTGGCCGGCTTCTTGACCGTTTTCTTGGCCGTTTTCTTGGCCTTTTTCTTTGGTGCCTTCTTCACCGGCTTCTCGGCTGGGTAAAGCATGGTGCCGCGGCACTTCGGGCTGCCACAGCGGCAGGCGAAGATCTCATCGACATCGTCCGGATCGTCCTTCTCGCGCCCGATCTCGTAGTCATAGCCGAGTTCCTCACCCTTCTCGATGAGGCGGGCCGACTCGATGAAGACGCGGCGCTCCTGGATGATCGACTCGCAGTTGCCATCGCAGGAGTGGTTGATGAAGCGCGCACCGTTGCCACCGACGCCCGCATCGATCACCACATGTCGGTCGACGATGAAAAGGAACGTGTGGTTGTCGTTCGGGTCGTGGTCTACGTATCGATCGTCTGCTTGCTTGTGCGTGATCCGGTCACCGAGATACTCGATGACCCGGGTGCCCCTCGGGATGCGGCGCGCAGCGAACACGCCCTTGCCATGTATGGGGGAATCGCGGACCTCGATCCAGCGGCTGGTACGCATTTCAGGAATCGGCACGGTGGGGTCTCTCCTTTATATTGTCTACGAGCGTGACGGGCTCAGACCGCCACCGGCGCACGGATGGCCGGGTGCGGGTCATAGCCGCGGAAATCGAAGTCATCGAAAGCATAGTCGAACAAGCTGTGCGGACGCCGAAGGATCGCCAGTGTCGGCAGCGGCCGCGGTTCCCGCGCGAGCTGCAGATCCACCTGCTCGAGATGATTGAGGTAGAGATGGCAATCGCCGCCGGTCCAGACGAAATCACCGACATCAAGCGCGCATTGCTCCGCCACCATGTGGGTGAGCAATGCATAAGAGGCGATATTGAACGGCACTCCGAGGAAGAGGTCGGCGCTGCGCTGGTAGAGCTGACAAGAAAGCCGGCCCTCCGCCACATGGAACTGGAAGAAAGCGTGGCACGGCATCAACGCCATCTTCGAGAGTTCACCCACATTCCAGGCGCTGACGATGATGCGCCGAGAGTCGGGCTGCGTCCGCAGCTGGTGAAGCACCTCGGCGATCTGGTCGATGCTGCCGCCATCGGGGGTCGGCCAAGAGCGCCACTGCTTACCGTAGACCGGCCCGAGTTCCCCGTCGGCATCCGCCCATGCGTCCCAGATCGAAACTCCATGCTCGCGCAGGTAGGCGACATTGGTGTCGCCGCGCAGGAACCAGAGCAGTTCGTGCACCACCGACTTCAGGTGCACTTTTTTGGTGGTGACCAACGGAAACCCACGCCGCAGGTCGAAACGCATCTGATGACCGAACACCGAGAGCGTGCCGGTTCCGGTGCGGTCGGCCTTGCGGGTGCCGTGGTCGCGCACGAGACGCAGCAGATCTTGGTACTGCTGCATCGGTCAGCGCCGCTCTGTCGTCCGCTCGTTCCCGCTCGGCTCGCCGCGACGATACGCGAGCGACAACAAGGCGAGTCCGGCGATCAGCATCGGCAGGGTCAGCAAGTGTCCCATGGTGAGCCAGCCGCCGTAGAGGTAGCCGATATGTTCGTCAGGCAACCGCCAGAACTCTACCGTGAGGCGTCCAAGGGCGTACATCACGAGGAACAGGCCAGCGGGCGCGAAACGCGGGCGCGGCTTCGAGGTGAACCACCCGAGCACGGCGGCGAGCAGCAGACCCTCGAGCAAGGCTTCGTACACCTGGGTAGGGTGGCGCGGCATCCCATCCACCAGCAAGACCCAGGGCGCATCACCCGGCCGACCCCACAATTCGCCGTTGATGAAGTTACCCATACGCACGGCGAAGATGCCGAGCCCCGGCAAGGCGGCGGCGAAGTCGAACACATCGGCGATCTGCCGACCGCGGCTTCGCGCGAACCACCCGAGCGCCAGCAGCACGCCGATCAAGCCGCCATGGAAGGACATGCCCCCGCTCGTGATGCGCAGTGGATACCACGGATCCTCAGCCCAGAAGCCGAGCCCATAGAAGAGGACATAGCCGAGGCGCCCGCCGAGGATCACCCCGAGCATCGCGAAGAACAGGAAATCATCGATGTCGACCGCGCTCCAGGTCGAACCTGGCCGTGCCGCGCGGCGACGGGCGAGCCACCACGCCGTGGCAAAGGCGATGACGTAGGTGAGCCCGTACCAACGCACCTGGAGAGGTCCCAGCGAGAAGGCGACCGGATCGAAGCCGGGATAGGTCAGCATCCCGCGATTCTAACTACAGCGACCGGGTAACGCGGCAGAAAAACGCCTTGAGGTAACGCGTCTCGGGGATGGCGGGGTGGACGGGGTGATCCGGCGACTGTCCGCCTTGATGCAGCACTTGCACGAAACGATCGACATGCCGGGCCGCGGACTGGATCGCCCCGCGAAGTTCCTCACCCGGCATGTGGAAGGAGCAGGAACACGACACCAGCAGACCTTCCGGTTCAAGCACCCGCATCGCGAGCTGGTTGAGCTTGCGATAGGCGGCCTGTCCCTGCGGAAATTCCTTGCGGCGCTTGATGAAAGCCGGTGGATCGACGATCACTGCATCGAAACGCTCACCGGCGGCGGCGAGCGCGGCAAGGGCGTCGAATGCGTCATCGCGCAACAGGGTCGGGACGACGGGCGCGGCGCCGTCCCCTACCACCGCCGCCTGCACATGCACCCCCGCGAGGGCGAGGGCGCTCGCGGACGAATCGATGCAGGTGATCGCGGGGGCGCCGAGGGCGGCGGCCGTCGTCGCCCAACCGCCGGCGTAGCTACAGACATCGAGCACGCGCTTTCCCGGGGGTAGAAAGCGTCCGAGCAAACTGCGGTTGAAGGTCTGGTCGTAGAACCAGCCGGTCTTCTGAGCGCTCTCGAAAGGGATGGCGAAACGCAGCTCTCGCCCGTCGGGCAGCGTTTCGCGCACTTCGAGCTCCGTCGGCATGTCGCCTTGGACGCAGACGATCTCGCTCGGCAGAGCCTCGACGCTACGGGCGCCCGAGTCGTTCTTCCAGAGCAGGACCCGTGGCGCGATCACCTTGACGAGCGCAGCTTCGATGACCGGTCGCAGCCGCTCCATGCCGGCGGTTCCGATCTGGCCGACCAGGACATCGCCGTAGCGATCGATGACGAGACCCGGCAAGCCGTCAGCCTCGCCGAACACCAGGCGATAGTAGGGCTTGGGATACAGGCTCTCGCGCAACGCCAGCGCTGCACGCAGCCGCGTGAGGACCCACGCCCGACCGACCGGCGTCTCGGCGTCACGCGTCAGCAACCTCGCGGCGATCAGCGTCGCCGGGTTCACATAGGCGACGCCGAGAGGCTGCCCGCGGTCGGTCACCACCCGCGCCTGCTGCCCAGGCTCGAACGCGGTGAGGGGTGTCGCGGCGGTGTCCACCTCGTTGCTGAAGACCCAAAGATGTCCCGCACGCAGGCGTCGATCTTCACCGCGACGCAGGCGCAATTCGGGCAGGTTCGAGGAGGTTGTGCTCAAGGGGAGACCTGCAGGGACGAGGCGGGGCGCGGATTCTAGACTGTTCCGCAACCCTGCGGGCCCGAGTGTCCCGGGCGAGGCGCCATCACCGGCGGGGCGATGGCCCTGGCACAGCGTCCGTACAGGCCTTCGCGCGACGCGCCGCCATCTCGGCGTGCAGGCGCTGCATCGCCTCGGACCCGGTGGTTACACACAGAAAGGGGAACAGGCCGTGCAGCAGGCAGGCCGTCCCTGCGACGATCATCCGCAGGCCGAAGGCCGTGGCTTGCAAGAGGTGCCCGACATAGCTCTCACCGACCGAGGCCGGGTGCTCTTCGAAATGTCGCAGCAGTCCCATGAGTCTCTACGATATCCCGCAAGGCGGGCAATCGGGTTGCGTTTCCCTGTCTGACTGGCGTGACAAGCGAAACGATATACCTTAAAATAAAGGTTTCGCGCAACGGTGTTTCGTGGACAAGCTAGATCGCAAGATACTGGATCTTTTGCAGAAGGATGCCGACCTGACGGCCACCGAGATCGCCGAGCGCGTCGGCCTCTCGAAAGCGCCCTGCTGGCGACGCATCCAACGGCTGCGTGAGACCGGCGTGATCCGTCGTACGGTGGCCTTGCTCGATGCGCGCGCCCTTGATGTCGGCACCACGGTGTTCGTCACCATCAAAGCCCCGAGCCACAGCGCCAACTGGTTCGAGCGCTTCTCGAAGGTGGTCCGCGACCTACCCGAGGTCACCGAACTGCACCGCATGAGCGGCGACGTCGATTATCTGCTGCGGGTGGTGGTACCTGACATCGCCGCCTACGACGCAGTCTACAAACGACTGATCGCGGCAATCGACATGCTGGATGTCAGCGCCAGTTTCTCGCTCGAGACCATCAAGTCGACCACCGCACTGCCGCTGCACTACGCCAAGCTGTCCTGACGCGTCGGCAGCAGGGCTCACGCGGACCACCGCCGCAACTCGAGCCACCCCTCGTCCGAGCGCCCGAGCGCCACTGCGAACGGAACCTGATCGATCGCCGTGCAGAGCGCGAAATCGCCCTCCGGCGCCCAATCGGCCGCAGGGTCAAAGAACTTCGCCGCAGCGGGCGCAGCGCGCAGACGCGCGGGCAGATCCGCTTCGTCCGGGGAGCCACCCTGGACCCCCTCGCCGAGCCGCGTCGCCAACCAGGCCGCGCAGCACTCGTCCTCAACGCAGGGCTCACGCGCCTCGTGACCCATCGCGACCAGCGTCACGACGGAGGGATGCAGCGCGCGGATCGCCGCCACGGTCGCCGCGGCGTTGACGAAGGCACCCGTGAACACGCTCTGCGCCGAGCGTGCGGCAGCCACGAGACCTTGGGTACCGGCATGGGTGGTATGGATGATCGTGCGGCCTGCAAGCGGTTGCGCCAGGACATCCGTCGGCGAATTGCCGCAGTCAAACCCCGGCAGCGGCCGGGCATGACGCTCGCCGACGAGCAAGGCGTCAGGCAGGATGGCCTTGAGCGCACGGGCCTCTTCGATCCCAGACACCGGCAATACGCGTTCAGCCCCCGCCGCGAGCGCATGGGCCACGAGCGAGCAGGCGCGGAACACATCGATGATCACAGCGACGCCGGTCGCCGACGCAGCGCCGGCGAGCAGCGAGACGCGTCGGACGCTCAGCCCGCCCAAGCGCGCACCGCCGCGCAATCGATGCCCTGTAAGCGCACGTCGATGGCGCGACCCTGCATGTGCGGGCTCTTGCGCGCGACGCCACCAGCGCTGGTGCGGCGCAACATTTCGTTGGTGTGCGCCGAGCGGAAGCCCGAGATGACCTGAAAACGCGGCTCGACCCCGAGTTTGGCGGCGGCAGCGCCAAGCATCAGGAAACGACGGCGATCGGGTCTCGTAGGTGACGTCACGGGCTGTTCTACTTAATGGCCTGAGGTTTAATAACCTGAGGTTGATCATCTTGGGCCGCCACGGATCTTCCGGCGGCCGCGATGGTCAACGGTCGATGCTCATGACCTGGCCGCGATCGCCAGGCTCGAGGTTTGCCGACACCACCGTCGCCCGCGGGAAAAAATTGAACTCCGAGGCGCTCGCCCAGGTGTAGGCGCCCATCGCGCGACCGACCACGAGATCGCCCTCGTCGAGCAAGGGCAACGAGAGATTCTCGGCGATCACATCGATGCTGTCGCAGGTCGGGCCCGCGAGCACGGCCGGTTCGCGCTTGCCGCCGCGCTTCAGCGCTTCGAGCGGGTAGCGCGCGTGGTCGAACAACTGGCCGCTGTAGGACCCGTACAAGCCGTCGTCAAGGTAGTACCACCAACGACCCTCGCGCCGCGCACGGCCCATCACGCTCGCCACGCCGATGGCCGAGGGTCCGGCGATGTAGCGACCGGGCTCGGCGATCACGCGGACCCGCTTCGGCAGTTTCGCAAGCGCTGTCCGCAACGGCGCACAGAAGTAGCTGATCTCGGGGGCGCGCGTGCCGTAGTCGATGGGGAACCCGCCACCGATGTCGAGGGTGTCGCAAGGTCCGAGCCGTTCGCGCCGCGCAGCGGCAAGCAGCTTGCCGCAGACCTCGATGGCCTCGACATGCTTACCCGGATCCGGCGCCTGCGAACCGACGTGGAACGACAATCCTTGGGTCGTGAGCCCGAGGTCGTGGGCGCGGCGCGCGAGTGGCAACAACTGCTCCGGGTCGCAGCCGAACTTGCGCGAGAGATCCGACACCGCACCCGGGCTGCGGAAGGAGACCCGCAACAGCAGCGCCGCACGATCGGCGTAGGGCACGAACTTGCGCAGCTCGTCGGGGTTGTCGGCCACGAATACGCGCACCCCGCGATCGAGCGCGGCGCGGATGTCGATATCCCGTTTGATGGGGTGGGTGTGGATGCAGAGCGCCGGATCGACGCCCATGCGCGCGACCAGCTCCACCTCGCCGGTGGTCGCAAGATCGAGAAAACCACCCTCCCCCAATACTGTGCGCACGACCGCCGGATGCGGCAACGGCTTGAGCGCATAGTGCAGGTCGACCCCAGGTAACGCCTGCTGCAGTTGCCGGAACTGTCGCCGCACTCGCTCGCAGTCGACGATGAGCAACGGCGATCCGAACTCGGCCACCAGGCGACGGATCTCGCGGGGCGCGAACGGATCGATGAACGCAGCGCGCGCGGCGCGCGTCGCAGGACGGCGGGTCTTCATAGAGCGAGATTTTTGCACGATGGAGGGAGCGCGCCTAGCGGAACGTGGCGGCGGCACGGGCGAGACGATCGCGTACGGCCTCCCACTCGGGCGTCGCTGGCGCCTCCTCCACCAGCAGACGGTCGACGCCGCGCGCATCGAGTCTGCGCAAGTCCGCATAGAGCGCTCGCCCGTAGGTCGCAGCATCGCAGCCGGGCGGACATCCGAGCGTCGCCACCTGCAGGCCCTCAGCCGCCGCGCGCGCGACGGCATCGGCAAGGTCGCCTGCGGGTACCAGTTCGAGAGGCGTGCGCGGCGCGTAATGCTGCGCGGTGCTGCCGGGGACACGCGGCACGGGCGCAGCGACGACACCCGCCACCGGCGCGCCGAGCACAGCCTCGATCTCAGCGCGAGGAATCCCGCCGGGACGCAGCAACTGTGGCAGCGGTCCGAGCAAGGAGACGATGGTCGACTCGAGGCCGACCTCACAGTCACCGCCCTCGAGGATCACCGCGATGCCTTCCGGGAACTCCTCGCGAACATGCGCGGCACAGGTCGGTGACACACGACCATAGCGGTTCGCCGAGGGCGCTGCGATGCCGCCGCCGAAGGCGCGCAGCAAGGCCTGCGCGACCGGATGGGATGGCACGCGGATGGCGACCGAGTCCTGGCCGCCGGTCAGTTCATCCGGTACGCCGGGCGCCCGCCGCAACACCAGCGTCAAAGGACCGGGCCAAAAGTGCGCCGCAAGCACTTGCGCGGCGGGGGGCACCTCGACGACCCACTCCGGCAGCGCTGCGGCGTCGGCGAGGTGCAGGATCAAAGGATGGTCGACCGGACGGTTCTTGATCGCGTAGATCTTGCGCAGCGCAGCCGGGTTGCGCGCGTCGGCGCCAAGACCGTAGACGGTCTCGGTCGGCATCGCCACCAGTCCACCCGCGCGCAACGCGACAACGGCAGCGGCGAGATCGGGCGCGGCAACCACGGTGGAGTTCATGACCGCAGTCTATCGCTGAACGCCACCCGCTGTACCCGTGCCGCATCGGTTGACAGCCCGTCGCCCGACCTTCAGTGTCAGCCCTCCTCCCCGACTGAGCCGGTATCCCGCCTTGAAGCGCTTGCACCTCCGACGGTGGATCGACACCAAAAATACCGGCCTTGCGACCGCGGCGTACTCGCGTCGCGAAAACGCATGAGCGACGACGCCCCGCAAGCTGCCGCAGCGGCCCCGCCCGCCCCCCGACGTACCCGTGACGTGCGGCGCGCCGAGCGCAGCCGTCAGACTGCCGTCCAGCTCGGCTACATCCGTCGCAAGATCCCGGCAGTTGAACTACTGCACAGCGAAGCGATCGAGATCATCGAGCACAACGCCGAGACGCTGCTGCAGGAGATCGGCGTCGAGTTCCGGCGCGACCCCGAGTCACTGCGTCTGTGGCGCGCGGCGGGCGCAGATGTGCAGGGCGAGCGGGTGCGGATACCGCGCGGTCTCTGCCGTGCCTTGCTCAAGACGGCACCCGCGACCTTCGAGGTGCATGCGCGCAACCCGGCGCGCACCGTACGCTTCGGCGGTGATGCGATGGTGTTCTCGCCGGTGGGCGGACCGCCTTTCGTCACCGATCTCGAGCGCGGTCGGCGCTATGCCACGCTCGAGGACCTCGTGAACTTCATCAAGCTCGCACACATGGCGCCCGCGATCCATTTCTCGGGCGGCAGCGCCTGCGAGCCGATGGACATCCCCGCCGGCAAGCGTCATCTCGATGTGCAGTACGCGTATTTCCGGCACAGCGACCAAGCCTGCGAAGGCACGCCCGAAACCCCGGGACACGCCGCCGATGCCGTGCGCATGGCCGAAGTGCTCTTCGGCACGGACTTCGTCGACGCGAATACCGTGCTGCTCGGCAACATCAACTCCAACTCGCCGCTCACCTTCGATGGCCGCATGCTCGGCGCGTTGCGCGAGTTCGCCGGCCACAACCAAGGGACGATCATCGTGCCCGCCGTGCTCGCGGGTGCGATGGGTCCGGTGACGCCCGCAGGCTGCATGTCCGAGATCCTCGCCGAGACGCTCGCTGGCATGGCGCTCACACAGCTCGTTCGCCCGGGCGCACCGGTGATCATGGGTTCGTTCGTGGGCGCGGTGTCGATGCGCACCGGCTCGCCGACCTTCGGTACCCCCGAGGCGACGCAGATGATCTTCGCCACTGCGCAGCTCGCGCGGCGGCTCAATGTGCCGTGTCGCAGCGGCGGCTCGTTGTGCGCCTCGAAAGTAGTCGATGCGCAGGCGGGCTACGAGAGCGCGCACACCTTGCTGCCCACGGTGCTCGCGGGCGTACATCTCGTCACGCATGCGGCGGGCTGGCTCGAGTCCGGCCTCGTCGCGAGCTATGAAAAATTCGTGATGGATGCCGATCAACTCGCGATGATGCAATCGCTCGCCGCCGGCATGGACCTCACCGAGCGCGGACAGGCGATGGACGCACTCCGTGAAGTCGGTCCCGGAAGCCATTTTTTAGGTGCGACGCACACGCTTGCCCACTTCGAGCATGCGTTCCACCAATCGACGATCGCCGACTACACGCCCTTCGAGCAGTGGACAGCGGAAGGCAGCCGCAGCGCCGAACAGCGGGCGCACGGGGTATGGAAGCGGATGCTCGCCGACTATGCCGATCCCGGCCTCGACCCTGCGCTCGATGAGGCGCTGCGCGAGTTCGTCGAACGGCGTCGTGCCGAGCTCGGCGATGCGGTGGAGGAGGACTGAGCGCCGCGAGTCATGCGACCGAGTCATCCCGCCGACTGCCGTGCCAACGCCTCGATGGACAGCGGAGCGGACCCTTCGGCCTTGTTGTTGACGATGACCAATGATCCCCGGCCGCGCGACGCGGCCGCGCGCAGCAGCGCCGCGATACGAACCCGTGCGTCGGAGTCGGGTTCGACCAGGCGATCGAACGGCGCGTAGGTCGCGCGGACCTCGGCGTAGGCGCGATCGCGGCGCAACAACCAGCGGATCACGAGCGGCCCTGCGCCGATCGGATCGTTCCCGGGATCGACACCCTGAGCGTCCACGGACGGCATGCGCGGATGGGCGCAAAGTCCATGCACCGCGCCGGCATCGGCGAGCAGCGCGTGATAATCGGCCCCGAGCACGAACGGGTCGCGCCATTCGCAGGCGTAGCAGGGCCCGCGCGGCAAGCC
Organism: Klebsiella pneumoniae; assembly: GCA_945860725.1. Classification (GTDB taxonomy): domain Bacteria; phylum Pseudomonadota; class Gammaproteobacteria; order Steroidobacterales; family Steroidobacteraceae; genus UBA964. Next base: position 76,922 of record CAMAQZ010000001.1, on the reverse strand, counting down.
GCGCAAAAACGCTGAGAGTCGATCGAGCAGCAGCGCGCGGTGACGCTGCACGCGCTCGCCGAGCGGCGAGAACTGGAAGAGGACGACCCCCAAGCGCTCGCCGAGCAGTCGGCGGGCCGGGTCGATGACCACGCGGGTGGCGTAGTCGGCATCGAGGAAGGCCTCGGGGGTGTCGCCGAGGAACGCCGGGCGTGGTGCGCTGCGGGGCGTCGTGAGCGCGGCATGCGCCTTCATGAGGAAACGGAAATCCGCCGGCACCGAGTCCGCCATGCGCTCGAGCGTGAGCGGATCGAGCGGCGCGTAGAAACTGCGGTCGACCCCCACCGCCCGAAGCAACGGGTGGCGCGCGTAGGCCGCGAGCCCCTGCCGAGCGAGTGCGCCTTCGTCGTACACCCCGTCGTAGACGATCCCGGCCCAACCCGGGAACGACCAGGTGGAGGTCCCGAAGCGCAGGGTGGTCGGCAACTTCGCCGCGAGTGCTGCGAGCACCGGATCGGCAGGTTGCGCCGTGATGGCGGCCCGGGAGCCGCCACCGAACAGATCGGGCTGCGCGTCGGACTCGCTCAAGCCTCGAGCGCGGTGCCGAAGGCCTGTTGGTAGAGACGCGCGAACTCTTCGCGGCCGAAACGGTGGTTCTGGGTGCCGTGGTGCGCGATCTTCAGCGACCCCATCAGCGAGGCGATGCGACCCGTCACCGCCCAATCGAGCCCACGCTGCAGACCGTAGAGCAATCCGCCCCGGTACGCATCACCACAGCCGGTGGGATCGGCGATCCGCTCGGGCTTGACCGGCGGGATCTCGATGACGCGGCCGCCGGTGTGGATGTGCGAACCCTCGCCGCCGCGGGTGACGATCAGCGCCTCGACCCGGTCGGCGATGTCGGCGACGCTCCAACCGGTGCGCTCAACCAACAGGCTGGCTTCGTAATCATTGACCGCCAGCCAGCGCGACTGGCCGATGAGCGTGCGCAGGTCATCGCCGCCCAAGATCGTCATCGCCTGGCCCGGGTCGAACACGAAGGGGATCTCGGCTTTTGCGAACTGCGCGGCGTGCTCGAGCATGCCACGATGGCTCTCGGGCGCGACGATACCGAGCGAGATGCCGGCGCTGCGCGGGACTTCGTTCAGGTGCGCGCGGTTCATGGCGCCTGGATGGAAGGCCGTGATCTGGTTGTTGGCGGCGTCAGTCGTGATGTACGCCTGTGCCGTGTACTCGTCCGCGAGCTCGCTGACGAGATCCGCGGGCAGGCCGTTGTTCTGCATCCACGCACGATAGGGTCCGAAGTCATGGCCCACCGTCGCCATCACCTTGCCGTCGCCGCCCAGCAGCTTGAGGTTGTAGGCGATGTTACCGGCGCAGCCGCCGAAGTTGCGGCGCAGCGAGGGTACCAAAAACGCCACATTGAGCATGTGGATGCGATCGGCCAGGATATGATCTTTGAACTCGCCCTCGAACACCATCACCGTGTCGTAGGCGATCGAGCCGCAGATCAATGCCGTCATGCGAACCTCTCCCAGAGCAGCAGCGCCCATACCGTCACCAACAACGCGAAAGAGGTGAACACCGCCGCCGAACCGATGTCCTTGGCGAGCCCGGAGAGCGCATGGCGCTCGAGACCGATGCGATCGACCGTGGCCTCGATGGCGCTGTTGAGCAGCTCGACGATGAGGATCACGAACAACGGCCCGACCAACAGCGCACGCTCGATCCCGTCCTGTCCGAGCCAAAGACCGACCGGGAACAGCAGCACGCACAAGGCGAGTTCCTGCCGGAAGGCGGCCTCCTCGATGAACGCTCCAATGTAACCCTTTGCGGTGTTGCCAAAGGCGCGCCAGAGGCGGATCAGACCCGTCGGCTTCGGGCGGTCGGTGAGCGGCATCATCCTCTCACTATACTATTGAAGCGGCTTCCAGGTCAGTTCGAGATGCTTCGCTGCGCGCACATCGTCGAGCCGCCGTACGGGCATCGTATAGGGCGCAGCTTTCAGCCTCGCGGGATCGGATCGCGCCTCGGCGAGGATCGCGACCATCGCCTCGACGAACCCATCGAGGGTCTCGCGGCTCTCGGTCTCGGTGGGCTCGATAAGCAGGCACTCCGGGACCAACAGCGGGAAATAGGTCGTCGGCGCGTGGATACCGAAATCGAGCAGCCGCTTGGCGATGTCCATCGCCGTGACATCGAACTCCTTCGCCTCACGCCGCAAGGTCAGGATGAACTCGTGGCTCGCCCGTCGGGTGGGGTAGCCAAGTTCGTAGCCTGCATCACGCAGCCGAGCCTGCAGATAGTTCGCATTGAGCGTCGCGAACTCACCGACGCGGGCCATGCCGTCGCGGCCGAGCATGCGCATATAAATGTAGGCGCGCAGCAGCACACCTGCATTACCCATGAAGGCCGACAGCCGGCCGATGCTCTGCGGACGCTCGGTCTCATCCAGCCATCGATAACCTTGCTCGCCGCTGCCCACGAGCGGTACCGGCAGGAACGGCTCGAGGCGCGCGCTGACCCCCACCGCGCCGGCGCCCGGCCCGCCGCCGCCGTGCGGCGTCGAGAAGGTCTTGTGCAGGTTCATGTGGATGGCATCGAAGCCCATGTCGCCCGGACGCACCTTGCCGAGGATGGCGTTCAGGTTGGCGCCGTCGTAGTACAGCAACCCGCCTGCACCGTGCACGATGCGCGCGACCGCCTCGATCTTGCGTTCGAACACACCGAGCGTGGAGGGATTGGTGAGCATGATGCCCGCGGTCCTCGGCCCCACCGCCTTCGTCAGCGCATCAAGGTCGACATCGCCCTCGGCATCGACCGGGATTTCTTTGACCGAGCAGCCGCACATGGTGGCGGTCGCGGGATTGGTGCCATGCGCCGCCGCCGGGACGATGATCTCATCGCGGGCAAGGTCGCCCCGCGCCCGATGATAGGCGCGGATCATGGCGACGCCGGCGAACTCGCCGTGCGCACCGGCCATCGGGCTGAGCGACACCGCCGCCATGCCGGTGACCTCCTTCAGCATCTCCTGCAGCTCGAACATGCAATTGAGAAAGCCCTGCCCGACCGTCGCCGGCGCAAGCGGATGGCGACCGAGGAACTCCGGCAGCATCGCGTACTGATTACAGGCCTTGGGGTTGTACTTCATCGTGCAGGAACCGAGCGGGTAGAAGTTCGTGTCGATCGAGAAGTTCAGTTGCGAGAGGCGCGTGAAATGACGCACCGCATCGAGTTCGCTCACCTCCGGCAGCAGCGGCGCCTGACGACGGCGTAGCGCATCCGGTATCGCCGCGCGCCCGATGGCATCGGCAGAGGGCGCCGGCGGATGCTGGGCTGTGGCGCCGCGTCCGGGCCGCGAATACTCAAAGATCGGCTTTTCAAGCGTCTGGTTCATGACAAGTTCTCCGTGAGGGTCGGCGCTGCGCGCGGCTCAGGCTGCACGCACCGCCTCGAGCGCCCGACCGAGCGCTGCGGCGTAACGTTCGATGTCGGTGTCGGTCTTGGTCTCGGTCGCGCAGACGAGCAGCGCAGGGCCGAGCTCCGGGTAATCCGCGGCGAGATCGAGCCCGCCCAGGATGCCCTCGGCCTCGAGCGCACGCAGCACGCCTGCAACGGGCCGGTCGATCCGCAGCACGGCCTCGTGGAAGTGCGCCCCGGCGAACGCCGGTCGGACTCCCTGCCGGGCTGACAGGGCCGCGACCAGCTGCGCGGTGCGCGTCATGGACGCCTCGGCGACGCGCGCGAGCCCTGTCGGACCGAGCAAGGTCATGTAGAGGGTGGCCGCCGTCATCAACAACCCTTGGTTGGTGCAGATGTTGGAGGTGGCCTTGCCACGCCGGATGTGCTGCTCGCGCGCTTGCAAGGTGAGCGTGTATCCGGTGCGGCCCTCGAGATCGACGGTGCGCCCGACGATGCGGCCCGGCATCGAGCGGACATGCGCCATGCGGGTCGTCATGAAGCCGAAGTAGGGTCCTCCCGAGGACAATGGCACGCCGAGCGGCTGGCCCTCGCCGACGCAGATGTCCACGCCGCGCGTGCCCCACTCGCCGGGCGGCTTCAGCAACGCCAGCGAGGTCGGATTGACGACACCAATCACCATCATGCCGAGTGCATGGGCCTGATCGGTGAGCGCATCGACATCCTCCAGACGACCGAAGAAGTTCGGTTGCTGGATGACCACTGCGGCGATGTCCTCGCCCGCGTACGCCGCGAGTGCAGCGGGGTCGATGCTGCCCGTGTCAGACACGCAGGGGATCGTCTCGAAGCGCAGTCCCTGGCCGCCCGCGGTGTTCCGCGCCACCTGCCGATAGCGGGGGTTGACCGTCGTCGGCAGCAGCACGCGCTGACTGTTCGATCGACGGTGCGCCCGCACCGCCATCAGCGCCGCCTCGGCGACCGCCGAACCGCCGTCGTAGAGCGAGGCGTTTGAGACCTCGAGCCCGGTCAGGCTCGACATCATGGTCTGGTACTCGTGGATGAGCTGCAAAGTGCCCTGACTGGCCTCGGCCTGATAGGGCGTATACGCGCTGTAGAACTCGCCGCGTGTGGCGATCGCCCAAACCGCGGCAGGGATATGGTGCTCATAGGCACCGCCCCCCAAGAACGACAGCGGTTGGCCGTCCCGTCGCGCCCGCTCGGACATCAATCGGCCGATCTCCATCTCCGAGAGGCCGGGCGGGATACCGTCGAGGCCCTGCACGCGCAAGCCCGCGGGGATCTCGTCGAACAACGCTTCGATCGAAGGTGCGCCGATCGCCGCAAGCATGAGACGGACATCTTCCTCGGTGTGCGGGATGAACGGCACGGTCTCAGCCTCCTGTCGCAGCGAGTTGTCCGCCGTAGGCTTCGGCGTCGAGCAAGCCCGCGAGCGAGGCCGTCGAAGCGGGCTGCAGGCGCAGCATCCAACCGCGCCCGTAGCAATCCTGGTTGACGAGTTCTGGCGCCGCTGCAAGCTCCAAGTTCACCGCGATGACGGTGCCGGCGATCGGGCTGTAGACATCCGAGGCGGCCTTCACCGACTCGACCACCGCGCAGCCCTCGCCGGCGGCGAGCACGCGGCCCGTCTCGGGCACCTCGACGAACACCAGATCACCGAGCGCGGCTTGGGCGTGCTCGGAGATCCCGACCTCCACCGAGCCGTCCGCCAGCAGGCGCGCCCATTCATGGGTCTTGGCGTATCGCAGTTCAACAGGTACTTGGCTCATGGGGAGGACTCCATAGGACGTCGGGGTTTTCAAAGATCGATGAGGATGCGACCGTGCCGCAGGAACGGCAGCCTGACGACACGGGCAGGCAGCCACTTGCCGCGCATCTCCACCTGCACCGCGCCGCCAGTCGCACTCGGCACGCGTGCGAACGCGATGGAACGTTGGAGGCTCGGCGACCAGGTGCCGCTCGTGACCTCGCCGTCGCCGATGTCCGCAGCGGAGACCTTCTGGTGACCCCGCAGCACTCCACGATCTTCGAGCACGAGACCGACGAGCTTCATCGGTACACCCGCAGTGCGCAGCGCCTCGAGCGCACGGCGACCGACGAAATCGCGGTCCAGCGGGTCGAACGCGACCGTCCAGGCGAGACCCGACTCCAGCGGGTTCGTCGATCCGTCCATGTCGTTGCCGTAGAGGTTCATGCCGGCCTCGAGCCGCAGCGTGTCGCGCGCACCGAGGCCACAGCAGACGACCTCGGCAGCCTGCAACGCGCGCCACACGGGCACGGCCTCGGGCGCGGGCAGCATGATCTCGAAGCCGTCCTCGCCGGTGTAGCCGGTACGGGCTACAAACCAGGTGCCGCAGCCGCGACCGTAGAACGGCTCGAGCGCGAGCGCAGGTCCACGATCGGCGGGATCGAGCAACGCCGCGACGCGCTCCCGGGCCGCAGGCCCCTGCACCGCGATCATCGCGAGATCGCTGCGCTCGATGATGTCGAGCTCGGCGCCTCGATCCGCGGCGCAAGCACGCATCCACGCCAGATCTTTGTCGCGGCTGCCGGCGTTGACCACCACCCTGAACCAGTCTTCCGCCATGAAATAGACGATCAGGTCGTCGATCACACCGCCGGACTCTGCGAGCATGCAGCTGTAGAGCGCCTTGCCGGGTCGATGCAGCTTGCCGATGTCGTTGGCAAGGAGCCATCGAAGGAACGCACGGACACCGGGTCCATGCAGATCGATGACGCACATGTGGGAGACATCGAACATGCCCGCCGCGCGCCGGACGCTGTGGTGCTCCTCGATCTGTGAGCCGTAGTGGACCGGCATGTCCCAACCGCCGAAATCGACGCTGCGCGCGCCAAGCTCGCGGTGTAGTGCGTGGAGTGGGGTCTGTCGTGCCATGAGGGGCGCCTCCGAGGATCCGAAGGGCCGTACCGAGCGGCCAAAAAAACGGCAGGGAGGCTACCCCCCCTGCCGCCCCTCTGTCCTTTTACCTGAGAGATCGGGTCCACCGCGTCGGCGGACCGCTCCCCTTCGGTGGGTGGCGCCTCCCGATGGGACGACGACACCGCTCTCCAGAATTCGCCTGCGACCTGCCGTTCTTTTGCCTGAGCGTTTCCGGGCGGAAACTTGCGCCTTCGGCGTCTGCCACCCACCTCAAGGGCGGGGCAGATCTCTCCGGCGAGGTCGGAATACACGAACAAGAGGGATATTATCAGTACCGGTGACACGGAGAACGCCCTGATGAACCTGTCGAAGCTTTTTTTCTTGGCCGCCCCCCCGGGCCGCCCTGTCCTGTCCCGCTCCAAGGCGTCCGCGGGGATCGTGGCGGCACTGCTCGTCCTCCTCGGTGCATTCAGCGATGGCGCTGTGGCGCTGGCGGCCACGGGCCCCGATCCAAGTCCTGCTGGCGAACGCTTGCATGCCTTGTTCGAATCGGCTTGGCAGCAGGAGCTCGCCGACAACCCGATGATGGCGACCTATACCGGCGACACGCGTTTCAACGACCGCTGGACCGACCTGTCTGCCGCCGGACTCGCACGCCGCCACCAGCACGACCGCGACACGCTCAGCGCGCTACGCGCCATCCCGCGCGCGGGGCTGACACCCGCCGAGCAGCTCGACTACGACCTGTTCGCGCGCGAATACGAGCAGCGTCTCGCGACCCACGCCTTCAAGCCTTGGCTTTACCAGATCGATCATATGGGCGGCATCCAAACCCTCTCCGAGACAGCCGAGATACTGCCCTTTCAATCGATCAAAGATTATGAGGATTGGATCAAGCGTCTGCAGGGGGTGGGAGCGCTGGTAGACCAGCACATCGCGCTGCTCGACGAAGCCGTCCGCGAAGCTCGCACGCAGCCGCGCGCGATCATGGAGCGCCTGCCGCCGCAACTCGCGCTGCAGGTCGTCGACGCACCGGAGCAGAGCCCGTTCTACCCGCCCTTCCAGCGCTTCCCTGACGGGATCGGCGCCGCCGACCGCGCGCGGCTCGAGACCGCAGGGCGTGCAGCGATCGCAGCGTCGGTGCTGCCCGCCTATCGGCGCCTGCAGACCGCGTTCGTCGAGCGCTACCTGCCGGCCACGCGTGCGAGCGTCGGCATCTCCGGTACGCCGCAGGGTGCCGACTACTACCGCGAACGCATCGCCTACCACACCACCCTGTCCGGGCTCACCGCCGAGGAGATCCACGCCATCGGACTCGCCGAGGTGGCACGCATCCGCGCCGAGATGATCAAGATCAAGGATCAGGTGGGCTTCAGGGGCACGCTGCAGGAATTCTTCGTGTTCCTGCGCACCGACCCGCAGTTCTACTATAAGACGTCGCAGGAACTGTTCGACGCCTACCTCGCGGTCTCCAAGCGCATCGATCCAGGTCTCGTGAAGCTTTTCGGCAAGCTGCCCCGCACGCCCTACGGGCTGCGCGCAATCCCGGCGACCAGCGCGCCCAACACCACCACCGCCTACTACCAACCGCCGGCGGCCGACGGCAGCCGGGCGGGCTTTTATTATGTGAACCTCTACCGGCCAGAGGTGCGCCCCAAGTACGAGATGGAGGTGCTGTCGGTGCATGAGGCGGTGCCCGGCCACCATCTACAGATCGCGCTCGCGCTCGAGCAGGCCTCGATGCCGCAGTTCCGCCGTAACGCCGGCTACACGGCCTATGTCGAGGGCTGGGCACTCTATTCGGAGAGCCTCGGCGAGGAGCTCGGGCTCTACCAAGACCCGTACTCCAAGTTCGGACAGCTGACCTACGACATGTGGCGCGCGGTGCGACTCGTGGTGGACACCGGTCTGCACGCCAAGGGCTGGACCCGCCAGCAGGCCGTCGACTACTTCAAGGACAACGCCGCCAAGACCGAGGCGGATATCGTCAACGAGATCGACCGCTACATCGCCTGGCCCGGACAAGCCCTGGCCTACAAGATCGGCCAGCTGCGCATCTCGGCCCTGCGGCGCGAGGCCGAGACCACACTCGGACCGCGTTTCGATATCCGCGCCTTCCACGACATGCTGCTCGCCACCGGCGCCGTGCCGCTCGATGTCATGGGACCGCGCATGCGCGCCTGGATCGTCGCCCAGCAGACCACCTCGGAGCAGGCCAAGTGATTCGGCGGCGTCGCAGCATCCAGGGTCTCGTCGGCGGCGTGAAGGTCGGTGGCGATGCGCCGATCGTCGTGCAGTCGATGACCAACACTGACACCGCGGACATCGATGCCACCGTTGCGCAGGTGCGTGCGCTCGCCCGTGCCGGCTCCGAGATCGTACGCGTCACGGTCAATACCGAGGAGGCCGCCGCAGCGGTGCCGCACATCCGCGACCGCCTCGCCCAAGGCGGGGTCACGGTGCCGCTGGTCGGTGATTTCCACTTCAACGGCCACAAACTGCTGAAGGCCCATCCGGCCTGCGCCGAAGCGCTCGCTAAGTACCGCATCAATCCCGGCAATGTCGGTCGCGGCAGCAAGCGCGATCCGCAGTTCGCCGAGATGATCGAGATGGCCTGTCGTCATGCCAAACCGGTGCGCATCGGCGTCAACTGGGGCAGCCTCGACCCCGAGCTGCTGACCCGCATGATGGACGAGAATAACGCGTCCCCCGCGCCGCGCAGCGCCAACGAGGTGATGCGTGCTGCGGTGGTCGAATCCTGCCTGCAGAACGCGCGACGCGCCGAGGAGCTCGGCCAACCGCAGGATGCGATCGTGCTCTCGGCCAAGGTGAGCGGCGTGCAGGATCTCATCGCGATCTACACCGACCTCGCCTCACGCTGCGACTACCCGCTGCATGTGGGCCTCACCGAAGCCGGCATGGGCAGCAAGGGCATCGTCGCTTCCACCGCCGGCATCGGCGTGCTCTTGCAACAGGGCATCGGCGACACCATCCGCGTCTCGCTCACGCCCGAACCGAACGGTGACCGCACCCTCGAAGTGACCGTCGCGCAAGAGATCCTGCAGACCATGGGGCTGCGCGCCTTCACGCCGATGGTGATCGCCTGCCCGGGCTGTGGCCGCACCACCAGCACCTACTTCCAACAGCTGGCGCAGGACATCCAGTCCTATCTGCGCCACCGCATGCCCGAGTGGCGCCGCACACATACAGGCGTCGAGGAAATGAATGTGGCGGTGATGGGCTGCGTGGTCAACGGACCCGGCGAGAGCAAGCACGCCAACATCGGCATCAGCCTGCCCGGTACCGGCGAGCGGCCGGTGGCGCCGGTCTATGAGGACGGCGAGAAAACCGTGACCCTCAAGGGCGATGACATCGCCGGCGAGTTCCAGCGACTCGTCGAGACCTATGTCGCTCGCCGCTATCCGCGCCGCGCGACGCCGTCCGACAGCGTTTCTTTGGCTGAGGGAGGACGAGAATGAGCGGATTGAACGAGAAGAAGTGCGTGCCCTGCGAGGGCGGCGTGCCGCCTCTGCCGCGCGCCGAGTGCGAGCGGCTGCTCGAGCAGCTCTCGGCGCAGTGGCGCCTGTCGCCCGACGGCACTGAGCTGCAGCGCGATTTCGCGTTCAAGGACTTCTATCGCACGATGGGTTTCGTAAACGCCCTCGCGCATGTCGCCAACTCGGAGGACCATCACCCGGACCTCGCGATCGGCTACGGATACTGCCGGTTACGCTATATGACCCATGCGGTGAACGGTCTCACCGAGAACGACTTCATCTGCGCAGCGAAGATCGACCAGCTAGTTTGAGCCGCGGCGTCGGGCGAGCGCGGGAAGATCGCCCGCCGAGCCGAGCGCGAACTGAGCGAAGCCACGGCGCAGCAACGTTTGCCGGCCGACGAGACCGAGCCCACGCTGGGCGATGCGACCGACTGGACCGTCGCCGAAGGCGAGGAAGCGGTTGAGCAGATCGAGCGCGAGGGACATGGATTCATTGCCGCCCTTGCGCCAACGCTCGTAGCGACGCAGCACGCGCAAGGCGCCGGGGTCCTCGCCCTGCGTCGCAGCCTCCTGCAACACCTCGGCGAGCGCGGCGGCGTCCATGATCCCGAGGTTTAGACCCTGACCTGCAAGCGGATGCACGATGTGCGCCGCATCACCGACCAAGGCGCAACGCTCGCGCACATACGCGGGTGCGAGCGCCCGGCGCAGCGGAAAGAGGCTGCGCGGCCCGGCGAGCCGCAACGCACCCAACACGCCGTCGCTTGCCGCCGTGAGTTCGGCCTCGAACTCTTCCACAGACAAGGCGACCACGGCCTCGGCGCGGAGGCGCGGCAGTGACCATACGATCGAGCACCGGCCGTCCGCGAGCGGCAACAACGCGAGCGTGCCGTGCCCAAGGAAGCGCTGCCAGGCCGTACGCGCATGCGGCAGTTCGCTGCGCACCGTCGTCACCACACCCTGCTGGTCGTAGTCCTGCGACTCGATGCCGAGACCGGCCGCCTCGCGCACCGCCGAACGACCCCCATCCGCGCCGACGACCAGCGCTGCGCCCACGCGATGGGTGTCAGTGACGAGTGTCACGCCGCCCGCCTCGAAAGTGAGCGATCGCAGAGGCTCACTGCAGATCTCGCCACCCGCGGCGACAAAGGCGTCGAGCGCTGCCCGCTGCACGCGGGCGTTGGGGACGATGTGGCCCAGATCGGGTTCACCGAGCTCCGTGGCATCGAAGGTGATCGATCCGTCGCCCCGCGGCGACTCCGTGCCCGGCCACACATGCATCCGCTCGTAGGGGCTGAGCAGCTCAGGGACACCCTCAAGCGCCGCCCAAGCACCGGCCGCACGCACCACGCGTTGACTGGCGCCCGACAAAGCGACAACGCGCAGATCCGCCTGCGGATCGATCGGCGCATCGATCGGTTCCGGCAGACGGGGTTCGATAAGCAGCACGCGGCGGCGCGTACCGCCGCTGCGGCAGAGCAGCGCGCCGAGCAACGCGCCGACCGGTCCGCCACCGACGATGGCGACATCGAGCTCGCGGCGGCTCATAACAACACCTTCATGCAGGCAACACCTTCATGCAGGCAACACCTTGCATGCAGGGTCAGACCCGCGTTCATGGGCCCGCCACCGGGCTCGAACCAGACACGAGACGCGGCGCGCGATCGCCGAAACCCCAACTGAGCCGCGACATGGCGCGCTTGGCGGTCGGCGAGAGATCGAACATCAAAAGACCGAGGTCGCGCAGCCACGGCACCCCGGGCCGCTGGTCGCCGAACAGCTTCACGAGGCCATCGGTGAAACGCACCATGCCGTCGCGGTCGGCAGCACGCCGTGCAGCGTACTCAGCGAGCAATGCAGGCGCACCGGGGTCGGCGGCGGCTGTGCCGTCCCCCCGCGCCGCGATCAGGAGCTCGGCAAGCGTCGCCGCATCGCGCAGCCCGAGGTTGAACCCCTGCCCTGCGACCGGATGCAGCCCCTGCGCCGCGTTGCCGACCAAGGCCACTCGCTGGCCTGTCACCTGCGCCGCACGCACCAGCTTCAGCGGATAAGCGCTGCGAGTGCCCACCCGCAGGAAACGACCGACCCGCCAACCGAAGGCCTGCTGCAAAGCGGCAAGATACTGCGCATCCGGCAGCGCGAGCACACGCTGTGCGTCCGCCGGCGCCAAGGTCCACACGACCCCCCAAGCGCCGCCCACCATCGGCAGCACCGCAAAAGGCCCTTGTGGCGTGAAGCGCTCGTAGGCCGTGCCCTCGGCCGGCTGCGCGGCGAGCACATGCGCCACCACGGCGACCTGCCCATAGTCCTCCTCGCTCGCCGCGAGCCCGGCAGCAGCGCGCAACTGCGAACCAGCGCCATCAGCCGCCACAGCGAGCCGCGCGCGCAGCGGCAAGCCGCCGGGGTCGGTGTGCAGCTCGACGCAATCCTCATGGATCGTCACGGCGGTGCAGCGGGCCGGCATCCGCGATTCGAGCGCGGGCAAGGCCGCGAGCCGCGCCCGTAGCGCACCGCCGAGCACGCGGTTGGTGACGACGAAACCGAACGCATCGAGCTCGAGCGCCTGCGCATCGAGCCGAGCAAAGCCATAACGGCCGGCGTCGGAGACATGGATACGGCGGATCGGCGCGGAGGACGGTCCGATCGCCTCCCATAGGCCGAGAGACTCGAAGATGCGCCGCGAACCATTGCCGAGTGCAGTGGTGCGATCGTCGAAACTCGGTTGGCATGCGGCATCGGCGGCGGCGCCCTCGATCAGCGCAACCTTCAGGCCGCTCGCGCCGAGAGCGGCGGTGAGACTCGCACCCACCAGTCCCCCGCCGACGATCGCGACATCGACTTCGACCGCAGCAGCGCCACTGCCGCGGTCGCTCATCGCGTCCCCCGCCGACCCTTGCGGGGGGCTGAACGGACGATCGTCGACGCCCCTTGCGCCGTCGTGACGGCGGACACCGCTGCGGGGACGGTGCGACCCTCGGCCATCAGGGTCTCGATCGCAGACGGATCTTTGGGTACGCGGTCGGTGAGCACTTCGCAACCCTCACGGGTCACGAGCACATCGTCCTCGATCCGGATACCGAGACCGCGCAGTTCCGGCGGCGCCTCGCGCGCGCCAGGCGCGACATAGAGTCCTGGCTCGATGGTGAGCACCATGCCCGGCTCGAGGTCCCGCCAGACATCGCCCGTCTTGTAATCACCGACGTCGTGCACATCCATGCCGAGCCAATGACCGGTCTTGTGCATGTAGTAGCGACGATAGGCCTCGGACTTGATGAGCGTCGGCACCCGGCCTTGCAGCAAGCCGAGCTTCACCATGCCGGCGGTTAACACCTGGACAGCCACCTCATGCGGGCGATTCCAGGGCACGCGCGGTCGTACGGCGTCGATGGCGGCGAGATTGGCCTCGAGCACCACTGCGTACGCCGCACGCTGGATATCAGTGAACCGGCCGTTCACGGGGAAGGTGCGCGTGATGTCGGAGGCATAGCTGCGGTACTCGCAGCCGGCGTCGATCAGCAGCAGGTCACCGTCTCGCAGCGGCGATTCGTTCTCACGGTAGTGGAGGATGCAGCCGTTGGCACCGCCACCGACGATCGGCAGGTAGGAGATGTCCGCATCGGAGCGGTTGAACTCGTGACGGATCTCGGCGGCGATCTCGTACTCGAACATGTCCGGCCGGCAATGTCGCATGGCCCGCCGATGGGCCGCACAGGCGATGGTGGCCGAATGACGCATCTGCGCGATCTCGGCTCGGCTCTTGTAGAGCCGCATCTCGTGTAGCGGGTGCTCGAGTGCGACGATCTCATGCGGCGCATGGCGACCCTGCTTGGCCAGCGCGCGCAGTCCGTTGACCCAACCGACCACGCGCTGATCGAAGTCCCGGTTGACCCCGACGGTGTAGAACACCCGGGCGCGGTTCTCCATGAGACCGGGGAGGATGTCGTCGATGTCGGCGATCGGGAAGGCGTCATCGGCGCCGAACCGGCGGCGCGCACCGGTAGGGCCGGCACGCCGGCCGTCCCAGGTCTCGCGTGCAGGATCACGGTCTCGCACGAACAACAGGTACTCGCCTTGCGGTCGCCCCGGCACCAACACCGCGACCGACTCCGGTTCGGCGAAACCGGTGAGGTAGTGGAAGTTGCTGTCCTGCCGGTAGGCGTACTCGACGTCGTTGTTGCGCAGATGCACGGGCGCCGCGGCGATGATGGCGATGGTGTCGCGTCCCATCTCGCGCATCAGCGCACGCCGGCGGCGGGCGTATTCCTCGCGGCCGATCGGCGCGGGCGGTTCAGTGGATCGCGGCGGGGGGGACATCGGATCGGGGCCGCTCCGGACCCTCGCGGAAAGGCGCCAGTTCTTCGTGCAGCAACTGCACCGCGACCCGCACGAATTCCACGAGTTCGGCGTAGGCCTGTTCGTTCTCCTCTTCCGACTCGTCCGGGTCGGCATCGACCCGGGTGATGGCCGTCAGGTCGCGCACGACCTCCGCCACGGATTCCGGCAGATGTTCAGGATCGGGCAGCGTGCTCGTACCGAGACCGTACAGGAAACCCTGACACCACTCGCCGAGCGCTTGGGCGCGCTCCCCGATCGGCGCATCATCGGCGGGCAGCAACGGCTCGAGCAGTTCGCTGGCCGCCAAAGATGAGCGGGTCCAATCGAACAACGATTGCATGCCCGCGGCAGCGATCCCTGGCTTAGCCTCGGGGAATATCTCCCGCAGCCAATGCTCTAAGGTGAAACCCTGACCGGCACAGAGCGCCCCGACCAGCGTCCCGTGGGCCTCGGGCAGATCGGCCAGTGCGCGGGCCTGCTGCAGGGTCAGGGCCAGTTCATGGAACGGCAGCGGTGACATGGGTGGAATTATGCCTCAAGGACCCACGCTTGCAGGGCCTGCCCGGGGAGGGTCCTTGCAGTTTTTTTTCCCCTATACTTCCACCATTCACCCACCCGAACACGCCGATGGGATGCACATGAACGATCGTACGGGCCTCGACGCTGAACTGCGCCGCCTCGAGAAGCAGGTGGACGACCTGCTCGCAGCCCTCGGCGCCCTGCGCGAAGAGAACCGCGCATTGCGCCATCGGCAGGACCATCTCTCCACCGAGCGGGCAAGCCTCATGCAGCGCAATGAGCAGGTGCGCACCCGGGTCGAAGCGATGATCGGCCGCCTGAAGACGCTGGAGCATGGCTCATGAGCACCCACGACAAGGACACCGACAAGGACACCGACAAGGAACTCGCGCGGGTCAGCGTCCGCATACTCGACAAGGAGTTCATGATCGCCTGCCCCTACGAACAGCGCTCCGCGCTGCTCGACTCGGCGCAGTACCTCGATACGAAGATGCGCGAGGTCCGCGACAGCGGCAAGGTGGTCGGGATCGACCGTATCGCCGTCATCGCCGCCCTGAACCTCACCAATGAACTGCTGCGGCTGCAATCGCGCGAGCAGCAGCTGGAGAGCGAACTGGGCGGTCGGGTGCGCGCCCTGCGCGAACGCATCGACGGTGCCGTCGCCCGCAGCCAACAGCTCGACCTCTGAGCGGGGCGCCACCGTCATCCTCGACCGACCGGATCCGCAGGCGATACAACGACCGCTTCGGCTGGTGTAGAGTATCTAGGCGTCACCTGCAGTGTTCGACAGTGGATCGGGTACTGCCTCTCGACCCTAAGTTGGAACGCCCAGGGGCATCAGGCCTTGTCGCCAGCACTGTGCAAGTCCGCCTCGAGCGGAAAGCCTTACCTGGCGCAGGCCGCCCCACTTGTTGCTCTATGTCGAGAGCAACGGTCCACACCGGCACAGGCGGGTGACGTCTCGATCCTCGGCGCGCTGCGATGCGGCGCGCCCGCTCTAGCCCCGCTCTCTGGCATGGAGATTCCATGGTGGAACTCGTGGCGCAAGCCTTGACGGCCAGCGACCCGGCAACGCTCCGCAGCGAACTGCGGCGCGGACTACGGCGTAAAGCGCGCGCGGCACGCGCGGCCCTCCCGCCCGAGGAACGCCGCCGTGCCGAGCGGGCCATCTCCCGCCACCTCATCGTTCATCTGCGCGGCACCGGATCGCTCTCCCCACGCACGCGCATCGCCGGCTACCTCGCGGTGCGCAGCGAGATCGGCATCGCAGATTTCCTGGCCCGCGCGATCGATGCGCAGTGCAGCGTCTACCTGCCGCGCGTCACCGCCCCGCGTCTCGGTCGCATGACCTTCTCGCCCGCAGCCGCCACCAGACGCCGCGGCGCCTTCGGGATCCCGGAACCCGACAGCCGCGAACGGATCGACGCACGCTGGCTGCATATCGTGTTGCTGCCCTTGGTCGGCTTCGACGACGAAGGGAACCGCCTCGGGTCGGGAGCGGGGTTCTACGACCGTGCACTCGCCTTCCGCGCCTGGCGCGACCACTGGCGCGGCCCGCAACTCATCGGCGTGGCGCACTCCTGCCAACGGACGGCCGCCTTGCCGACGCTGCCCACCGATATCCCGCTCGATGCCGTGGTGACCGAAAACGGCTTTTTTTCCCTATCCGGAGCAACTCGATGAAGCATTGGCTGATGAAGAGCGAGCCCTCGGTGTTCGGCATCGACGATCTTGCGAAAGCGCCGCGGCGCACCAGCGGCTGGGACGGCGTGCGCAACTATCAGGTGCGCAACATGCTGCGCGACGAGTTCGCAGTGGGCGATCTCGCGTTCTTCTACCACTCGAGTTGTCCGGAACCCGGCATCGCGGGCGTGATCAAGATCGTGAAGGCGGGCTACCCCGATGCGACGGCGCTCGACCCGAAGCATCCGCACCACGACCCGGCAGCGAGCCTCGATACACCGCGCTGGTATCAGGTCGATGTGCGCCTCGAACAGCGTTTTTTCCGTGTGATAACGCTTGATGAGCTGCGTGCGCACGAGCAGGACAAGCTGCATGGATTGCGCGTGCTGCAGCGCGGCAACCGGCTCTCCATCACGCCTGTCGATGCAGCGCACTGGCGCTTCACCCTTTCTCTCCTCTGACCGATTGCTTGTTTTTTACAATCGCGTGTATATACTCGGCTCGGGACTAACCACAACAGGAGACCTATCATGGCTAAGGCCAAGAAGAAGGCTGCTAAGAAGAAAGCAGCCAAGAAGAAGTAAGATCCTCACGGATCTTCGGCGCACGTGATGAAAGTCCCGTCGCCGCTTCTATAAATGGAGATGCCCGCGAAAGCGGGCATCTTCATTTTAGCCCCCTGAAAACCCCGCAAATCACGAGGAAAACAGCTATGTCCGATGCAGCACGGGGCAAGCAAGCGGCAGCCGAAGCCGCACTCGGGTTCCTCACCGACGACACCATCATCGGCGTCGGCACAGGGTCGACCGTCAACTTCTTCATCGATGCGCTCGCCACCCAGCGCGACCGGCTGCGCGGTGCCGTCTCCTCTTCCGAAGTCTCCACGGCACGTCTCCGGGCGGCCGGCATCGAGGTGTTGGACCTCAATCAGTCCGGCGATCTGGAACTCTATGTCGATGGCGCCGACGAGGCGGACCGCCATGGGCGGCTCATAAAAGGCGGCGGCGGTGCGCTGACACGCGAGAAGATCGTCGCGGCAGCCTCGCGGCGCTTTGTCTGCATCGTCGATGGCAGCAAGGTGGTCGATGTACTCGGCCGCTTCCCGCTGCCGGTCGAAGTGATCCCGATGGCCCGCTCCTATGTAGCGCGTCAACTGATGAAGCTCGGCGGACAACCTGTGTTGCGCGAAGCTTTCATCACCGACAACGGCAATCCCATCCTCGATGTGCACGGGCTGCGGATCCTCGACCCGCCCGCACTCGAGGCCACCATCAACGGCATCGCCGGCGTCGTCACCGTCGGCCTGTTCGCCCAGCGCGCCGCAGATATCGTGCTGGTCGGCGACGCGGGTGGCGTGCGGCGCCTAAAATGAGCGAGTCCAGCGACCCGAGCCACGACATTCCAAGCGGCTACACCCCGCCCGCGATCTGGGTCTGGAACAAGGGCGGCGGCGGGCGCTTCGCCGCCATCAACCGTCCGACCGCAGGCCCGACCCACGAGCATGAGTTGCCGGTCGGCCGTCATCCGCTGCAACTCCACTCGCTCGGCACCCCGAACGGCGTCAAAGTTACGGTGCTGCTCGAAGAACTGCTCGCCCTCGGTCATGCAGGGGCTGAATACGATGCTTGGCTGGTGCGTATCAACGAGGGGGACCAGTTCACGAGCGGTTTCGTGGCCGTGAACCCGAATTCCAAGATCCCGGCTCTGCTCGATCGCTCCACCCTGCCGCCGACCCGGGTGTTCGAGTCCGGCTCGATCCTGCTCTATCTCGCCGAGAAGTTCGGTGCGTTCCTGCCACCCGCGGGTGCGCAACGGGTCGAGTGCCTCAACTGGCTCTTCTGGCAGATGGCGAGCGCACCGTATCTCGGCGGCGGCTTCGGCCATTTCTATGCCTATGCTCCGGTGAAGATCGAGTACGCGATCGACCGCTTCGCGATGGAGGCCAAGCGTCAGATGGATGTGCTCGACCGGCGGCTCTGCGGATCACCGTGGCTTGCGGGTCCGCAGTACACCATCGCCGACATCGCAGTGTGGCCCTGGTACGGGGTGCTGGCGCTCGGCGAACTCTACGGTGCGGGCGAGTTCCTGCAGGTGCAGGACTATCCGCACCTTCGTCGTTGGGCGGAGACCATCGCCGCACGACCCGCGGTACAGCGCGGTCGACGCGTGAACCGCACCTGGGGCGATCCGGCTGGGCAACTGGCCGAGAGGCACGACGCGACCGATCTCGATCGAGCGGGCGTACTGCCGGAAGACGCGCGCTGAAGGCGCGCTGCGCATCGCCTCCTCGACCGCAAGACAAAGGACCGCAGGATAAATAAAAAGGCCCGCATCGTTTCGGCGATGCGGGCCTCTTTTTTGGCTGGGGGACTAGGATTCGAACCTAGGTAAACGGAGTCAGAGTCCGTTGTCCTACCGCTAGACGATCCCCCAAAAAACTTCCGAGGGTCGGAACGCGTCCCCGTTGGCGATCAGCGCTTGGAGTACTGCTGACCGCGACGGGCCTTGCGGCGGCCGACCTTCTTACGCTCCACCTCACGGGCATCGCGGGTGACGAATCCCGCGACGCGCAGCGGCTGGCGCAGCGACTCATCATACTCGATGAGTGCGCGGGTGATCCCGTGGCGGATCGCGCCGGCTTGGCCGGTGATGCCACCGCCCGCGACCGTCACATCGACATCAAACCGGCCGAGCATATCGGTCAGCTCGAGCGGCTGACGCACGATCATGCGGCCGGTCTCGCGACCGAAGAAATTCTCGATGGTACGGGTGTTGATCGTGATGCGGCCGGAGCCGGGCTTGAGGAACACGCGGGCCGTGGAGGTCTTGCGGCGGCCGGTGCCGTAGTTCGTAGCGGGCATTCAGTATTCCTGCGCTGTTCGATCAGATGTTGAGGGGCTTCGGCTGCTGCGCCGAGTGGGGATGGGTATCGCCCGCGAAAACATGCAACTTGCGGTACATGCTCCGGCCGAGGATGGTCTTCGGCAGCATGCCTTTGACAGCGAACTGGATGACCCGCTCGGGGTGCTCCTTGAGGAGTTTGCCGAGGGCGATGGACTTGATGCCACCGATCGCACCGGTGTGGTGGTAGTAGATCTTGTCGGTCATCTTCGCGCCCGTGACGCGGACTTGTCCGGCGTTCAACACGACTATGTGGTCGCCCATGTTGACGTGAGGGCTGTAGTCAGCCTTGTGCTTGCCCTTGAGGCGCAGCGCGATCTGCGAGGCGAGCCGACCGAGCGTTTTGCCCGTGGCATCGACGACAAACCAGTCTCCCCGCACGGTGGCGGGCTTGGCGAAAACAGTGCTCATGTCTGGATCTCCGCTCGCGACGGACCGGAATACCCGGTGGCCACAAGTCCCGAAAAAGGGTGCGAAGTTTACTCAAGCCGCGCGGGGTTTGCAAAACCTCCTGTACGGGGGCACTCGGGCCTCGATCGCCGACCGGCCTGTCCACCCTGTGGACAGAAAATGTAAAACTCGCCAGCGGAGCCGGACCTCGCCCCTACAAACGAGCCCGGAACGGCCGTTATACAATCTGTTATGCGAAACAACCACCCTATCGATCCGCTGTTGATGACGCTCGATCGGGCGCTGCGGTCCGTGTTCGTTCCGCCCTTGGCGAACCGGCCCCTGCCACAGCCCTCGGGCGGCCCTTCGCTGCCGGAAGCGCCCCTGACGGAGGCCGAGCGAAAAGCCTCGGCAGCCCTCATGCGGGTCAACCACGCGGGCGAGGTCGCTGCGCAGGCGCTCTACCACGGTCAGGCCGCATTCGCCGCCCGGCCCGAGGTGCGCACGCTGCTCGAGGATGCGGCGCGTGAGGAAGCCGACCACCTCGCGTGGTGTGAGCAGCGGCTGCGCGAACTCGGTTCCCGGCCGAGCCTGCTCGGGCCGCTCTGGTACGCCGGTTCCTTCGCGATCGGCGCCGCGGCCGCATTCGCCGGCGATCGCGCGAGCCTCGGCTTCGTGAGCGAGACCGAGCGCCAGGTCGAGGGCCACATCGATGCTCACCTCGCGCGCCTACCGGCTCACGATGTGCGCAGTCGGGCGATCCTCGAAGCCATGCGCAGCGACGAGATCGAGCATGGCGCCGAAGCGCGCGCCGCGGGCGGCGTCGAACTGCCCTCGCCGGTGCGCGCCGCGATGCGCGCCTCGGCCAAGGTCATGACCACCACGAGCTATTGGCTATGACCCCCGCCGCCGCCCTCCATCGCTCCTCGCCGAAAAAGCTGCCCGTCCGCGAAGCGCCCACCCTCTCACCCGGGCTACAGCTGTTCCTGCAGCATGCCCGCATACGGTCCGTACCTTCGAAGACCGTGCTCATCAGCGCCGGCGAGACCGCCGAGCACTTGTTCTATGTGTTGACCGGTTCGGTCGAGGTGCTGATCGAGGACGATAGCGGCAACGAGATCGTGCTGGCCTATCTCTCGAAAGGGCAGTTCTTCGGCGAGATGGGGCTGTTCGGCATCGACAAGCGCACCGCGTTCGTGCGAGCCCGCGGCCGTGCCGAGATCGCGGAGATTCCGTATTCGCGGTTCCGGCAACTGGCGAATGAGACGCCGTCGCTCACCTTCGAGATCGCCACCCAACTCGCGGTACGCCTCGAGCGCACCAACCGCAAGCTCAGCGATCTCGCCTTCGTCGATGTCAGCGGACGCATCGCGCATGCGCTGCTCGATCTCTGCGACGAACCGGAAGCGATGACCCACCCCGAGGGCACGCAGATCCGCGTGTCACGCCAGGAGCTCTCGAGGCTCGTCGGCTGTTCGCGCGAGATGGCCGGACGCGTGCTCAAAGCCCTCGAGGCGCAGGGCTTGCTGCAGGCTCGCGGCAAGACCGTCGTGCTCTTCGACGTCCGTCCGGCGTCGCGCGGCTTAGTGGCCGCTCGCACGCTGAAGACGCTGCCCGGCAAAGCCGGTCGGGCTCAACCGGCGGCGGCGATCGCTGCGTGCATGGCTCGTACCGTCGCCGCGTAATCCCGGCTGCCGAAGATCGCCGAGCCTGCCACGAAAGTGTCAGCGCCGGCTTTGGCCACCTCGCCGATGTTATCGACCTTGATGCCGCCGTCCACCTCGAGGCGGATATCACGACCGCTCGCGGCGATACGCCCGCGCACCGCCCGGATCTTCTCGAGCGTCGCCGGGATGAAGGCCTGGCCACCGAATCCGGGGTTCACCGACATCAGCAACACGAGATCAAGCTGCTCCAGCGTGTGATCGAGCCACCCGAGCGGCGTCGCAGGGTTGAGCACGAGCCCGGGGCGACAACCGTGCTCGCGGATGAGCGCGATCGTGCGATCGACATGATCGCTCGCCTCCGGGTGGAAGCTGATCCAGTTCGCACCCGCCTTGGCGAAGTCGGCGACCAGGCGATCGACCGGTCGCACCATCAGATGGACATCGATGGGGGCGGTGATCCCGTGCTTGCGCAAGGCTTCGCAGACCAACGGTCCGATCGTGAGGTTCGGGACGTAATGGTTGTCCATCACATCAAAGTGGATGAGGTCGGCACCCGCATCGAGCACGGCTTCCACCTCGGCGCCAAGCCGGGCGAAATCGGCAGACAGGATGGACGGCGCGATCCACGGGGTGTTCGACACGGACGCAGGCTTGGCGGTCACGGTTTCATTCCTCGCGCTGCGCGGATAATGTCCCAGGCTTCAATGATCTGCTGGGTGCGTTGCTTGGCATGTTCGAGCATAGATTCGGGCAACCCGTTGGCCCGCAGTTTATCAGGGTGATGCCGTGACAGCTGTCGACGATACGCCTTGGTGATCGCGTCGTCCGCCGCACCGGTGCGCACACCGAGCACCTCGTAGGCCTCCGCCAGCGACATGCGCGGCACCGCACCGGGAGCGCGTCCGGCGCCGCGCGTCTCACCGCGGCCCGCCGTACCTGAGGCTGCACCGGCGCCTTGGGGGCCTGCACCCGCCGTGCGCTCGCCGTTCCCCTGACCCTGCCGACCGTGACGCTGTCGCAGCACCGTCTCGAGCCGCGCGAACTCGAGGCCGCCCACGCCCAACATCGCTGCGATACGGATCAACAGCGGGCGTGACGGTCCGCGCAGATCCGATCCGCCGAGCGCAGCCCGCAGTTGGATCTCAAGGAAAGTGCGCGCGAGGTCCGGACGACCTGCGCAAGTGCGACGCAGCGCCATCACGGCACGGCTGAGATCATAGTCCGGATGTTTGCCGCGGTTGAAGTGACTGATCGCGTCGCTGACCTGCGCCTCGCCGAGCCGGAAGGCGGACATCACCGCGCCTGCCGCGCGGATGTCCTGCTCCGAGACGCGCCCGTCCGATTTGGCCACGTGACCCATGACCTCGAAGGTGATGCGAAAATAACGCTCCGCGACCGCGAGCGGGTCGCTCACCCCCACCGCCTCGCCCTCGGTGTCGCCACCCTCGGCCGTCTCGACGGCCTCGGCGTCCTCAACCCAGTGTTGCGGACGGCGTCGCTGCGCCGCCCGCGGGTTGCGCGCACCGCCGTCGAGCTTGTCATCGACGAGGTGCCCAGCGATCATGCCTAAGACTGCGCCTATGCCACCGCCGGCCAAAGCCCCGAGTGCGCCACCAAAGAGTTTCCCCGACCATTTCATCCTGCAATACTACCAATCCCCGGTGATCGGCCGGAACGGTTCGGAGCACGTGTGGAAAGAAGCCCCCCTGTCAGAGTGATCGCCGTCGCCGACCCGGCGTCCACCTCGACCGGCGCACCCCCGGTGCACACCACCGCGCTGCGCCACCTGCGCCGGATCCACACCGGCAAAGTGCGCGACCTCTACGAGGTCGACGCCGACCACATGCTGATCGTCACCACCGACCGTTTGTCGGCGTTCGATGTGGTGTTGCCCGACCCGATCCCGCAGAAGGGCCGCGTACTCACCGAGATCTCCGATTTCTGGTTCCGTCGCACCACGCACATCGTCCCGAACCAGCTGTCGGAGATGGGCCTCGATGCGTTGCCGCTCGATCCCGACGAGCGCGCGCTGCTCGCGGGGCGGGCGGTGGTCGTGAAGCGCCTGAAGGCCTTGCCGATCGAGGCGGTGGTCCGCGGCTACCTCATCGGTTCAGGCTGGAATGATTACCGACGCACCGGTGCGGTATGCGGCATCGCGCTGCCCACGGGGCTCGAGCTCGCCTCACCGTTGCCGCAGCCGCTGTTCACGCCCGCCAGCAAGGCGCCCGCGGGCCAGCATGACGAGAACATCGATTTCGCCGAGGTCGAGCGACTGATCGGCCGAGCGCTGGCTGCGCAGGTCCGGGACACTTCGCTCGCGCTCTACGCCTTTGCCGCCGCACACGCACGTGCGCGCGAACTGATCATCGCCGACACCAAGTTCGAGTTCGGTCTCGACGCCGAGGGACGGCTAACGCTCATCGACGAAGTGATCACGCCCGACTCCTCGCGCTTCTGGCCCGCTGACACCTGGCGCCCGGGTGCAAGCCCGCCGTCCTTCGATAAACAGTTCGTGCGCGATCATCTTGAGACACTCGATTGGGACAAAACCGCACCCGGGCCGTCTCTGCCCCCTGAGATCATCGACAAGACGAGCGCCAAATATCTGGAAGCCCTGCGACGCTTGACCGGACCGGCGCTCGGGACCGCCGCAGGCACGCAGCCCACACCCCGCCCGGCTTGACGGACGGCGCGAGCAGCGCTTCATTCGCCCGCGACGGTCATCTCGCCAACCAGCACCGAACCGGTACGGATGCCGCCCCGCGCATCGATGTCGCCACCGATCGCCGCCAACCCGAGATAGAGGTCCTTGAGGTTGCCGGCGATGGTGATCTCGTGCACCGGAAAGGCGGGCGCGCCGCCCTCGACCCAGAAACCGGTGACGCCGCGTGAATAGTCGCCGGTGACGCCGTTGACGCCCTGGCCCATGAGTTCGGTCACCAGCAGGCCGCGACCCATGCGGCGCAGCAGTTCCGCCTGCGAAGGCGATCCGGCGGACGGATCGACCAAGAGGTTGTGCAGTCCGCCCGCGTTGCCGGTGCTGACCAGACCGAGCTTGCGCGCCGAGTAACTGCCGAGCAGGTAGCCATCGAGCACGCCGTCACGGACCAGTTCACGGTCGCGGGTGCTCACGCCCTCGCTGTCCCAACCCGTGCTCGCGAGCGCCTTCGGCAGGTGCGGCCGCTCGTGCATCTGCACCCAAGAGGGGAAGATGCGCTCGCCGGCAGCGCCCAGCAGGAAGCTCGCCTTGCGGTACTGTGCGCCGCCGCTGATCGCGCCAATGAGATGCCCGATGAAGCCGCGTGCCACTTCCGGCGCGAACAGCACCGGTGCCCGAGTCGTGGCGATCCGCCGCGCGCCGAGCCGGGCCACGGTGCGCTCGCCGGCGATGCGGCCGATGTGCGCAGCCGTCGCGAGATCGCGCCAATCGCGCGCGCTCTCGTACCAGTAGTCGCGCTGCATCTCGCCATCCTCGCCCGCCAGCAGCACGCAACTGAGCGAATGGCTGGTGGCGCAGTCGCCGGCAAGGAAACCGTGGCTGTTGCCATAGACGCGTACCCCGCGTTGCGAGCCGACGCTCGCCCCCTCGGAGTTGTCGATGCGCGGATCGACGGCGCGACCCGCTGCCTCGCATTCACGCGCCAAAGACACCGCCGCCTCCGGTCCGATGTCCCACGGGAAATCAAGTTCGAGCGCCAACGGTTCGCGGGCGAGCAGCGCGGGATCGGCGAGGCCAGCGCATTCGTCCTCGGCCGTATGGCGCGCGAACGCACAGGCCTTGGCGACGGTGGCGCGTATCGCATCGGCGGAGAGGTCGGCGGTGCTCGCCGAACCTTTGCGCTGCCCGAAATAGACTGTGACACCCAGCCCGCGGTCGCGTTGGTACTCGACCGTCTCGACTTCACCGAGCCGCACCGAGACCGACAGGCCTTGCTGCAGGCTGGCATCGACCTCGGCCTGCGAGGCCCCGAGCCGGCGTGCCTCATCGAGCGCCCCTGCGACCACAGCCTTCAGGGCGGGAATCCGGTCAGGATCGACTTGCTGCGACATGTCAGAATTGTAGCAGTCGCGGCCCTCTGGTCGCGGGAGCACGCCGATGATGCCAGCAGGATCCCGATGGGCAGAGACCGCCATGCCTGACGATGCCGAGGGCGCCGAGGGCGCCGAGGACGACACGCTTGAGGGCCGTCCAAGCAAAAGCTCGCGCAAGCGTGCGGCACACGCCGCACAAGCGATGGGCGAGCGGCTGATCACCCTTCGGGAGGCGGAGCTCGAACGCTTAGGCCTGACCGAGCCGCTGCTCACGGCAGTGCGCGAGGCGCGGCGTATCCGTTCGCACGGCGGCCTATCGCGCCAAAAGCAGTACATCGGCAAACTGATGCGCGAGATCGACCTTGCCCCGCTCGAGGCGGCGCTCGGCCCCGCCGCCGCTCCGCCCCGGCCGCGTCGCGCCAAACCCGGCCGGTTCCGCTAGAATCCAGCGATGAAACCTCGGGTCGGTATCGTTATGGGCTCGCGCTCCGACTGGGAGACGATGCGTGCAGCGGCCGAGATGCTCGAGAGCCTCGGCGTCTCCCACGAGACCCGCGTGGTCTCCGCACACCGCACGCCGGATCTCTTGTTCGAATACGCCGAGAACGCCGCAGCGCGCGGCCTGCAGGTCATCATCGCTGGCGCAGGCGGTGCCGCGCACCTGCCAGGCATGCTCGCCGCGAAGACCACTTTGCCGGTGCTCGGTGTCCCGGTGCATTCCAAGACCCTGAACGGGCTGGACTCATTGCTCTCGATCGTGCAAATGCCGACCGGCATCCCGGTCGCCACCTTCGCCATCGGCACCGCCGGTGCCAACAACGCCGCGCTCGCTGCCGCCGCCATCCTCGCACTGCACGATGTTGAAGTGGACACCGCCCTGAAGGCCTTCCGCGCGCGACAGACCAGCGCCGTGCTCGAACAGCCCGACCCGCGCGACCCGCTGCCGCTCCCCCGCGCATGACCGTCGGGATCGTGGGCGGTGGCCAGCTCGGGCGGATGCTCGCGCTCGCCGGCTACCCGCTCGGCCTTGATTTCCTGTTCCTCGACCCCGCAAGCGGCACACCCGCCTCGCAGGTCGCCCCCATGCTCCAAGGTGCGTTCACCGATGCCGCCTTGCTGCGTGAGCTCGCAGTACGCAGCGAGGTGCTGACCTTCGATTGGGAGAACATCTCGGTCCAAGCGTTGCGCGCGCTCAGCCGCGAGACACGCATCGCGCCACCGCTCGCAGCACTCGCCGTGTCCCAGGACCGGCTCGCCGAGAAGCGCCTGTTCGCGAAACTCGCTATCCCGACGACGCGCCATGCGGCGGTCGACTCGCCCGCCTCACTCGTCCGTGCACTGCGCGACGTCGGCCTGCCTGGGGTGTTGAAGACCCGGCGGCTCGGCTACGACGGCAAGGGCCAGGCCGTAGTGCGCAGCGCGGCAGATGCCGCGGCCGCCTTCGAGGCCTTGCGGGCGTCGCCGCTCATCTACGAAGAATTCGTGCCCTTCGACTTCGAGGTGTCGATCATCGGTGTCCGCAACCGGCAGGGCGAAGTGGCGATCTATCCGCTCAACCACAACCTGCACCGCGAAGGCATCCTGCGGCTGACGCGCGCACCATGGCATGCGCCGACGCTCGAGCGACGCGCCGCCACCTACCTGCGGCGCATGCTTGAGCACTTCCGCTACCAAGGGGTCCTCAACATCGAGTTCTTCGTGCGCGGCGGCAGACTGCTCGCCAACGAGACCGCACCCCGGGTGCACAATTCCGGCCACTGGACCATCGAAGGCGCAGCCACCAGCCAGTTCGAGAACCATCTGCGCGGCATCCTCGGCTTGCCGCTCGGTGCGACCACACCGCGCGGTCATGCCGCGATGCTCAACCTGGTGGGGACGATGCCTGCACGCGAAGGCGTGCTCGCGCTGCCGGAGGGCCACTGGCATGACTACGGCAAATCGCCGCGCCCCGGCCGCAAGCTCGGCCATGTGACCTTGCTCGCCACCACCGCTGCGGCACGCGATGCTGCGGCGAAGCGCTTGCTGCGACGCATCGACCCCGAGGCCGCGCGCGGCATGAGCGGCTCGGATCAGCCCGTCCCGCCGACCGTCAGACCATCGACCCGCAGCGTCGGCTGACCGACTCCGACCGGTACGCTCTGGCCTTCTTTGCCGCAGGTACCGATACCGTCATCGAGTTTGAGGTCGTTGCCAACCATGGACACGCGGGTGAGCACATCGGGGCCGTTGCCGACCAGCGTCGCGCCCTTGATCGGTGCGCCGATGCGGCCGTTCTCGATGAGGTAGGCCTCGGCGGCCGAGAACACGAACTTGCCGGAGGTGATGTCGACCTGGCCACCACCGAAGTTGACCGCATAAATGCCGCGCTCGACCGAGGCGATGATCTCCTGCGGATCGTGCGGCCCTGCACGCATGTAGGTGTTCGTCATGCGCGGCAGCGTGAGGTTGGCGAAGGACTCGCGCCGTCCGTTACCGGTGGAGTGTGTACCCATCAGGCGCGCGTTGAGCTTGTCCTGCAGATAGCCCTTGAGGATACCGTCCTCGATCAGCGTCGTGCAGCGTGTCGGCGTGCCTTCGTCGTCGATGTTGAGCGAACCACGGCGCGAGGACAGGGTGCCGTCGTCGACCACCGTGCAGAGCGGCGTAGCGACACGCTCGCCGATACGGCCGCTGAACGCCGAGGTACCCTTGCGGTTGAAGTCGCCTTCGAGACCATGACCGATGGCCTCGTGCAGCAAGATGCCGGGCCAACCGGCGCCAAGCACCACGGTCATCGAGCCCGCCGGTGCGGGTACGGCGGCGAGGTTCACCAAGGCCTGACGGGCCGCCTCTCGGCCGAGTGTGAGCGGCCGATCGCCCGCGACCAGCTCGGTCAATGAATAGCGACCGCCCATGCCGGCGAATCCAGTCTCGCGTCGCCCGTCCTGTTCGGCGATCACCGAGACGTTGAAGCGCACCAAAGGCCGCACATCGGCGGCGAGCGTCCCCTCGCCATCGGCGATCAGCACCAGATCCCAGGAGGTCGAGACCGATGCCATCACCTGGACGATGCGCGGGTCGACGCGGCGCGTCTCACGGTCGACCCGCTCGAGCCACCGCACTTTGTCGTCGTCGGAGAGTGAGCCGACCGGATCGATCGCGGGATAGAGCGCATGTCCTTGTGTGCGCCGCAACACCGGCGCACGCCCGTCGCGCCCGCCTGCGGCGATCGCCCGCGCCGCACGCGCGGCCTCGGCAAGCGCTTCCGGCAGGATCTCATCCGAATAGGCGAAACCGGTCTTCTCACCGGACAACGCCCGCACACCGAAGCCTTGCTCGATACTCGCGCTGCCTTCCTTGACGATGCCATCCTCCAAAGACCAGCCCTCATCGCGCGACAGCTGGAAGTAGAGGTCGGCGGCATCGACACCCCCGGCGAGCACGTAGCCGAGCGTTCGCTCGAGATGCGCGATGTCGAGGCCTGCCGGCCGCAACAGCAGTTCCTCCGCGAGCGCGAGCGGATCCTCGCCGACAGGTCGGGACGGGACGGATGTTTCGCTGCGGATCATCGGGATGAAGGTCTCCGGGAGGTCAAAGAACGCGGTGGGCGAGCGCCGGGAACGCGGCACGCGCCGCGCGCTGCGCGGCGGCATCGAATGTCGCGATCACCACGCCCTCGCCCGCGGCGCGGCGCGCCAGCACCTCGCCCCAGTGGTTGATGACGAGGCTGTCACCGTAGGTCTCGCGACCGTTGTCATGATGACCCCATTGACCGGCCGCCACCATCCCCGCGAGGTTCTCGATCGCCCGCGCCCGCAACAGCACCTCCCAGTGCGCGCGGCCGGTGGGCACGGTGAACGCCGCCGGGAGCACGAACCAGGTCGCGCCCGCGGCCGAGAGCTGCCGGAAGAGTTCGGGGAAACGCAGGTCGTAGCAGATGGCGAGGCCGAGCCGGCCGACCGGCGTGTCGACGCTGACGACCTTCTGCCCCGGGCACATCGACGCCGACTCGCGGTGGCTCTCGCCCGCGCCTGGCACATCGACATCAAAGAGATGGATCTTGTCGTAGCGAGCCACCTCGCGACCCGTGTCGTCGTAGACGAGAAGCGCCTGCGCGAAGCGTGGCTCACCGGGCAGCCGCAAGGGCAGCGTGCCCGCGATCACCCATAACCCGAGCTCGCGCGCAGCCGTCGACATCGCGGTCTGGATCGGGCCGTCGCCATGGGTCTCGGCGATCGCACGACGCTCGGTCGCATCGCGCGCCATGAGCGCGAAGTTCTCGGGCAACACCGCGACACGGGCGCCCGACGCCGCCGCCTCAGCCAACAACCGACGGGCGGTCGCGACATTGGTGCCGGCATCCGTTCCGGAGGTCATCTGGAGGGCGGCGACAGTCATAATGCGATCACATCATACCGGTCCAGGGCGTACGAAGACTCGGCCTGCAGGCGGACCGGCCGCCCCGCCGCCGCCTCGAGTCCGGCGAGTCCCGCCGCCTCGCCGAGCAGCCGGGCGACGACCTCCTGATGCGCGAGCACCAGCCAGCCCGCTCCCGCGGACACGGGTGCCTGACGGCGGATCTCGCGGAAGATGTCGCGGCAGACCGTCTCCACCGAGCGCACCCAGCCGCGGCCCTGACACGCCGGACAGGGATCACACAACTGGCGCTCGAGGCTCTCACGGGTGCGCTTGCGGGTCATCTCCACGAGCCCGAGCGGCGAAATCCCTCCCACCGAGGTCTTCGCGTGGTCGCCCCCCAGCGCCGCACGCAGCGCCGTCAGCAGCTGCGCACGATGCGCCTCGTCCTGCATGTCGATGAAATCAACGATGATGATACCGCCGAGGTTGCGCAGCCGCAGCTGGCGTGCGATCGCTGTCGCGGCCTCGAGGTTGGTGCGGAAGATCGTATCTTCGAGACCGATGTGTCCGACGAAAGCGCCGGTGTTCACATCGATGGTGGTCATCGATTCGGTCTGGTCGATGACAAGATGGCCGCCAGAGGGCAGCGGCACCTGCCGCTCGAGCGCACGGGCGATCTCGGCTTCGATGCCGAAGAGGTCGAAGAGAGGTCGTACCGCGGCATGCAAGCCGAGGCTCGGCGCGCCGTCGGGCAGCAACTCGCCGACGAACTGCCGCAGCTCACCGAGCTCGGCGGCATCGTCGACCCAGACCTGCTCGACACCGCGGGCGAGCTCATCGCGCAGCACCCGTCGCGCCAACGGCAGATCCTCGTGTACGAGCGCGCCGGGTGTCGCCCGCAGGTGCCGCTCGCGCACCTGCCGCCAGAGCCGCTCGAGGTACTCAAGGTCGACGGCGAGCGCTGCCGTGTCGACGCCTTCGGCAGCGGTGCGCAAGATGTACCCGCCGGGGTGCCCGTCCGCGACCAGCGACTGCACCATTGCGCGCAGCCGCGCACGCTCAGTCTCGTCCTCGATGCGCGAGGAGATACCGATGCCCCGGCCACGCGGCATGAACACGAGATAGCGCGCGGGCAGGGTCACGAAAGTGGTCAGGCGTGCGCCCTTGGTGCCCAAGGGGTCTTTCACCACCTGGACCAAGAGATCATCGCCCGGGTCGACGAGCCGGCGGATGTCGATCCCGGGCCGGCTCGCCGGATCGTCCGATCCATCGCCCGAAGCGATGCCCAAGGCAGCACGCCGGGCATCATCGATGACGATGTCGTCGGCATGGAGGAAGGCGCTCCGCGCGAGGCCCACCTCGACGAACGCGGCCTGCATACCGGGCAACACCCGGGTGATGCGCCCTTTGTAGAGATTGCCGACCAGCCCCCGCCGGCTCGCCCGCTCGATGAAGATCTCCTGCAGCACGCCGCCCTCGAGCAACGCGACCCGCGTCTCGAGCGGCGTGGTGTTCACCAGCAGCTCGATGCTCATGCGGCACCCTCCCAGAGCGGCAAGCCGGCCGCACGCAACAACTGCGAGGTCTCAGCGAGCGGCAGCCCGACGACCCCTGAGAAACTGCCGTCGATGGACTGCACGAACACCGCACCGAGACCCTGGATGGCGTAGCCGCCGGCTTTGTCGCACGGCTCACCGCTCGCCCAATAGGCCGCGACCTCAAGCGGGGTGATCGACCGGAACCGCACCTTCGTACGCGACAGCGCGCAGACCAGTGCCGTGGACGGGACATCCTGCAACGCCTCGACGCCGGGCGGCGACGGCAGCGCCAACGCGACCGCCGAGAACACTTCGTGTTCACGGCCGCCGAGGCGGGCCAGCATCGCTTCGAGCGCCGCCTCGTCCTCGGGCTTGCCGAGCACCACACCGTCGATGACGACCGTGGTATCGGCGCCGAGCACGGGCAACGGCGCCGCACCCGCCGCCGCACGCGCGGCCAGGACCGCCGAGGATTTTTCTTTGGCCAAGCGTGTCACGTAAGCCGCCGGCGCCTCCCCGGCCTGCCGCGACTCGTCGAGGTCGGCGGGTTGGATGCAATGCGGCACGCCGATCTGACGCAGCAGTTCGCTGCGGCGCGGCGAAGCCGAGGCGAGGCAGAGGATCGGGACCTCAGCGGCAGCGTCGTCGGGGCGGGTGTGGGCTGAAGGGTTGTGGGTCATAGAGGCGATCGGTGCGGCTCAGTCGCGGTGATAGGGGTGGCCCAGCAACAGGCTCTGGGCGCGGTAGACCTGCTCGACGAGCAGCACGCGCGCCAGACCATGCGGCAAGGTGAGCTTCGAGAGCGACCACACCTCGGCAGCACGGCTGCGAACGGCAGGCGCGTGGCCATCCGGTCCGCCGATGAGCAGCGCCACATCGGGTGCTTCGCCGGCGAGCGCTGCGAACCGCCCCGCGAGCTCGCGGGTGGTGAGGGACTTGCCGCTCTCATCGAGCAACACGACGCGCTCGCGGTCGCGCAACGCCGCAAGCACGCGTTCGCCCTCACGACGCACCGCATCCGCCGCACCACGCGCACCGCGGGGCGCCAGCTCGAGGGCGACGAGTTCCAACCGCCAGGGCGTACGGATACGGCGCAGGTAACCCTGCGTTGCGGCATCGACCCATTCGGGCTGACGGGCACCGACTGCCAGGATGCGTAGGCGCATGGCGCCCTGGGCCGTAGCCTCAACCGCCCTTGGGGCGACGGCGTGGAGCCGCCGCGCGCGGCCGGCTGCTTGCAGCGGATTTACGGGGCGCGCGTGGCTTGGCGACCGAGCCGCTCGAGGTCTTTTTGGCGCCGGCGGCTTTCTTGCCGCCCGCGGCCTTCTTGCCACCCGCGGCCTTCTTGCCGGGCGGGGCTTTCTTGACGCCGGCGGCTTGCGCCGTGACCGGCGGCCGCACGGGCTCCCACAACTGCTCGAGCTGATAGAACTCGCGGGTGCGGGGCAGCATGACATGCACCATGACATCGGGCAGGTCGACGAGCACCCACTCGCCTTGCGCCTCACCCTCGACCCCGAGCGGGCGTTGGCCGGAGGCCTTCGCCATCTGCACCACCCGGTCGGCGATGGCGCGCAGGTGGCGGTCCGATGTACCGCTCGCGAGCACCATGAAATCGGCGATGTCGTTGAAGCCGCGCACGTCTATGACACGCACATCGACCGCTTTCATGTCGGCGAGCGCGGCCTCGGCCACAGACAGGGCGGCGGGCAGTCCGGTAGGGGGACGACGACGGACGGCGGGGCGGGGGCGGCTGCTCATGGTGCGGGGCTGGGCTCCGTAGCGAAGAATAAAGCCTTAATCGGCCTGTGTAGCATAGCACCCCGTCTCGCGGATGATGGCGCGCACAGGTTCTGGCACGAGAAAACGCGGATCGCGGCCAGCGGTGATGATGTCGCGCAGACCGGTCGAGGAAATCTCGAGCTGCGTGACCGCGTGTACATAGATACGTCCCGCGAGCGCGGCATGCAGGTCTGTGGCATGGGTCGTGCCGCGCTCCTCCAGCAGATCGCGCAGCGGGCCCTGCCCTGGCTGCTGCCAACCCGGTCGATGCGCGACAACGAGATGCGCAAGCGTGAGGATGTCGGACCATCGGCGCCAAGCGGTGAGACCGAGAAAGGCATCCATGCCGAGCACGAGACAGAGCGGCCGAGCCGGGTGTTCGGCACGCAGTTCCTCCAAGGTATCGACGGTGTAGGACACGCCGCTGCGGCGCACTTCCCGCTCATCGAGCACGAACCCGGGCTGTCCGGCGATCGCCACCCGCACCATCTCGAGGCGCAGCGCC
The DNA here is from genome assembly GCA_945860725.1 of Klebsiella pneumoniae. Taxonomy (GTDB): domain Bacteria; phylum Pseudomonadota; class Gammaproteobacteria; order Steroidobacterales; family Steroidobacteraceae; genus UBA964. The sequence continues at coordinate 43,435 of CAMAQZ010000001.1, read as the reverse complement.
GCCGCCGCGAGCGGCGGCTCGCGGTGACCCGGATTGCCAACCGGGATCCAACGCAGCTCGCTCAACTGTAGCGATTGCAGGAGTTCGAAACCGGTACGCAGATGGCCGAGGTGGATCGGATCAAAAGTGCCGCCAAAGATCCCGATCGGACGGGCGTCGAGCGCCAGGCTGCTCATCGCAGCGGTCTCAGCCCGCAGGCCTCGGCGCAGAGCAGCGCGAGCTCATCCCAAGGATCGCCGGCAAGCCGGCCCTTGATCATGCGATCGGCCCGCAAAGCGCGCGACGCAAGCCGCGCATAGGGCAAGCGCGCCGCACGCGGACGCGCACGCTCGAGCGCCGCGAGTCGCGGCGGCGGCAGTCGCGGGCCGGGACGCCGCGACGGGTCATCGCCGCGGCGCAGCGCCCACATCTCGCGCAACTCGCGTACCACAGACCACAACACGAGCGTGGCCTCGACCCCCTCACCGCGCAGACCGCCGACGATGCGTTGCGCGCGGACCGCATCACCGGCGAGCAGCGCCTCACCGAGACCGAAGACATCGTAGCGGGCGCTCGAGACGACCGCCTCGAGGATCGCTGCCGCATCGACGCGACCCGCAGGCAACAACAGGCGCAGCTTCTCGATCTCCTGCTGCGCGGCGAGCAGATTGCCCTCGACACGCGCCGCGAGCAACGCCAGCGCATCCGCAGTGGGCTCCAAACCCGCGCGGCGGCAGCGCGCCTCGAGCCAACCCTCCAACTGCCGCGCACCGATCTCGTAGATCGGTAAAAAGACACCACGCGCCTCAATGGCCTTGACCCAGGCCGTGGCCTGCGTGGCACCGTCCAAGCGCGGTGTGATGACGAGCAGCAAGGTATCCTCATCGGTGGACTGCGCGAGCCGCGCGAGCGTGGCACTGCCTTCCTTGCCCGCTTTGCCGCCGAAGCGCACCTCGACCAATCGTCGATCGCCGAACAACGACATCGACTGGCTGGCTGCCGATAGATCGGACCAATCATCGGCTCGTTGAGGGAAATGGACTTCGCGCTGCGCATAGCCGGCAGCACGGGCGGCCGCCCGCAGCGCATCGGCGGCCTCGCCGACGAGGAGGTCCTCGTCCCCCGCAAGCAGGTACACCGGCGCGAGCCGCCCCTGCCGCAGGTGCGCCCCGAGATTGTCGTGGCTGAGTCTCATCGTCCGATTATCCGTGAGCGATCGTTGGACAACCATGCGCACGGCCCTGTGCACCGCAGCAAGCGAACAGGAGATACGTTGCACCGATCCTGCTAATGTTATAAAGTAACTTCATAAGTGATATAGTATTACTGTACCAGCATCCTTTACGCCCACGACTGGAGCCCGCTCGATGCGCACCCCGACCTCCACCCGACCCCTTTTCACGCTGGTTGCCGCGCTGGCGATCGCCGCACCGGCGCTGGCTGCGGCTCAGACCACGGGGACCACGGCCACGGGGACCACGGCCACAGAGACCACGCCGACGACCGACGCCCGGACGACCCTGGAGGAAGTACGGATCACCGCCACACCGCTGCGTCGCACGGTGCTCGAGACCGCGCAGCCGGTGCTCGTCATCGACGGCGACGAGTTGCTGCGCCGGCGCAGTACCACGATCGCCGAGGCACTGGCGGACGAGCCCGGGATCACAGCGAGCAACTTCGGTCCGATCGCGAGCCGGCCCATCATCCGCGGTCAGGGCGGCCTGCGCGTGCAGGTGTTCCAGGACGGCGCCGATGTGCTCGACGCCGCATCACTCTCCGAAGACCATGCCGTGACGCTCGATCCGGTGATCGCGGAGCGTATCGAGGTCGTGCGCGGTCCCGCCGCGCTGCTGTTCGGCAATTCGGCCTCCGCCGGTGCGGTGAACGTGGTGACCCGACGTCTGCCGATCGAAGCGCTCGACCGGCCGTTCGCGGCAGCGCTCGAACTGCGCGGCGACAGCGCCGCCGACACGCGCGCGGTGGGCGCCCATGCCGCCGCCAAGGTCGGCGATCGGGTGCAGGTCTACGCGGATATCCACGACAGCCGCAGCGATGAGCTGCGCATCCCGGGCTACGCGTGGACCGAGGCTGCCAAAGAATACTTCGAGGCCGAGGGCGAGCCGGTCGGTGAATCGCGCGACCGCCTCACCAACTCCGACGGCAGCGCCGACGGCGGCAGCCTCGGAATCGCCTGGATCGGCGAGCGGCAAAGATATGGCTTCTCGGTCAGCGAGTACGGCTCGACGTACGGGCTGCCGGGTCTCGGCGAAGCCCCGGGTGAGCCGCCCGATGTGCGGCTCGAGATGTCACAGCGCCGATATGACGCCGTGGCGGAATGGTCGCCCTCCTCCGGCGCGGTGGATGCGCTGCGGCTGCGCGCTGCCCGCAACGACTACGAACATGTGGAGATCGAGGGCGACGGTGCGATCGGTACGCGCTATGCGCAGGTCGGCGACGAGCTCCGCCTCACTGCGGAGCACGGTGTGGGTCAGGGCCGCGGCGTGTTCGGGCTGCACTGGCGCGAACTCAACTTCGATGCCGAAGGCGAGGAGGCCTTCCTGCCGCCCTCCGCGACCCGCAACACCGGGTTCTTCGCGTTCCAGGAGCACCGCATCGACGCCGTCACACTGGAGGCCGGAGCCCGCTATGAGAAGCAGCACATCCGTACCGCCGATCCCGACACGCTGCCGACCTACGAGGGCAGCGCGCTCAGCGGCTCGGTGGGGGCGCTCTGGGCGCTGCGCCCCGGCGCGACGCTGGCGCTGCAACTGACACGCTCAGAGCGACACCCGACCGCCACCGAGCTCTACGCCGACGGGCCGCACCTCGCCTTGGGCCGCTACGAGATCGGCGCTGCCGACCTCGACACCGAGCGCGGCCTCACCGCCGACCTCGCGCTGCGCTTCAACGGCGACGCTGGCTGGCGCGGCAGCGTCGGCGTCTTCATCGGCGACTATGATCGCTACATCGTCGCGCAGACGACCGGCGAGATCGAGGACGAGTTGCCGGTGATCGAGTTCGAGTCACGCGACGCACGCTTCACGGGCGCAGAATTCGAGATCAGCCACGACGCCCTCGCCTCGACCGGCATGGGTGCGCTCGGTCTGCGCCTGTTCGGCGATCTCGTGCGTGCCGAGGACGGCGCCGGCACGCCGCTGCCGCAGATCCCGACGCTGCGCCTCGGCGCCGAGGCCTCGCTGACCGGGGCGCGGCTGCGCCTCGGCCTCGAGGCCATCTGGCACGATAGCCAGGACCGTATCGCCGACGGCGAGCGGCGTACCGCGGGCTACACGATGCTGAACCTCGAGGCGTCCTGGCGGCAGCCCGTGGGCGCCACCGAGTTGTCGGTGTTCCTGCGCGGCAGCAACCTGCTCGATGAGGAGGCACGCCGCCACGTCTCGCCGCTGAAGGATTATGCTCCGCTGGCAGGCCGCGCCATCTCAGGCGGACTACGCCTCGAATTTTGACCACTGACTGTCGATGCTGCCTGTCGATGCTGCTGGAGGTCCACCGATGAGCCGCTACCCCTTACGCGCTTGGCTGCTGTCGAGCCTGCCACTGCTCGGTCTCACCCTCGCCACCGCCGACGAGATGCACCACCACGGCTCGCACGTGCACGGTGAGGTGATCCTGAACCTCGCGCTCGAGGGCGTCACGCTCATCGCCGAGATCGAGGCCACCGGCGCACAGGTGCTCGGCTTCGAGCAGGCGCCGCGCAATCCGGCAGAGCGCGCCGCCGTGGCGGCCGCCGAGATCTGGTTCCGCAGCGGTCGCGAGATGATCGGTGTACCGACCGCCGCCGGCTGCCGTCTCACCGCCAGCGTCTTCACGCCGCCAAAGATCGGCAGCGGACATGTCGATTTCCGTGGCCACTACACCTTCACCTGTACCGACCCCGCTGCGCTTGCTTGGGCTGAACCTTGGGCGCTGCGGCGCATGCAGGGTGTCGAGAAGACCGAGGTCAACATCGTCGCACCGGGCGTACAGCGTCAGGAGATCCTCCGAGAAACCGCCGGACGCATCGCATTGCGGTAAAATATTGGAGTGAACCGGCCTACCAGTCCCGACGCTGACCCTCCCGCGGCAGACCCTGCGGCCCCCGTCTCGCACGGCGTGCAGGGTGCGGCGATCGATGTCCGTGATCTGCTCTTCGGTTGGCCGCGAAAACCGCCGTTGCTCGAAGTGCCTGCGATGGTCGTGGCGCGAGGTGAACGCGTGTTCCTGCGTGGTCCGAGCGGCAGCGGCAAGAGCACGCTGCTCGGTCTCATCGGTGGCGTGCTGGTGCCGCAACGCGGCAGTGTGCGGCTGCTCGGGACCGACCTTGCGGCACTCTCGCCGAGCGGCCGCGACCGTTTCCGCGGCGAACATCTCGGCTTTATATTCCAGATGTTCAACCTCATCCCCTATCTCGGCGTGCTCGAGAACGTGATCTTGCCGGCGCAGTTCTCCCCGGCCCGTGCCGCACGGGTACCCGGTCGCGATCTCGCAGCCGAAGGCCGGCGACTGCTCGGCGCGCTCGGTTTGGGCTCCGCGGATCTGCTGGCACGACCGGTGACCGATCTCTCCATCGGGCAGCAACAACGGGTCGCTGCTGCCCGCGCGTTGCTCGGTCGGCCTGAGATCCTGGTCGCCGATGAGCCGACCTCGGCGCTCGACCACGATGCGCGCGGCCAGTTCCTGCAGTTGCTGATGGACGAATGCCGCGCACAGGGCACGACGCTGCTCTTCGTCAGCCACGACACCTCGCTCGGCGGTCTCTTCGACCGTGTGCTCTCGCTCGCCGATCTCAACCGTGCGATCGATGCTGGGGTGGCGGTTTGAAGACCCTCACGCTCGCGCTTCGGTCGCTGCGCAACCGCCGCACCACGGCGCTGCTGACGCTCGCCGCCATCGCGGTCAGCGTCGCGCTGCTGCTGGGCGTGCAAAAGACACGCACCGCCGCCCGCGAAGGCTTCGCCAACACCGTCTCGGGGGTCGACCTCATCGTCGGCGCCCGCTCCGGTCAGCTCAACCTGCTGCTTTATTCGGTGTTCCGGGTCGGCGACGCCACCGCCAACGTTAGTTGGGAGACCTACCAGAAAGTCGCGGGTCGCAGCGATGTCGCCTGGACCATCCCGCTGTCACTCGGCGACTCGCATCGTGGCTTCCGTGTGCTCGGCACCAACCTCGACTATTTCCGCCACTATCGCTTCGCGGGCGGGCGTGAGCTCAGCTTCGACACAGGCAAACCTTTCACCGACCTCTATGACACCGTGCTCGGCGCCGAGGTGGCGCAGCAGCTCGGCTACCGGCTCGGTGACCCCATCGTCATCGCCCACGGTCTCGGCAAGGTCAGCTTCGCCAACCACGAGGACAAGCCGTTCCGGGTCGTCGGCATCCTCGCGCGCACCGGCACACCGGTTGATCGCACCGTGCACGTGAGCCTCGAGGCGCTCACCGCCATCCACATCGACTGGCAATCCGGCATGCGCGCACTGCCCGGCGCAGGCGTCGATGCCGAGACGGCGCGGACGATGGCGTTGACGCCCACCTCCATCACCGCCTTCATGGTGGGCATGGAGAACCGGGTCATGACCTTCGGGCTGCAGCGTGCCGTCAATGATTACCGCCAGGAGGCGCTGCTCGCCATCATCCCCGGGGTCGCGCTCACGCAGCTCTGGAACCTGGTCGGCATCGCCGACACGGCGCTCATGATCATCGCCGCCTTCGTGGTGCTCGCAGGCCTGCTCGGCATGCTCACGGCCATCCTCACCAGCCTCAACGAGCGACGGCGCGAGATGGCGATCCTGCGCTCGGTCGGCGCGCAGCCGAGGCATGTCTTCACGCTGCTGATCACCGAAGCCGGGCTGCTCGCGACGGGTGGGGTCGCAGCCGGTGTCGCGCTCTGCTACGGCCTGATCGCCGCAGCGCGCCCCCTGCTCGAGCGTCGCTTCGGTATCTTCCTCGAACCGGGTGGCCTGACCGGTTACGATATGACGCTGCTCGGCGCGATCATCCTCGCCGCGCTGCTGATGGGCGCGCTGCCCGCGTGGCGAGCCTATCGCAATACCCTCTCCGACGGCCTCACCTTGCGGGTCTGACCATGCACACAACACGTCTCCGACTCGTCACGCTCAGCGCCCTGCTCGTCGTCTCGCTGTGTAGCGCCGTCGCCCAGAGCGTCACCCCACCACCGGTCGGCACGCCGGCGCCGGTCGTGAAGCCCGGTCCCAAAGCGCCTGCGGGTGCCGCGCGTGAACTCGACTGGGACGAACTGCTGCCGCAGGACGTCCGTGCGCGCTTCTCGGGCGGACCACCGCCCCCGACCCACGACACCTTGGGCGAGGGCGGTCTCGCCGCGCAGCAGATGATGGATTTCTCGATCAACAAGGCGCTCGACGGCGCGCTGATCAAGATCCCGGGGTTCATCGTACCGCTCGATGTCGGCAAGGACGGTCTGGTCACGGACTTCTTCCTCGTGCCCTACTTCGGCGCCTGCATCCATGTGCCGCCGCCGCCACCTAACCAGATCGTGCATGTACGCATCAGCAAGGGTATCGCCCTCGACTCCATCTACGAAGCGTACTGGATCACCGGTCGCATGAAGGTGGTGAACAAGTCGACCCGCCTCGGTGCCGCGGCCTACCAATTGGCCGCCTCCGATGTCGAGATCTACAAGTACTGAGGACCCGGCCATGCCCACGCTGTTCGAGCGCATCATCGCCCGCGAGTTGCCTGCCGACATCATCCATCAGGACGATCGCGTGACGGCCTTCCGTGACATCCATCCTCGGGCGCCGGTGCACATCCTGGTCGTCCCCAACAAGCCTATCGCGACCGCCGACGACATCGATGACAGCGATGAAGCACTCATCGGGCACCTGTTCACCGTCGCACGCGACTTGGCGCGCCGCGAGGGCATCGCAGCGGACGGCTACCGCCTCATCATCAACTGTCGTGAACACGGCGGGCAGGAGGTCTACCACCTGCACGTCCATCTGGTCGGCGGTGCACCGCTCGGCCCTATGATCAGTGCGAGGTGATCTGCTCATGAGCCGCAACCTCTATCCGCCGATCGAAGCCCACCGCAGCGGCTGGCTGCGTGTCTCCGATCTGCACGAGATCTATTGGGAAGAGAGCGGCAACCCGACCGGCAAGCCGGTGGTGTTCCTGCACGGTGGCCCGGGCGGCGGTACCGATCCGCGCCAACGCCGGTTCTTCGACCCTGCGCGCTACCGCATCGTGCTGTTCGACCAACGCGGCTGCGGCCAGAGCCGCCCCCATGCAAGCTTGATCGACAACACCACCTGGCACCTCGTCGAGGACATGGAGACACTGCGCCTCCACCTCGGCATCGAGCGCTGGCAGCTGTTCGGCGGTTCTTGGGGTTCGACGCTGGCGCTCGCCTACGCGCAGACCCATCCGACGCGGGTCACCGAGCTCGTGCTGCGCGGCATCTTCCTGGTGCGCCCGTGGGAGTTCGATTGGTTCTACGGCACACCGGACGGTACCGGCGCGCTGTACCCGGAGCTCTATGCCGAGTTCGTCGGGCTGCTCACGCAAGCCGAGCGCAGCGAGGTGATGACGGCCTACTATCGCCGTCTCACCAGCGACGACGCCGCCGTGCGCAGCGAAGCCGCCCGTAGCTGGTCGAAATGGGAGGGCGCCACGAGCTTCCTGCGCCTCGACCCCGGCTACATCGCCAAGTTCGACGATGCCGAGGTCGCCGACGCCTTCGCACGCATCGAGTGCCATTACTTCGTCAACGGCGGCTTCCTGCACGACCCCAACCAGCTCCTCGATGGGGTGCCGAAGATCCGCCACCTCCCGGCGGTGATCGTGCAAGGCCGCTATGACATCGTCTGCCCGATGAAGAGCGCGTGGGATCTGCACTGCGCCTGGCCGGAAGCCGAGCTGCGCGTCGTGCCGGACGCCGGACACTCCGCGTTCGAACCCGGCATCCTCGCCGAGCTGGTCGCCGCCACCGATCGCTACGCCGACCGCTGAGCGGAACACCTAGGCAGCAGCCCCCGTGCTGCGAGCCACTGCCGTGCGTCATCGGCATCCTCGTGGAACCAACGCGCGGCGGATCCGAGCCTGAAACTGTAGCCCCAGGCGTCCATGTCCGACATCACCCTTGCGGCGCTCGTCCCGGGCAAAACATCCGCCCACAGGATCTGCAGGTAACAGACCGCACTCTCCTCGGCCTCATCGCCGCCCGCGTCGCGCTCGAGCGTCGACCTGCGTTGCGGCGTCATGCAGACCCAATGCGCAGCCTCGTGCAGCGCTGAATGCAGCGGCGTGTCCGTGCGCCAGAAGAGCGTATCGCCGATGAGCCCCGCTTCGGGGCTGCCCCAATAGGAACCGGGGATATCGGAGTCGGGAGGCACGCTGTGCAGTCGCAGACCGGGCGGTCCGAGCAGCGCTCGCAGCGCGGCAAGCATCGCCTCATCGATGCGCTGCACGACAGCCCTCAGCGCAAGCCCGAGATCCGCTGCAGCACCACGCCGACCAGCTCCTCGGCGAGCGCTTCCCTCAACTGCTCGCGCTCGCGCTGCTTGGCGAGCACGCGCCGCTCGTCGAAGGTCAGGTTGCGTGAAGCGGTGAGCTCAGAGGTCTCGACACGGCGCACCCCGGCGCTCTCGAGCGACCAACGGACCACATACGTGTACTCGTACTCACGTGGCACATTGCGTGCCGACAAGGCGGCCACCCGCTCCAAGAACTCGTCGCGTTCGATGCGCAGGACCGCTGTGCTCGTGGCGTCCGGCAAGGCTGGCACGGCCGAGGTTGCGAGCGTCACACCCGCCGCACGCAGTCGACGCTGCAACGCATCGGCAAAGGCGGTGCGCGGTTCAGCGGTATCGATCCGCACCACCGACACCGCGCGCGGCAGCGGCGCGGCACCTTGCAGCACGAAACCGCAGCCCCCGGTGAGCGCCAGCAACACCACGAGCGCAGCGCGCGGGACGAGCTGAGCCTCACGCGGACCGCAGGCCATCACACCACCACATTCACGAGCTTGCGCGGCACCACGATCACCCTCTTCGGGGTCGCCTCGCCGATGAACCGCCGTACCATGTCATCGGCGAGCGCGAGGGCGCGCACGGACGCCTCGTCCGCATCGACCGACACGGAGATCTGGCTGCGCAGTTTGCCGTTGACCTGCACCGCGAGCGTGATCTCATCCTGCACCAACGCCTGTGCGTCGGCGGACGGCCAGCGCACATCGACCAGCGCAGTGTCGTGGCCGAGCGCCGCCCAGAGCGCGTGAGTGATATGCGGCACCATCGGCGAGAGCGCGATGACAGCGATCTCCAGTGCCTCCTGCACCACGGCACGACCTGTGGCCGAGCGGTCCTCGAAGCGGCTGATCGCGTTGAGCAGTTCCATCACCGCCGCCACGGCCGTGTTGAAGGTGCGGCGCCGCCCGATGTCGTCGGTGACCTTGGCGAGGGTCTGGTGGGCTGCGCGACGCAGCGCCTTCTGCGGGGCTGCCAACGACCCGGATGCGAGCGTCTCACCGATCGCGGCTGCAGGCCCGGCAGAGACATGCTCGTGTACCGCCTTCCAGAGACGGCGCAGGAAACGGAACGACCCCTGTACGCCCTCGTCCGACCACTCGAGTGTTTGCTCGGGCGGCGCGGCGAACATCATGAAGAGCCGCGCCGTATCGGCGCCGAACTTCTCGACGAGGCTCTGCGGATCGACACCGTTGTTCTTGGACTTCGACATGGTGCCGAGACCGTCGTAGCGCACCTCGAGCGTGCTGCCATCGGGACGGGTGGCGATGTAGCGCTTCTCACCAGCTTCGTCGACGACATCCACATCGGCGGGATTGAAGAAGCTGCGCCGGCCGGTGGCTGGCTGCTGCGAGTAGATATGGTTCAGCACCATCCCCTGCGTGAAGAGGTTGGCGAACGGTTCATCGAGGCCGACGAGGCCGAGGTCGCGCATCACCTTGGTCCAGAAGCGCGCATAGAGCAGGTGCAAGATCGCGTGCTCGATGCCGCCGATGTACTGGTCGACGGGCAGCCAATAACGCGCGCGTTCATCCACCATCAATTGCGCGTTGTCCGGCGAGGTGAAACGCAGAAAGTACCAGGACGAATCCACGAAGGTGTCCATGGTGTCGGTCTCGCGCCGCGCCGACCGGCCGCAAGCGGGGCAATCGACTTTGAAGAAAGCGGGCGTCTTGCCGAGCGGATTGCCGCTGCCGTCCGGCACCAGATCCTCCGGCAGCACCACCGGCAACTGCGCGTCCGGCACCGGGACCTCGCCGCAATGATCGCAATGGACCAGGGGGATCGGACAGCCCCAGTAGCGTTGCCGCGAGATGCCCCAGTCGCGCAGCCGGAACTGCACACGCTTGCGGCCGAGGCTGCGCTCTTCGAGCGCCGCGGAGATCGCATCGACCGCGGCATGGAATCCGAGCCCGGTGAACTCGCCGGAACCGATCGTCAGTCCGTGCTCGCCGTAGGACGGTTGCCACGGCGCTTCGACCGTCTGCCACTCGACGCCCTCGGGCCGCACGACGGTGCGGATCGCGATGCCGTTCTGCGAGGCGAACTCGAAGTCGCGCTCATCGTGCGCGGGCACGCCCATCACCGCACCCTCGCCGTAGCCCATCAGCACATAGTTGGCGACCCAGACCTCGATCGTCTGACCGGTGAAGGGGTGCAGAACATGCAGGCCGGTGACCCGCCCCTTCTTCTCGATCGTGGCGACATCGGCTTCCATGGTGCTGCCGCGACGGCACTCGTCGATGAAGACCTGCAGCGCCGGGTCGTGCGCGCCGGCGGCGAGTGCGAGCGGATGCTCCGCAGCGACGGCCATGAAGGTCACGCCGAACAGCGTATCGACACGGGTGGTGAAGACCTTGAGCGCCGGCAGGTCCACCGCCGTCGCGGCGAGCGCGGCGCGCGCATCGTCGGCCAGCGGGAACGAGACCTCGACACCCTCGCTGCGGCCGATCCAGTTGGCCTGCATGGTCCGCACACGCTCCGGCCAGCCATTGAGCCCCTTGAGCGCGCCGAGCAGCTCATCGGCGTAGGCCGTGATGTTGAGGTAGTACATCGGGATCTCGCGCTTCTCGATGAGCGCGCCGGTGCGCCAGCCACGGCCGTCGATCACCTGCTCGTTGGCGAGCACGGTCTGGTCGAGCGGATCCCAGTTCACGACGCCGGTCTTTTTGTATGCGATGCCTTTTTCGCGCATCCGCAGGAACAGCCATTGATTCCAGCGGTAATAGGACGGGTCGCAGGTCGCGAACTCACGCTCCCAGTCGAGCGCAAACCCGAGCGCCTGCAACTGCTTCTTCATGTACGCGATGTTGTCGCGGGTCCATTTGGCAGGGGCGACGCCGTTGGCCATCGCGGCGTTCTCCGCGGGCAGACCGAACGCATCCCAACCCATCGGCTGCATCACGTTGCGGCCCTGCATACGCATGAAGCGCGACAGCGCATCGCCGATGGCGTAATTGCGCACATGACCCATGTGCAACCGCCCGGAGGGATACGGGAACATGGAGAGGCAGTAGAACTTCTCGCCGCGCGCTGACGGACCCGCGTCCGGTGCAGGATCTAGACCCGCGAAGCAGCGGTGATCGGCCCAGTGCTGCTGTGCGGCACGCTCCACGGCGGCCGGGTCGTATCGTTCTTCCATGGCAAAACCGCGCAATTCCCGGATAAAAAATGCAAGCCGGGAGGATACACGACCGGCTGCACCGCTGCGCGACCGGCCATGCAGAGGACGGGTCAGCCGGGGCGTACGGGGATGAACACCTGTTGGTCGCCACGCTGCACGAGCAAAGCGACGACTTTGCCAGCTTGCGCCACGGCGTCGCGGAATTCCTTGAGCGAGCGGGTGCGCTTGCCGTTCACACCGAGGATCAGATCGCCCCGCTGGATGCCCGACTCCCCTGCGGCGCCCTGGGCACGCTCCACGAGCAGCATGCCATCCGTCGCTGCATCGTCCGCGGCGCGCCGTGCACGCTCCTCGCTGGTGAGCTCGCGGACCACGAGACCGAGCCGATCAACCGCGGTGGCCGGTGCCGCCGCCGACTTGCCCGCATCAGCCACCGTCGCCACCGGCGGCTCGAGCTCGCCGATGCGCACCGACAGACGCTTGGTGGCGCGATCGCGCCAGATCTCGAGCGGTGCCTCGGTGCCCGGCCGGATCAGGCCGATCACCGTCGGCAGTTCCTCCGAGCGCTCGATGAGGCGCCCGTTGGCCGCGAGGATGATATCGCCCTCCCGCAGACCGGCTTTCGCCGCGGGTCCGCCCGGCTCGACGCTGTTCACCAAAGCACCACGCGGCCGGTCGAGACCGAAGCCCTCGGCGATGTCGGAGTTGACCTCGCCGATGGCGACACCGATGCGGCCGCGCGCGACGCGGCCATTCGCCACGAGCTGGCGCTGGATGTCGGTGGCGAGATCGATGGGAATCGCGAACGAGATGCCCATGTAGCCGCCCGAGCGGCTGTAGATCTGGGAGTTGATGCCGACCACTTCACCGTCGAGGTTAAAGAGCGGACCACCCGAATTGCCGGGATTCACGGCCACGTCGGTCTGAATGAAGTTGACGAAGCGCGATTCCTGGCCGCCGAGTCCGCGACCGGTCGAGCTGACGACCCCCGCCGTGACGCTGTTCTCGAAACCGAACGGTGAGCCGATCGCGAACACCCATTCGCCGGGACGCAACTTCTTTGGGTCACCGAGGCGCACCGAAGGCAATCCCTTGGCCTCGATGCGCAGTACGGCCACGTCCGTGGCCTCATCGAGACCGACCAGCTTGGCCTTGAACTCACGTCGGTCGGTGAGCTTGACGGTGATCTCATCGGCGTCTTTGACGACATGGGCGTTGGTGAGGACGACCCCGTCGGCAGCAACGATGAAACCCGACCCCTCACCGCCCGGCTGGCGCATCGAGGGACCCTCCTCACCGTTGTCCTGCGACGAGGGCGGACCGCCACGCGGGTCCTGCCCACGCGGCGCGCCGGGCATCCCGGGCATCCCGGGCAGACCGAAGCGGCGGAAGAACTCCAACATCGGGTCGTCCGGGGCCATGCCACGACCACGCAACGGCACCCGCTTGCCCTTGGTGGAGATATTGACCACGGCTGGGCCGTGCTGCTGCACCAGAGAGGCGAAGTCCGGCAACATCATTCGGCCTTGGACGGCGGGTGTCGCGGGCGGTGCGGCGACATCCGATGGCGTGGCCGCTTGGGCGTCACCGGAGGAGGCGGCGGTAGAGGCCTGCGGCTGACAGGCGGTGAAGACCAGCACGGCCGACACCGCAGCGAGGCTGCGACGCACTAAGGGACGCTGAAGCATAGACATTACCCGGTTCATGGTGACCTCATCCTAGACCATGGCGCAGAGGAAAAAGTTCACGCCGGTGGACGGACGGCGTCCCCCACCAACGCCCGCCGTCGGGTGCGCCATAGCGCGGCGGCGAGCGATGCCAGCGCGAATACGATAAGCGGCAGATTGCCTGTTCGCGCGTAGGGCGGCAAGCCGCTCCGGGGTTCGACGGCCGCCCGCAGCACCGCCGCACGGTACTCCGGTGCCGTTGCGACCAGTTCGCCCCGCGGGCCGATCACCGCCGAGACGCCGTCGTTGGCCGCACGGATCATGAACCGCCGCGCTTCCTGGGCCCGCATCCGCGAGATCTGCAGGTGCTGATAACGGGCGGGTGAACGCCCGAACCAGGCGTCGTTGGTGACATTGACGAGCGCGGTCGCCTCCTCGAGCACCGGCAACCGCGAGGACGCATAACCGTCCTCGTAGCAGATGCTGGCCTCGAGCACGAGCCCGGCGATCCGCAACGGCGGCTGCCGCGCCGCGCCCGCGGTGAAGTCGGAGTAAGGCAGGCTCATCAGGCGCAGCCACCGACGCACCGGCGCCGGCACCGGGAAGAACTCGGCGAATGGCACGAGATGGTGCTTGTCGTAGAACTGCGGATCCTCACCGAGCGCGAGGATGGAGTTGAAATAGAGCGGCTCAGCGCCCTTTTCGAGCACCTCCGAGCGGATCAGGCCTATCAACAGGCTGCTGCCATGCACCTCGGTCTGCTGCGCCAAAGACCGCAGCAACGGGATGTGGTTGTTGGCGAGGTCGGGGATCGCGGCCTCTGGCCACACGATCAGCGGCACACCGAGCGATCGGAGGGTGAGGTCACGATAGCGGGTGATGGTGACCTCGAGGTTCGCCGCGACCCACTTCTGGTCCTGCGGGATGGCGCCCTGGATCACCGCCACCTGTACCGGCGCGCCGGCTGAATGGGTCCAATCGATGCGATCGAGCGCGGCACCGAGCGGCCACGGCACGATCAGCACCGCCCACGGCAGGAACGACCGCGGCAGATCGCCCGTCGCCCACTCGCGCTGCAGCATGACAAGCGCACCGGCCATCGTGACCAATGCAAGGGAGATGAAGTGCGCACCGCCGATCGGCGCGTAGCCCGCAAGCCAGGTATCGGTCTGCGTGTAGCCGAGCGACAACCAGCCGAAACCCGAGAGGAACCAACCCCGCAGCCACTCGAGCAACCACCAAAGCGCCGGCAGTCCGGCGAGCCAGCGCCAAGGTCCCGTCACGGGCAGCCAGCGCGCCGCAAGATAACCCAACAGGGCGTAATAGCCGGCCATCAAGGCGACCAAGGCCGCCACCAGCGACACCGCGAGCCAGACCGGCGCCTTGCCGAAGCCCTGGATGCTCAGATAGAGCCACCAGGTCCCGGCGGCGAACATGCCGACCCCGAAACAGAACCCGAGCCAGGCCGCGCGGCGTGGTGCAACGCCCTCCAACGCGAGGAACAAGAGCGCCGGCGCCGCCACCGCCAAAGGCCAGAGACCGGTGGGCGCGAACGCGAGTGTGAGCAAAGCGCCGGCGGACAGCACCAGAAGCGGCGCCCAGCGTTGAGGCAACACCGGCGCCGGCAGCGAGGGCTCTGCAGCGTTCAGTCGCTGCTCCCACGCTCCTCGAGCGGCAGTGGATCGCGTGGCGCGGTGACCTTGAGCGCCTCCACACGCCGACGATCGACGCGCAGCACCCGCAGCTCGAGTTCGCCCACCTGCAGCACCTCACCACGACGCGGCATCCGCCCGAGCTTCTGCATGACGAGCCCGGCGACGGTATCGAAAGTCTCATCCGAGAGGTCGGTACCGAAGAATTCGTTGAAGCTGTCGATCGACGTGGCGCCGCGCACCAAGTATTGACCCTCGGACTCGCGACGGATGTCGTGTTCCTCGTCGACGTCGAACTCGTCGTCGATGTCGCCCACGATCTGCTCGATGGCGTCTTCGATCGTGACGAGCCCGGCGACCCCACCGTACTCGTCGATCACGATGGCCATATGGTTGCGGTTGCGGCGGAACTCCTTGAGCAGGACGTTAACCCGCTTGGATTCCGGCACCACCACCGCCGGACGCGTGCACTCGCGGATGTCGAAATCTTCGGCGTCGCCTGAGGCGAACACCCGCAGCACATCTTTGGCGAGCAGGATGCCGACGATGTCATCACGGTCGTCATCCATCACCGGGAAGCGTGAGTGGCCAGACTCGACCAGCACCGGCAGCAGCTTGGAGGGCGGATCGTCGCGGCGTACTACCACCATCTGCGCGCGGGGCACCATGATGTCGCGCACCTGCAACTCCGCGACGCCGAGCACACCCTCCAGCATCCGCAGGGCGTCCGCATCGATCAGCCCGCTGTCGGCCGCCTGACGCAGTTGCAACGAGAGATCTTCACGATCCTCCGCTTCGCCGGACAATGCCCGACCAAGTTTGCGCATCCAGTTCATGGCACCGCTACCTGTATTAGTCATGTTACTCGCCTGCGAGGGGCGCATAAGGGTCAGGAAAACCGAGGGCTGCGAGCACCCGTCGTTCGCGTCGTTCCATGCGCCGAGCGTCGATCACACGCTCGTGGTCGTGGCCAAGCAGATGCAGGCAACCGTGGACCACCAAGTGTGCCCAATGCGCGATGGGCGGCTTGCCCTGCCGTGCCGCCTCGCGTGCCACCACCGGCGCGCAGAGCACGATGTCACCGAGCGGTCGGGTGCGTTGTCTTGCAGCGCCCGAGGCGACGGGAGCGCCAGTCGGCACCGGGAACGAGAGGACGTTGGTGGCGTAATCCCGCCCGCGCCAGACGAGATTGAGCCGCCGCCCCTCAGCCAGTCCCACCACCCGCACGGCGACCTCGGCGCCGTCGCCCCGCGACCCAGCGGCGGCGCGCGCCCAGGTCGTGAAGCGTGCAGCGGCCGGCAATGCGTTTCGCACGCTGCTCTGAAGATCGACGGCGAGCGGTGGCCGCGCGGGGGCTGGTCGGCTCATCGAGGCGGATCACCCGCGTTCGGCTGGGCTTCGTAAGCCTGCACGATGCGCTGCACCAATGGATGGCGCACGACATCGCGCGCCTCGAAGAACTGGAAGCCGATGCCGTGTACGCCCCGCAGCACACCGAGCACATGGCGCAGCCCGGACATCCGTCCAGGCGGCAGATCGGTCTGCGTGATATCGCCCGTCACCACGGCGCGGGAACCGAACCCCATGCGGGTCAGGAACATCTTCATCTGCTCGACGGTGGTGTTCTGTGCCTCATCGAGGATGATGAAGGAGTCGTTCAGCGAGCGACCACGCATGAAAGCGAGCGGCGCGACCTCGATGATATTGCGTTCGATGAGCTTGGCGACCCGCTCAAAGCCCATCATCTCGTAGAGCGCATCGTACATGGGCCGAAGATAGGGATCGACCTTCTGAGTGAGATCGCCTGGCAGGAACCCCAGACGCTCGCCCGCCTCGACTGCGGGTCGTACCAGCACGATACGCCGGACGCGGTCGGACTGGAGCGCCTCCACCGCGCACGCGACGGCGAGATAGGTTTTGCCGGTGCCCGCAGGGCCGATCCCGAAGGTGAGGTCTTGGCGACGGATGCAGCGCATGTACTCACGCTGGTTGGCACCCCTCGGCCGCAGCGTCCCGCGCAGCGTGCGCACGGTCGGTTCGTCCTCCTGCTCGGCCGCATCAGGTGGGGCATCCACGCCGCGATCCGCGTGGTCACGCAACGCGAGATGCACCGCCTCAGGCGTGATGTCTTCGGTGTGCGCCAGCAACGCGAGTTCTCGCAACAACGACTCAGCCGACGCCGCGCCCGCACCGATCGCCACGAAAGCATTGCCGCGACGGCGCAGCGCTACGCCGAGCCGCGCTTCGATGAGCCGCAGGTTCGAATCGAGCGGACCACAGAGCGCGGCAAGCATCGTGTTGTCAGCGGTGGCCAGTTCGAACTCTTGGCGCGGCGGCGGCGGCGGCTCAGCGGAACGCTCAGGCATGGGCCACCTCGACTGCAAGGATCCGGCCGCGCAGCGAATGCGAACGGACCTCGGTGATCTCGACATCGACGAAACGGCCAACCAGCGCAGAGGGTCCCGGGAAATTGACCCAGCGGTTGTCCTCGGTTCGTCCCGCGAGTTCGGTGACATCGCGACGCGAGGGCTTGGCGACCAGCACCCGCTGACGGCTACCCACCATCGCGAGGCTGCGGGCGTGGGCCTGCTCATCGAGCAGCGCCTGCAGGCGCACCAGTCGCGCCTGCTTCTGCTCGGGCGAGACTTCGTCGGGCAGCGAGGCGGCAGGCGTCCCCGGCCGACGGCTGTAAAGGAAGCTGAAGGATTGGTCGATGTCCAGATCGCGCACCAGACGCAGCGTCGCTTCGAAGTCACGCTCGGTCTCACCGGGAAAGCCAACGATGAAATCGGAGGACACGGCGATCCCGGGCCGCACGGCGCGCAGCCGACGGATGCGGTCCTTGAATTCAAGCGCCGTATAACCGCGTTTCATGAGCGATAAGATACGGTCTGAACCCGACTGCACCGGCAAGTGAAGGTGTGCTGCAAGCTTCGGTACGCTGGCGTAAGCCTCGATGAGGCTCTCGTCGAACTCGAGCGGATGCGAGGTGGTGAAGCGGATGCGGCCAACGCCCGGCAGGGCTGCCACATGGTGCACGAGCGTGGCGAGGTCGGCCTCGAAGCCGTCATCCATCGGACCACGGTACGCGTTGACGTTCTGGCCGAGCAGCGTGACCTCGCGCACGCCCTGCGCGACGAGCGATCGCACTTCATCCATCACGGACTCGAACGGGCGACTGATCTCCTCGCCCCGCGTATACGGGACGACGCAGAAACTGCAGTACTTGCTGCAGCCTTCCATGATGGAGACGAACGCCGAGGCACCTTCCGCGCGCGGCGCGGGCAGGTGGTCGAACTTCTCGATCTCGGGGAAGCTGATGTCGACGACGGCACGGCCGTGGCGGCGCAGCTCGGCGAGCATCTCCGGCAACCGATGCAAGGTCTGCGGGCCGAACACGAGATCGACCTGCGGCGCGCGCGCCGTGATGGCTTCGCCTTCCTGGCTCGCGACGCAACCCCCGACCCCGATGACCACTTCCGGCCGGCGCGCCTTGATCGCGCGCCATTCACCGAGCAACGAAAACACCTTGTCCTGCGCCTTCTCGCGCACCGAGCAGGTGTTCATGATCAGGATATCGGCCTGTTCCGGATCGTCGGTAGGCTCGAGACCCTCTGCCGAGGCGAGCACGTCGCCCATGCGGGCAGAGTCGTACTCGTTCATCTGGCAGCCGAAGGACTTGATGAAATAGCGGCCTGGCATGTGCTCAGAACGGAATGTCATCGTCGAAGCTTTCCTTGTCGTCGGCACGCGGACCCTCGTAGCCGCCCGCATCGCCACCACGCCCGCCGCCGCCGGAGGAGACGCGGGCCTCGCCTCGCCCTTCATTGCGGCCCTCGCCGCCCATGCCACCGCGGCTGCCGAGCATCTGCATCTCGTTGGCGACGATCTCGGTGGTGTAACGGTCGTTGCCGGCCTTGTCCTGCCACTTGCGGGTGCGCAGGCGGCCTTCGATATAGACCTGCGAACCCTTGCGCAGGTACTCGCCGGAGATCTCGGCCAAGCGGCCGAACATCGCGACGCTATGCCATTCGGTCTGCTCTTTCATCTCGCCGGTCGTCTTGTCCTTCCAGGACTCGGAGGTGGCGATACGAAGATTGCAGACCGTCATGCCGGAGGGCATGGCTTTGGTTTCCGGGTCCTGACCAAGATTGCCGACGAGGATGACTTTGTTGATGCCGCGCGCCATGGGGGAAGTCCTGTGTTCGGGGTGGTGCCGACGGCCCTGCGCCGGCGTCGGGCGGCGGGCCAAACATGAACCGCCGCATAGGGAGATTCTAGTCGCCCCCCGCCTTGGCTGCACCGACAATATCCGGGCAAATCACGCCGATTTGGGCGCTTGCCGTGCGGGCAAGGTAGAATGATCGGCTGTTTCCCTTGGACATCGGTCCACACCCCTCCCCACCATGCAGCCGATCCGGATCCGGGGCGCGCGCACCCACAACCTGCGCAATCTAGACCTCGACATCCCCCGCGACCGCCTGGTTGTGGTGACCGGGCTGTCAGGTTCGGGCAAGTCCTCGCTCGCCTTCGACACCCTCTACGCCGAGGGACAACGCCGCTACGTCGAGTCGCTCTCGGCCTACGCCCGGCAATTCCTCTCCGTGATGGACAAACCCGATGTGGACCACATCGAGGGCCTCTCGCCCGCCATCGCCATCGAGCAGAAGGCCGCCTCCCACAACCCGCGCTCCACCGTCGGCACTGTCACCGAGATCCACGACTACCTACGCCTGCTCTACGCGCGGGCGGGCGTACCCCACTGCCCCGACCACGGTCTGCCGCTTGAAGCCCAGACCGTAAGCCAGATGGTGGATCAGGTGCTACAGATGACCGAGGGTACCGCCGTGCTGCTGCTTGCGCCCCTGGTGCAGGATCGCAAGGGCAGCCACGAGACGACCCTGCGCGACCTGCAGTCGCAAGGCTTCGTGCGCGCCCGCATCAACGGTGAGGTGCACGAGCTCGATGCCGCGCCGGAACTCGATGCCCGGCGCAAGCACAGCATCGATGCGGTGATCGACCGCCTGCGGCTGCGCCCCGACGCCGCGCAGCGCCTCGCCGAGTCCTTCGAGACCGCGCTGCGGCTCTCGAGCGGCACGGCGCGGGTGGTGACGCTCGAGGAACAGGCTGCGGGTGGTGCGGGACTGCTGTTCTCCAACCGCCACGCCTGTACGGTCTGCGGCCACGCCGTGCCGACACTCGAACCGAAGATGTTCTCCTTCAACAGCCCCGCCGGCGCCTGCCCAACCTGCGACGGTCTGGGTGAGCAGCCTTTCTTCGACCCTGCGCGGCTCGTCGCCTTCCCGCACCTGTCGCTCGCGGGCGGCGCGGTGCGCGGCTGGGACCGCCACAACCCACATTACCTGCAAGTCATCAGCGCGCTGGCCACCCACTACGGTTTCGACATTGAGGAGCCATGGCAGGAACTGCCGGAAAGGGTGCGAGAGGTGCTGCTCAACGGCAGCGGCGATGAACTCATCACCTTCACCTACGCCGCGGCTCGCGGCAGCAGCACCGAACGGCGGCATCCTTTCGAGGGCATGCTTCGCAACATCGAGCGTCGCTGGAACGACACCGAATCGCCGACGGTGCGCGAGGAACTCGCCCGCTACCGCGGCCTGCGTCCCTGCCCCGACTGCGGTGGCAGTCGGCTCGACCGCGATGCCCGCCATGTCAGGGTCGGCGGGCGGACCCTCCCCGAGATCACCCGTCTCGCGGTAAGCGAGGCGGCAGCGCTGCACACGGCGCTGCGGCTGCCCGGTTGGCGCGGCGAGGTCGCAAGCAAAGTGGTCCATGAGATCTCCGAACGGCTGCGCTTCCTGGTCGATGTCGGACTCGAGTACCTGACCCTCGACCGTGCAGCGGACAGCCTCTCGGGCGGGGAGGCGCAGCGCATCCGGCTCGCAAGCCAGGTCGGCTCGGGCCTCACCGGCGTCATGTACATCCTTGATGAACCCTCCATAGGCCTGCATCAACGCGATAACGGCCGGCTGCTGGCGACGCTGCGCCGCTTGCGCGACCTCGGCAACACCGTGATCGTCGTCGAACATGACGAGGAGGCGATCCTCGCCGCCGACCATGTGATCGATCTCGGACCCGGCGCGGGAGCGCACGGTGGCGCGGTGGTCGCCTCTGGCACGCCAGCGCAGATCAAGGCGGACCCGCATTCCCTGACCGGGCGATACCTGGCCGGCACGGAGCGCATCGAGGTGCCCGCGGTCCGCACTCCGCCGCAACCGGGGCGTGAGCTGCGGGTGATCGGCGCGACCGGCAACAATCTTAGGGATGTCACGGTCGGCTTCCCGCTCGGTCTCTTCACCTGTGTCACCGGGGTCTCCGGTTCGGGCAAGAGCACACTCGTCAACGATACGCTGCTGCGCCGTGCGCTCGCCCAACTCGGCGGCGGGCCGTCCGATGCGGCGCCCTGTCGCGGTCTCGAGGGGCTCGGTCATATCGATCGCGTGATCGAGATCGACCAGGACCCGCTCGGTCGTACGCCGCGCTCGAACCCTGCCACCTACACCGGACTGTTCGCGGGTCTGCGCGAACTGTTCTCACAAGTGCCCGAGGCACGCAGCCGCGGCTACGACGTGGGACGCTTCAGTTTCAATGTGAAAGGGGGGCGCTGCGAGGCCTGCCAAGGCGATGGCGTGATGCGCATCGAGATGCACTTCTTGCCCGATGTCTACGTGCCCTGCGACACTTGCGGCGGTCGGCGCTACAACCGCGAGACGCTGGAGATCCGCTATCGCGGCCGTAACATCCACGAGGTGCTCGAGATGACCGTGGAGGATGCGTCGCCGTTCTTCCGCAATATCCCTTCCGTGCATCCGAAGCTGCAGACGCTAATCGATGTCGGACTCGGTTACCTGAAACTCGGACAGAACGCGACCACCCTCTCCGGCGGCGAAGCGCAGCGCGTCAAACTCGCGCGCGAGCTCTCCAAGCGCGCCACCGGGCGTACGCTGTATGTGCTCGATGAGCCCACCACCGGGCTGCATTTCCACGATGTGGCGCAGTTGCTCCGGGTGCTGCAACGATTGCGTGACGAGGGCAACACCGTGGTGGTGATCGAGCACAACCTCGATGTGATCAAGGCAGCAGACTGGCTCATCGACCTGGGTCCGGAGGGCGGCTCGGGTGGGGGTGAGTTGGTCGCAACCGGCACGCCTGAGGCGGTGGCGCGTGTGCCGGCCTCGCACACCGGACGCTATCTTGCGCCGCTGCTCCGTCCGTCCGTGGCCGCGCCGACCGCAGCGAAGTCCGGCGCCAGACCGGTACGAGCAAAGAAACGCTGACGCACTTCGCCATCGACGAGCGTCTCTTGATGACGGCCGGCGGTGTAGCGGCGTACCGTACCGCGCCAGAACTTCACAGCGGGTGCGTGTCGTTGCAAGGCCGCGGTACGCCATTCGCCGCCGAACCGGTCGAACAACAACATCGCTGCCGACCGCCCCACTCCGCGGCCGCGCTGATCCGGCTCGACATAGTATTCGGCCACACTGCGTGACGACGGCGATTCGCGTCGCACCAAAGAAAAACCCGCCGGCTGCCCATCACGCAGCAACAGAATCACATCGGCATCCCTCGCGGTGATCCAATGCCGCGCCTCTTGCAGCGCCGACAGATCGAACGCGCCGGGCGCACCATCGCCGTGGTCGGCGACCGCCATCACGGCCGCCTCACCTGCGAATTCATGCAGCCAACGAGCATAGGCTGCGATGAACCATCGACGATCTTCGATGCGTTCGCGCGCATCCCGCAGACCCACAGGCATCGATCGGCTCTCCGCGGTCACCCAAAAAAAACAGGCCCGGGAGGTGTCACCACCAGCCCGGGCCCGTCGCAGGGCCTCGTGGCCCTTTCAAGAAGCAGTTCTCTTTAAAGAATTACTTCTTGGCCTCCTCAACAACGGTCGTCGCGGCAGCGGCGGCATCCGTCGCAGCAGCGGCGGCATCCGTCGCAACAGCGGCGGTCGCGTCGACAGCGGCGCCCGCAGCGTCGGTCGCAGCGGCTTCGGTGGCGGCAGCATCAACGGCGATGGCAGCCTCTTCCTTCTTCGCGCAAGCGGTCAGGGCGAGCGCCGCGAGCACCGCGGCGAGAGCGAGTTTCGTCTTCATTGTGAAATTTCCCCAAAAAAAAAGTGGACCAGTGGAAATCAAACAACCTAGCTAGTTTGTCTGGCGACTCAAGTCGCGGACGCATATTACAGGGTTTTACCGGGATTTGGAACGCATATGCCGGCTAGCGCTGCCGTCAGTCAGTCGCGACATCGTCGGGCGGGAGCGGGGGGCTGCTTGAGGGGGCGGCCGGCCCAGAAGATAGCCTAGAATATCAGCCTCTCTTAACGCCGCGGCGGGCATCCGCCGCACCCCCCCCTCAAGCAGGGCCCCCATGCCGAGCGACGACACCCCAGCACGCCTCTTCAACGCCCACCTCGCCACGATCGGCGAGCGGACTGCGGCAGGCTTACACGCCTGCAGGTTCGACGGGCTCATCCTGCATGCCGGGGAGGCCATCGAGATCTTCCTCGACGACCACAACTACCCTTTCAAAGCCCATGCACCCTTCCGATGGTGGGCGCCGCTGCTGGATGCGCCAGGATCGATGGTGGTCGTCCGGCCAGGTCGCCCGCCGCGACTACTGTTCCGGGTCGAGACCGACTTCTGGCACCAACCGGCGGCACTGCCCGCGCGGGGTTGGCCGGAGTCGTTCGAGGTGGTCACCGTGCACTCGACCGAGGAGGTCCGTGCTGCGCTGCCGGCTGACCTCAGCCGTTTCGCTTGGATCGGCGATCCGGCCCCCTCACTCAGCACCCTCGCGCCCGGGGCGATCAATCCTGCGGAATTGATGCGCAGGCTGGACCATGCCAGGGGGCGCAAGACGCCCTACGAGATCGCCTGCCTGCGCGAGGCGAACCGCATCGGCGTGCGCGGCCATCGCGCCGCCGAGACCTGTTTCCGCAGCGGCGGCAGCGAGTACGAGATCCACCAAGCCTTCGCCACGGCCTGCGGCCAACGCGAGCATGAACTGCCCTACAACGCCATCGTCGCGCTCAACGAAGCCGCCGCCGTGCTGCACTACCAGGTGCTGCGCCGTGACCGCCCCGCCCCGCCCCGTTCGTTGTTGCTCGATGCCGGGGCGAGCTACGCCGGCTACGGCAGCGATATCACCCGTACCTGGTCACACTCGGATCCTGACTTCGCCGCCTTGGTGGAGGAGATGGACGCGCTGCAGCGCAGTCTGTGCGCCATGGCGGCGCCGGGGGTCGACTGGCGTGACATCCATCTGTCGGCGGTAGAACGCATCGCGACCCTGCTGCGCGATGCAGGGGTGATCCGCTGCGGCGTCGAGGAGTCGCTCGACAACGGGGTTGCCCGCCTTTTCTTCCCGCACGGCATCGGCCATATGCTCGGCCTGCAGGTGCACGATGTGGGCGGCTTCATGGAGGATGAAAGCGGCACCACCGCGCTCCCGCGCCCGCTGCAGGATCCCGCACTGCGCCTGACCCGTCCCTTGGAGCCGGGGTTCGTGGTCACGATGGAGCCCGGCCTCTACTTCATCGAGGCACGGCTAGCCCCAGCACGCTCCGGCCCGCTCGCAGCGCAGATCGACTGGTCACGCGTGGCGGCGTTGCAACCCTTCGGCGGCATCCGGATCGAGGACGACCTCGCTATCACCGCCGAGGGTTGCGACAACCTCACCCGCGAGGCGTTCAGCCTTTCCTGAGCGCGTCGCGGATCTGCTCGAGGAGCACTTCGCTGCGCGGCGGCGGCGGCGCTTCAGCCGGTGCAGGCTCACGCTTCAGGCGGTTGATGGTCTTGATGGCGACAAACAGCGCGAGCGCGATGAGCGTGAAATCGAGAATCGTCTGCAGGAAGGCGCCCCACTTGAGCACGATAGCGGCGCCATCAGGCCCGACACCGAGCGTCGTGCCGAGTTCATTGAACGAGACCCCACCCACAACGTTGCCGAGCACCGGCATCACCACGTCACCGACCAGCGACGAGATGATCTTGCCGAACGCGCCGCCGATCACGACACCGACCGCGAGGTCGATCACGTTGCCGCGCATGGCGAACTCACGGAATTCTTTTACGATACTCATGTCTTTGAACTCCCCCGGTCATGATCGCGGGCCGGAGTAGCCCGCTGCCACCGGAAGTGTAGCCGGGGCACCGGCCCGCGGCAGTCGTGCCAAGCCATTATGGATGGGAGGATGGCGGCTCGACGGGCGGCTCCCAAGAAAGCAGCAAGCCGGCGTCCCTTGCGGATACGCCGGCCCTGTCCCGATCAACGGTGTCCCGATCAACGGTGTCCCGATCAACGGTGTCCGCCCCCCTGCGAGGGCTGTGCTCAGCCGATGGGCGCTGCAGCCTTGCGGATCCGTGGCTTGACGCCCTTCGGAGTGTTGACAACCGACGCGGGCTTCGCCGTCTTGGCTTTCTTCGCCTTCTTAGCCTTGCCCTGGGTGGCGCCGGCCTCGAGCGCATCCTCGGCTGCGGGCGCAGCGCGATCGACGAGCTGCATCAGAGCCATCTCGGCGGAGTCGCCCGGTCGCGGCATCATGTGCAGGATGCGGGTATACCCGCCCGCACGGGCCTGGAAGCGTGGGCCCAGGTCGTCGAAGAGCTTCTCGACCACCGGCATATCGCGCAGGCGGGCGAACGCCAGCCGCCGACGGGACTCGGTATCCGTCTTGCCGAGCGTGATCAGCGGCTCGACGACACGGCGCAATTCCTTGGCCTTGGCCAGGGTGGTACGGATGGTTTCGTGACGCAGCAGCGCAACGCTGAGATTCCGCAGCAGCGCGCGGCGATGTGGAGCGTTACGCGACAACTGTCGCCCGATTAGTCTATGACGCATATCGAACCTCGATAAATCAGCATGGCAGCACGGCCTTGGCGGCCGCGCCTACCCGTTACACGAGCCCGGCGCGCTCGTCGTCGTGGCGCAGGCCAGCCGGCGGCCAACCATCCAGACGCATACCGAGCATGAGCCCATGGCTCTGCAGGACTTCCTTGATCTCCGTGAGCGACTTCTTGCCCAAGTTGGGCGTACGCAGCAGCTCCACTTCAGTGCGCTGCACGAGATCACCGATGTAGTGGATGTTCTCAGCCTTCAGGCAGTTCGCGCTGCGAACCGTGAGCTCGAGCTCATCGACCGGACGCAGCAGTATCGGATCGAACTGCGCGGATTCGGACTTCCCGCTGGCATCTTCTTCGCCCTGCAGATCGACGAACACCGACAACTGGTCCTTCAGGATGCTGCCGGCGCGACGGATCGCCTCTTCCGAGTCGATCGTGCCGTTGGTCTCGATATCGATGATGAGCTTGTCGAGATCGGTGCGCTGCTCGACACGGGCGGCCTCGACCGCATAGGTCACGCGGCGAACCGGGCTGAACGATGCATCGAGCTGCAGACGACCGATCGGTCGCGTCGCTTCCTCGAACACCGCTCGCTGCGCCGCCGGGCGATACCCGCGTCCACGCTCGATCCGCAGCACCATGGTGAGCTCGCCCGCCTTGGTGAGGTTGGCGATCACGAGCTCCGGATTGACGACCTCGATGTCATGATCTAGCTGGATGTCGCCCGCAGTCACCGGCCCCGGCCCCTTCTTGGAGAGGCGAAGCTCGGCCGAGTCGCGCGAATGCATGCGGATCGCGACCTGCTTGAGGTTGAGGAGGATATCGACCACATCCTCCTGGACGCCTTCGATGGAGGTGTACTCGTGCAGCACGCCCTCGATCTCCGCTTCCGTGATGGCCGCTCCGGGCATCGAAGAAAGCAAAACTCGGCGCAGCGCATTGCCGAGCGTATGGCCAAAGCCACGCTCGAACGGCTCTATGACCACGCGGGCCTGACGCGGGGCGAGCGGACTCACCTTGACCACGCGGGGCTTGAGAAATTCGTTGACGGATCCTTGCATATTCGGTGCCTCTGCTCTGGCGAACCAGGCGATTACTTCGAGTACAACTCGATGACCAGGTTCTCGTTGATGTCGGGCAGGATCTCATCCCGCGCCGGCACCTGCTTGAAGACGCCCTTCATCTCTTTGTCGTCCACCTGCACCCACTCGGGTAAACCGACCTGCGAGGCGATCTGCATCGCGCTCTGGATGCGCAGCTGCTTGCGGGCCTTCTCGCGTATCTGGACGATGTCGCCCGCGCGCAGTTGACAGGATGCGATGGTGACGACATTGCCGTTCACCTGCACGCCTTTGTGGCTGACAAGCTGGCGGGCCTCGGAGCGGGTGGCCGCGAATCCCATGCGGTACACCACGTTGTCGAGACGGCATTCGAGCAGCTTCAGCAGGTTCTCACCGGTCGAGCCAGTACGACGGGCCGCCTCGGTGTAGTAGTTCGCGAACTGTCGCTCGAGTACGCCGTACATGCGGCGCAGCTTCTGCTTCTCACGCAGCTGGGTGCCGTACTCGGACAGACGGGTCTTACGCTCGCTCTTGACGCCGCCGGGCGGCACCTGCAGCTTGCACTTCGACTCGAGCGGCTTGACGCCACTCTTCAGGAAAAGGTCGGTGCCCTCGCGGCGCGCGAGCTTGCACTTGGGTCCAATATAACGGGCCATTCGATATGCCTCTAGAGTGTTCGGTTCGCGGCGTCAGACGCGGCGTTTCTTGGGCGGCCGGCAGCCGTTGTGAGGGATCGGCGTAACGTCCGCGATGCTGGTGATCTTCAGCCCGCAGTTGTTAAGCGCCCGTACCGCCGATTCGCGGCCCGGACCCGGACCCGCGACCCGGACTTCGACGTTGCGCAGCCCGTGCTCTTGCGCGGCGTTGCCGGCTTTCTCAGCGGCCACCTGCGCAGCGAACGGCGTCGACTTGCGTGAGCCGCGGAAGCCACAACCACCCGAGGTCGCCCACGAGAGCGTGTTGCCCTGGCGGTCGGTGATGGTGATGATCGTGTTGTTGAACGACGCATGCACATGTGCGATGCCGTCGAGGACGCTCTTGCGCGCCTTCTTCGGCTTCTTGGCGCCGCCGGCGCCCTGCTGCTTGTTGTCTGCCATATCTTGCCTGCTGCCTTATGCCTTGCCCGGGGGCGCGTTGAGCTTGACCGCCTGCTTGCGCGGGCCCTTTCGCGTCCGCGCGTTAGTGCGCGTGCGCTGGCCACGGACCGGCAACCCCTTGCGGTGGCGCAAGCCACGGTAGGTTCCGAGGTCCATGAGCCGCTTGATGTTCATCGACACCTCACGACGCAGATCGCCTTCCACCAGCCCCTTGGTGAGCTGCGCACGCAGCGCACCTACCTCGGAGTCAGTGAGATCTTTGACCTTGGTGGTCGGGTCGACACCCGCCGCCTCGCAGACGGCGCGCGAGCGCGTTCGCCCGACGCCGAAGATGTGCGTGAGCCCGATGACCACATGCTTGTTCATCGGGATGTTTATGCCGGCGATACGTGCCATGTTTCCTTGCCCCGAAGCCGCCTAAACGCGCGGCATTCTAATGGAAAAACCTTGATTCTCAACCCTGCCGCTGCTTGTGCCGCGGTTCCTTGCAGATCACGTAGACAACGCCACGGCGCCGCACGATCTTGCAGTCCTTGCAGATTTTCTTGACGGACGGACGAACTTTCATTTCGGTTACCTTTCACTCACTGCGGAGCGCCAGAGCGGCCATAACCCATAAGGTTGGCCTGCTTCAGCAGCCCCGGATACTGGTGGGACATCAGATGGGCTTGCAGCTGCGCCAGGAAGTCCATGGCGACCACCACCACGATCAGCAGCGAAGTGCCGCCGAACACGAGCAGCAGATCTCCGCCACCGAGGCGGGTCTGAGAAACTAGGAGTTCTGGCAGCAAGCAGACGCTGGCGACGTAGATCGCGCCCCACAAGGTCAGCCGCGTCAGCACTTTGTCGATGTACTCGCCGGTCTGTTGGCCAGGACGGATCCCAGGGATGAAGGCGCCGGACTTCTTGAGGTTGTCGGAAGTCTCGCGCGCATTGAACACGAGCGCCGTATAGAAGAAGCAGAAGAACACGATCAAGGAGCCGTAGAGCACAAGATGCAAGGGCTGGCCGTATCCGAGCGTGGCGGCGAAAGTCTGCAGCACTTCTGCAACCGGCCCCTCGCCGGTGCCGAAGAACTGGGCGATGCTCGCGGGCACCAACAGCAGGCTCGAGGCGAAGATCGCCGGGATCACGCCTGCCATGTTGAGTTTGAAGGGCAGGTGGCTGGTCTGCCCGGCCATGACGCGCCGGCCCACCTGTCGCTTCGCGTAATGCACCGCGATGCGACGCTGCGCGCGCTCCACATAGACGACGATCGCCGTCACGCCGAGCACCAACACCAGCAGAACGATGGCCTGGATGCCGGACATCTCGCCGGTATTGACCGCTTCGACGGTACGGCCGACTGCACCCGGCAGTCCGGAGATGATGCCCGCAAGGATGAGCATGGAGATGCCGTTTCCGATGCCGCGCTCGGTCACCTGCTCCCCAAGCCACATCAGGAACATGGTCCCGGTGGTCATGGTGATGGTGGCGATGAAGAGGAATGCCCAACCGGGTTGATTGACCATGCCGCCGTTCTGCAACGCCGTAGCGGCGCCCAACGACTGGAACACCGCGAGGAAAACCGTACCGTAGCGTGTGATCTGGGTGAGCTTGCGCCGACCTGACTCGCCTTCCTTGCGGTACTCCTCCCAAGGCGAATACACCATCGAGACCATCTGCACGATGATCGAGGCGGAGATGTAGGGCATGACGCCCATCGCAAAGATCGACAAACGCTCGAGGGCGCCGCCCGAGAACATGTTGGCCATGCCGAGCAGGGTGCCGGCGTTGTCTTCGAAGAACCGCGCCATCTCAGCCGGGTCGATTCCCGGAACCGGGATGAAAGTACCGATGCGATAGACGATCAGGGCGCCGAGCAGGAACAGCACACGCGTGCGCACCTCCCCGAATCGGGTGGCGTCCGCGAGAGTCGCTGCTGCATTGCCTGCCATGTTCGCCAATGGAGTTCCCTCAGGCCTCGATCTGGCCGCCAGCGGCCTCGATGGCCGCCTTGGCGCCCTTGGTGGCGCCGACGCCCTTGAGGGTCACTGCCCGGCTGATGCTGCCCGAAAGGACGACTTTCGCGACTTGAGTGTGCATCGGGACCACGTTCGCGGCCTTGAGCGCGGCGAGGTCGATGATATCGGCCTTCACCTTGGCAAGTTCGTCGAGGCGGACCTCGGCTCGGGTGGCCTTCATCGCCGAGCGGAAACCGACCTTCGGCATCCGGCGCTGTAGCGGCATCTGGCCGCCTTCAAAGCCGACCTTGTGGTAGCCGCCCTTGCGTGCGCGTTGGCCCTTGACGCCACGACCGCAGGTCTTGCCCTGGCCTGCCGAGGCGCCGCGTCCGACGCGCAGCCGTGGCCGCTTGGATCCCGGTGCCGGCTTGATGGTGTTGATGCGCATGTCAGTTGACTCCTTAGGCTTCCGCGACGACGAGCAGGTGCCGCGCCGTGCGGATGAGGCCGCGGTTCTCTGGCGTATCGGCCACGGTCACCGTCTGGTGGAGGCGGCGCAGGCCGAGCCCACGCACCGACAGGGCGATATTGGCGATCTGCCCGTGGATGCTTCTATACAAAGTGACCTTGAGCTGCTTGGAAGTCATGTCCTTAACCCATGATCTCTTCGAGGGACTTGCCGCGCTTCGCAGCGATGTTCTCAGGCGAGCGCACCGCAGCGAGGGCGTTGACGGTCGCGCGCACGACATTGATGGCATTGCGCGACCCATAGCTCTTCGCGAGGACGTTGCGCACGCCGGCGCATTCGAGCACCGCGCGCATGCCACCGCCCGCGATGACACCCGTACCATCGGATGCCGGCTGCATCAGGACGCGGGTCGCGCCATGGCTGCCTCTGACCGAGTAGTGCAGGGTCTCGTTGCGCAGTGCAACATTGACCATGTTCTTGCGGGCCGCAGCCATCGCCTTCGAGATGGCCACCGGCACCTCGCGCGCCTTGCCAAAGCCGAAGCCGACTCGGCCGGCGCCGTCGCCGACCACGGTCAGGGCTGTGAAGCCGAACTGGCGTCCACCCTTGACGGTCTTCGAGGTGCGGTTGACCGCGACCAGCTTCTCGAGGAAGTCGTCGGTCGCCTGGGATCTTTCGGGTCGTGCCATTGGAGATGCCCTACCTTAGAACTCTAGACCAGCTTCACGCGCGGCTTCAGCCAACGCCTTGATGCGGCCGTGATACATGAAACCGGCGCGATCGAACGCCACTTTATCGATGCCGGCAGCCTTCGCGCGCTCGGCGATGGCGCGGCCGACAGCCTTGGCGGCCTCGACGTTGCCGGTGCCCTTGAGACCCTCGACCACCGCGTCCTGCACGGTGGAAGCGGTCGCGATGACCTGCGCGCCGCCCGCATCGAACACCTGTGCGTAGATGTGACGGGGCGTGCGGTGCACGGTCAACCGGGGCGTGCCCAGCTCGCGGATGCGAGCCCGGGTGCGCAGGGCGCGCCTTTGACGACGGTCTTTCTTTGAAATCTGCATCGTTCGATCCTCAGCCGTACCAGCCGGTCACTTCTTCTTGCCTTCCTTGAGCACGATCTTTTCGCCGGCGTAACGTACACCCTTGCCCTTGTAGGGCTCGGGCGGACGCAGTCCGCGGATCTTGGCGGCCACCTGGCCGATGCTCTGCTTGTCGCTGCCCTTGAGCAGGATCTCGGTCTGGCTCGGCGCCTCGACCGTGATGCCCTCGGGCATGTCCATCGCGATGGGGTGCGAGAAACCGAGCGTGAGGTTCAGGGTCTTGCCCTGGACCGCCGCACGGTAGCCGACACCCACGAGCTCAAGCTTGCGCTCGTAGCCCTTACTCACGCCGGTCACGACGTTGGCGAGATGTGCGCGCACCGACCCGGCCTGCATGCGGTTGCTGGCGTCGTATCGCAGTTCAAGCTGCTTCTCGGCCTGCACGACCTTCACGCCACCGGTCAACTCCACCTTCAGGCTGCCTTTGGCACCCTGCACGGTGACGAGATCGTCGGTGATGGTGGCCGTCACGCCCTGAGGCAGCGGAACGGGTTGCTTGGCTACACGGCTCATTCTGGTTCTCCGGTCCGCTGCGTCAGGCCACGATGCACAGGACTTCTCCGCCCTGGCCGATCGCCCGCGCCTGCTTGTCGGTCATCACGCCCTTTGGGGTCGAGACGATCACGGTGCCCATGCCGCTCTGGACCTTCGGCAGTTCGTCCTTGCCGCGGTAGATGCGCAGACCGGGTCGCGACACACGCTCGATGCGGTCGATGACCGGGCGGCCTTCGTAATATTTGAGGGCGATGGTGAGGGTGCTCT
This sequence comes from Klebsiella pneumoniae, assembly GCA_945860725.1. Classification (GTDB taxonomy): domain Bacteria; phylum Pseudomonadota; class Gammaproteobacteria; order Steroidobacterales; family Steroidobacteraceae; genus UBA964. Next base: position 11,209 of record CAMAQZ010000001.1, on the reverse strand, counting down.
TGGCCCCATCCACAGCGACACGGAAGTCGGCGATATAGCCCTCATCCTTCAGCACCTTGACGACCGCCTGCTTCAGACGCGACGAACCGAGGCTCACCTCGCTCTTGCGGGCGAGCTGCGCGTTGCGGATGCGGGTCAACAGGTCGGCGATGGGATCGGTCATGCTCATGTGGCGTGCGCTCCTACCAGCTCGCCTTGGACACGCCGGGGAGCTCGCCCCGGTTCACGGCCTCGCGGATCTTCACGCGGGCCAATCCGAACTTGCGATACACGCCGCGAGGCCGGCCGGTGATGGCGCAGCGACGGCGCCCACGGCTCGGGCTTGAGTCACGCGGCAACTTCTGCAACGACGCGACCGCGGCTGCGCGTTCATCCGGAGAGGACTTCGGGCTGCGGATCGCCGTCTTCAGGGCGGCGCGCTTGACAGCGTACTTCTTCACGGTCGCGGTGCGACGCTTCTCGCGTTCGACCATGCTGGTCTTGGCCATGTTCTTCTCTGCCCTGTTACTTGCGGAAGGGGAAACTAAAGGCTTCGAGCAGAGCCCGTCCCGCCTTGTCGTCCTTCGCCGTGGTGGTGATGGTGATATCCATGCCCCGGAGCTGGTCGATCTGGTCGTACTGGATCTCCGGGAAGATGATCTGTTCCTTGACGCCCATGTTGTAGTTGCCGCGGCCGTCGAAGGACCGGGCGGAGACACCGCGGAAGTCACGGATACGGGGCATCGCGACCGAGATCAAGCGGTCGAGGAACTCGTACATGCGGGGTCCGCGCAGCGTCACCTTGCAGCCGATCGCGAGACCTTCGCGCAGCTTGAAGGACGCGATGGACTTACGCGACAGGCACATCATGGGCTTCTGGCCGGTGATCTTCGCAAGATCCCCTGCCGCAGCCTCGACGACCTTCTTGTCTGCGACCGCCTCGCCGACGCCCATGTTGACCGTGATCTTGGTGATCTTCGGTACTTCCATCGCGTTGGCGATACCGAGGTCCTTGCGCAGCTGCGGGACGACGGTGTCGCGGTAAAACTGTTGTAGCCTTGCCATGTGCAGGTACCCGTGTCGCGACGCCTCAGGCGTCGACGACTTCTCCGTTGGACTTAAAGAAACGCACGCGCTTGCCGTCCGCCAGCGCCTTGATGCCGACACGGTCGGCCTTCTGCGTGGCGGGGTTGAACAGCGCGACCTTCGAGGCGTGCAGCGGAGCTTCCTTCTCGATGATGCCGCCAGCCTTGTTCTGTTGCGGATTGCCGCGGGTATGCCGCTTCACCCGATTGATGTTCTCTACGAGCAGCTTACCGTCGTCGAGCACGGACACGACCGCACCCTTGCGACCCTTATCGCGGCCCGAAATGACGATGACGTTGTCACCTTTGCGGATCTTCCTCATGGCGCGCCTCAGAGCACTTCCGGTGCCAGCGAGATGATCTTCATGAATTGGGCAGTACGCAGCTCACGGGTCACGGGCCCGAAGATGCGCGTACCGATCGGTTCAAGCTTGCTCGTCAACAACACCGCAGCGTTGCCATCGAACTTGATGAGCGAGCCGTCCGGACGACGCACACCATGGCGCGTGCGCACGACGACAGCGTCGTACACCTCGCCTTTCTTGACCTTGCCACGCGGGATGGCGTCCTTGACGCTGACCTTGATGAGGTCTCCGACGGCGGCATAACGACGGCGCGTGCCGCCCATGACCTTGATGCACATCAGGGTCTTGGCACCGCTGTTGTCCGCTGCGGCGAGCATGCTCTGAAGCTGGATCATGACGCCCGCTCCAGCACCGTCACCAGCCGCCAGCTCTTGCGACGCGACAGCGGGCGGCACTCAGCGATGGTCACGGTGTCACCGGTGCGCGACTCGTTGGACTCGTCGTGCGCCAGCAGCTTCGTGGTACGGCGGATGAACTTGCCGTAACGCGGATGCTTGACGAGGCGCTGGACCTCGACGGCGATGGTCTTGTCCATCTTGTTGCTGACCACGCGCCCTGTGAGGGTGCGCTGTGTCTTGATGTTGGTCGTTTCGGTCATGACTTACTTCCCCGACTCCTTCGCGGCCTTCTCGGCGAGCACCGTCTTCAGGCGCGCGATGTCCTTGCGTACTCGACCGAAGTCGTGCGGCTTGATGGCCTGCCCGGTGGCGCGCTGCATCCGCAGTGAGAACTGCTCGCGGCGCGCCTTGAGCAGGTCCTGGTTGAGATCGCGCGAGTTCTTGGCGCGCAGTTCTTTGGCGTTCATGTCAGCGCACCTGCCGCTTCACGAAAGATGTGGTGACCGATAGCTTGGCGCCGGCCAACCGGAACGCCTCACGTGCAGTCTTCTCGTCGACCCCTTCCATCTCGAAGAGGATCTTTCCGGGCTTCACTTTGGCGATCCAGTACTCCACATTGCCCTTGCCCGCGCCCATGCGGACCTCGAGGGGCTTCTTGGAGACCGGCACATCGGGGAAAACACGGATCCAGATCTGGCCACCGCGCTTCACGGCACGGGCCATGGCGCGACGGGCCGCTTCGATCTCGCGTGCCGTCATGCGCGCGCGCTCGGTGGCCTTGAGGCCGAATTTGCCGAACGCGACGGAGTTTCCGCGCTGCGCAAGCCCGGCGTTGTTGCCCTTGAACTGCTTGCGGTACTTGGTTCGCTTGGGTTGCATCATGGCTGCAGTGCTCCTCAGGCCGCCGGTGCCGCAGCGGGCGGCGTGGCGACAACAGCATCAGCCGCGGCGACCTCGGCTTCCGGGGCGGCCTTCGACATGTCTTCCTTCTCGAAGACCTCACCCTTGAAGATCCATACCTTGACGCCGATGACGCCATAGGTCGTTCGCGCCTCACCGAGAGCGTAGTCGATGTCGGCACGGAAGGTGTGCAGCGGTACGCGGCCTTCACGGGAACTTTCGGTGCGAGCGATCTCGGACCCGTTCAGGCGACCCGAGAGGCGCACCTTCACGCCGAGCGCACCGCTGCGCATCGTGCTCATCACGGCGCGCTTCATGGCGCGACGGAACATCACACGCTTCTCGATCTGCTGCGCGATGCCGTCGGCGACGAGTTTCGCGTCGAGTTCGGGCTTGCGGATCTCTGCGATGTTGATGCGGATGTCGGTGATCGGTCGGCCGAGCAGCTTCGCCGTCTCTTGGCGCAGCTTGTCGATGTCCTCGCCCTTCTTGCCGATGACGATGCCGGGACGCGCCGTCTGGATGGTGATGCTGACCTTGTTGGCGGCGCGCTCGATCTGGATCGTGGACACCGAAGCCTCAGCCAGCTTCTTGCGCAGGAACTCGCGGATGCGGAAGTCCGTGTGGACATGCAGCGGGAACTGGCGCTTCGAGGCGTACCACTTCGAGGTCCAATCGCGGGTGATACCGAGGCGGATGCCGATCGGATTGACTTTCTGGCCCATGGATCAGTCCTTCCTGCCGTCGCTGACCACGACGGTGATATGGCTGTTGCGCTTCACGATGCGAGCGCCGCGACCTTTGGCGCGAGCGGCGAAGCGCTTCAGCACCGGTGCGGTGTCGACCATGATCCGGTAGACCTTGAGTTCGTCGATGTCGGCGCCGTTGTTGTTCTCGGCGTTGGCGATGGCCGACTGCAGCACCTTGAGGATGATCTCAGCGCCTTTCTTAGGCATGAAACGCAGGGTCGCGAGCGCATTGCCCACGGCCTTCCCACGCACCTGATCGGCAACGAGGCGGCACTTCTGCGGCGAGATACGCGCGTGCTTGAGTTTGGCGGTGACTTCCATCTGCATCTCTCCCCGGCTCAAGCCGAGACTTTCTTGTCGCCGGAATGCGACTTGAAGGTGCGGGTGGGGGAGAACTCGCCGAGCTTGTGCCCGACCATGTTCTCGGTGATGAGCACCGGGATGTGCTGCTTGCCGTTGTGCACGGCGATGGTGAGACCCACCATCTCAGGCAGCACCATCGAGCGGCGCGACCAGGTCTTGATGGGCTTGCGATCGTTCTTGGCGACGGCGACCGCGACCTTCTTCTCGAGGTGCAGGTCGACGAACGGGCCTTTTTTGAGTGAACGCGGCACGGTGTGCTCCTAAATCCTGGATCCGCTCAGCGGATCTTGTTCTGGCGACGCTGCACGATCATGTTGGTCGTGCGCTTGTTGGTGCGGGTCTTCTTGCCCTTGGTGTTCCAACCCCAAGGCGAGACCGGATGGGGGTTACCTTGGCCGGACTTGCCCTCTCCACCACCGTGCGGGTGATCGACGGGGTTCATCGCGAGACCACGCACCGTCGGGCGGATGCCGAGCCAACGCTTTGCGCCAGCCTTGCCGTAGCTGCGCAGGTTGTGCTCGCCGTTGCTCATCTCGCCGATGGTGGCCCGGCAGTCGATGTGGACCTTGCGGGTCTCACCGGACTTCAGGCGGATATACGCATGGATGCCTTCACGGGCGGTGTACTGCACCGAATTGCCGGCGCTGCGCGCCATCTGCCCGCCCTTGCCGGGCTTCATCTCGACGTTGTGCACCGTCGAGCCGACCGGGAGATGGCGCAGCTGCATCGCATTGCCCGGCTTGATCGGCGAGTCGGCGCCCGAGCGGATCTCATCGCCCGGCACCACGCCTTTGGGGGCGAGGATGTAGCGACGCTCACCATCGGCGTACTTGATGAGGGCGATATGCCCGGTGCGGTTCGGGTCGTGCTCGATACGCTCGACAGTCCCCTTGACGCCGTCCTTATCGCGCTTGAAGTCGATAATGCGGTACTTCTGGTGCGCACCGCCGCCCTTGTGGCGGGTGGTGATACGACCGTAGCTGTTGCGACCACCGGTCTTGCTCTGGCTGGTGGTGAGCGGCTCGTACGGCCCACCCTTCCACAAATGCGACTTGTCGACCTTGACGACGAACCGGGTACCCGGCGACGTCGGCTTCATCTTGATGAGTGGCATCAGCCCTTCCTCGATTCGTAGTCGATGGTCTGGCCCGGCGCGAGGCTCACGTAGGCTTTTTTCCAATCCTGGGTGCGGCCCGGCGTCTTGCCAAACCGGCGGGCCTTGCCCGATTCATTGACCACATTGACGGCGGCGACCTTGACCTCAAACATGAGTTCGACCGCAGCCTTGATGTCGGGCTTCGACGCATCACGCCGAACGCGGAACGTGTACTGGTTCGCGTTCTGCATGGCGAGCGCGGTCTTCTCGGTGATGTGCGGGGCGACCAGCACATTCATCAGACGCTCAGGGCTGAGGGTGGAAACGACGGCGCTCATTGCAGGCGCTCCTCGATGAGTTTGACGGCGCCGACGGTCATCAGCACCTTGTCGTAGCTGATGAGCGCGAGCGGGTTCAGCGCGGTGACGGGCAGCACCTCGACATGCGGAAGGTTGCGCGCGGCGAGGAACAGCTTCTCGTCGATCGCCTCGACGACGATCAGCACATGGGTGAGTGCCATGGACTTTAGTTGCGCTGCAAGCAGGCGGGTCTTCGGGGCTTCGAGGTCGATGCCCTGCGTCACGATGAGCCGGTCTTGGCGCACGAGCTCCGAGAGCATCGAGCGCAGCGCGCCGCGATACATCTTGCGGTTGACTTTCTGTCCGAAATCCCGCGGCTTGGCGGCGAACGCACGGCCACCGCCCACCCAGATCGGACTGCGGCTCGACCCAGCACGCGCCTGACCGGTGCCCTTCTGGCTGTGGGGCTTCCTGCCGCCACCCCGCACCTCGGCCTTGGTCAACTGAGCCTTGGTCCCGGCGCGACCGGCATTGCGGTAGGCGGTGACGACTTGATGGACCAGCGCTTCGTTGTACTCGTGGCCGAAAGCGGCTTCGGAGAGTTGCAGCTCGTTGGAGCCGCCTGCGATTTTGATCTTCATGACCTGCTAGCTCCGGGTCACTTCTTGCCAGGCTTGGCCGTCGCGGCCGCCTTGGTGGGGATGATCTTGTTGCGCTTGGCGAGACGGGCCGCCTTCAGGGACGGACGGATGACGACTTGGCCGCCCTCCGAACCCGGCACCGCGCCGCGCACCAGCACGAGGTTGCGCTCGGCATCCACCTCGACGACCCTCAGGTTCTCGGTGGTGCGGCGTACGACGCCCATGTGGCCCGACATGCGCTTGCCTTGGAAAACACGGCCCGGCGTCTGACGCTGACCGATCGAGCCCGGCGTGCGGTGCGAGACCGACACACCGTGCGAGGCGTTGTGGCCGGAGAAGTTGTGCCGCTTCATGGTGCCGGCAAAGCCCTTGCCGATGGTGGTCCCGGTGACATCGACCACCTGGCCCGCCTTGAAGATATCGGCCTTGATCTCGGCGCCGACCGCGAGGTCGTCGCCTTCCTTGTCGGCGAGGCGGAACTCGAGCAACGCCTTGCCCGGCGCGGTACCGGCCTTGGCGTAATGGCCTGCGAGTGCCTTACCCACCAACTGCGGCCGACGGGAGCCGTAGGTGACCTGGATCGCGCGGTAACCGTCCTTGGCGGCGGTCTTGACCTGCGTGACACGGTTCGGGAGGACCTCGATGACGGTCACCGGAACGGATTCTCCCGCCTCGGTGAACACCCGGGTCATGCCGCACTTGCGGCCAACAAGACCGATAGTCATGTGCCAATCACTCCTGCGCACACTTCGATTGGCGTGCGCAAAAAAATACCTTTCCCGGTCGCCCGGGAGCGGAGGAAGACAACTTGAAGTGGCCGACGACGGAAAGTCGCTGGCTGCCTCGAGTGGTCTTGACGGCCTGCCTTTTGGGGGCACTCCGCCAACCTCGCCCGAATCCGCCGAATCCGGCGGCCCGCCCCCAGAAAAATCCCGGGGTCAAAATAGGGGGTCGAATCTTAAGCGGGCCGCGCGCGGGATGCAAGCGTCATCGCTGACCCCGTTCTGACCCCGGCCCTTGCGGCCCCGCACCCGGGACCACACGGGCCGTCGATCTTCAGTTCAGCTTGATCTGCACATCCACCCCGGCCGGCAACTCGAGACGCATCAGCGCGTCCACGGTCTTGTCGGTCGGGTTGAGGATGTCCATCACTCGCTTGTGGGTGCGCAGCTCGAACTGGTCGCGAGCGTCCTTGTCGCCGTGCGGGCTGACCAGCAGCGTGTAACGCTCCATCTTGGTCGGCAGCGGCACCGGACCCTTGACGGTGGCGCCGGTGCGCTTCGCCGTCTCGACGATCTCGCGCGCGGAGGTGTCGATCAGGCGGTGGTCGAAAGCCTTGAGCCTGATGCGGATATTCTGATTGGCCATTTTCTTTGGTTATCCTGGAAGTGAATGGGATCCGGAAGGGCGCCGCGCGCCTTACTTCAGGATCTTCGCGACCACACCGGCGCCGACAGTACGGCCGCCTTCGCGGATCGCGAAGCGCAGGCCGTCCTCCATCGCGATCGGTGCGATCAGATCGACCGTCATCTTGATGTTGTCACCAGGCATCACCATCTCGGTGTCGCCCGGCAACTCGATCGTGCCGGTCACATCAGTCGTGCGGAAATAGAACTGCGGACGATAGCCCTTGAAGAACGGCGTGTGACGACCACCCTCCTCCTTCGTGAGCACATACACCTCGCACTCGAACGTGGTGTGCGGCAGGATGCTGCCCGGCTTCGCCAACACCTGACCACGCTCAACATCCTCGCGCTTCGTGCCACGCAGCAACACACCCACGTTGTCGCCCGCCTGACCCTCATCGAGCAGCTTGCGGAACATCTCAACGCCCGTGCAGGTCGTCTTCACCGTGTCCTTCAACCCGATGATCTCAACTTCTTCGTTGATCTTGACGATGCCGCGCTCGATGCGACCCGTCACCACCGTGCCACGCCCGGAGATCGAGAACACATCCTCCACAGGCATCAAAAACGGCTTCTCGACATCGCGCTTCGGAACAGGGATGTAACGGTCCATCGCCTCCACCAGCTTCACCACCGCAGGCACGCCGATCTCGCTCGTGTCGCCCTCCAGCGCCTTCAGCGCCGAACCGATCACGATCGGCGTGTCATCACCCGGGAACTTGTAGAGCGAGAGCAGCTCACGCACCTCCATCTCGACCAACTCCAAAAGCTCCTTGTCATCGACCATGTCCGCCTTGTTCATGAAGACGACCATGTACGGAACGCCCACCTGACGTGCCAACAAAATGTGCTCGCGCGTCTGCGGCATCGGACCATCCGCCGCCGATACCACGAGGATCGCACCGTCCATCTGCGCCGCACCCGTGATCATGTTCTTCACATAGTCCGCGTGCCCAGGGCAATCCACGTGCGCGTAATGACGCTCCTTCGACTGATACTCGACGTGCGCCGTCGAAATCGTGATGCCACGCGCCTTCTCTTCAGGCGCCTTGTCGATCTGATCGTACGCCTTGTACTCGCCGCCATACGTCTCAGCCATGACCTTCGTCAACGCCGCCGTCAGCGTCGTCTTACCATGGTCCACATGCCCGATCGTTCCGACGTTGACATGCGGCTTGATGCGCTCGAATTTTTCCTTGGACACGGCGGGATCTCCTGCGTTGAGGCGTTGAGTGGTCTGATCAATGACTGATGATGGAGTCAGCGATGTTCGGCGGGACTTCCGCGTACTTCGAGAACTCCATCGTGAAAGTGGCGCGGCCCTGGCTCATCGAGCGCACGGTCGTGGCGTAGCCGAACATCTCAGACAGTGGCACCTCGGCGAGGATCGACTTGCCGGCGGGCGAATCGTCCATGCCGGTGATCTGACCGCGGCGGCGGCTGAGATCGCCGATGACATCGCCCGAGTAGTCCTCGGGGGTGACGACCTCGACCCTCATCACGGGCTCGAGGATCACAGGGCTCGCTTTACGGAAGCCGTCTTTGAAGCCGATCGAACCGGCGATCTTGAAGGCCATCTCGTTCGAGTCGACATCGTGGTACGAGCCGTCGAAGGCCGTGACCTTGACGTCGACCACCGGGTACCCTGCGACCACGCCCGTATCGACCGCTTCCTTGACGCCTTTGTCGACCGCCGGGATGAACTCGCGTGGCACCGTGCCGCCGACGATCGCATTAATGAATTCGTAGCCCTTACCGGGCTCGTTGGGCTCGAGCTTGAGCCAGATATGGCCGTATTGGCCACGACCGCCCGACTGGCGCACGAACTTGCCCTCGGACTCGACCGTGCCGCGTAGCGTCTCGCGGTAGGCGACCTGCGGTTTGCCGACATTGGCATCGACCTTGAACTCGCGCTTCATGCGATCGACGATGATCTCGAGGTGAAGTTCGCCCATGCCGGAGATGATGGTCTGGCCGGATTCCTGGTCGGTGTGCACGCGGAACGACGGGTCTTCTTTCGCGAGGCGCTGCAGCGCGACGCCCATCTTCTCCTGGTCGACCGTGGTCTTCGGCTCGACCGCCACCGAGATGACGGGGTTCGGGAACACCATCTTCTCGAGGGTGATCGGCTTGCCCTCGGCGCAAAGGGTGTCACCGGTGGTGACATCTTTAAGGCCCACAGCAGCCGCGATGTCGCCGGCATGGACTTCCTTGATCTCGGTGCGCTCGGACGCGTGCATCTGGAGCAGGCGACCGATACGCTCGTTGCGCGATCGGGTCGGCACATACACCGAGTCGCCAGATTTGAGCACGCCGGAGTAGACGCGGAAGAAGGTGAGGTTGCCGACGAAGGGGTCGTTCAGGATCTTGAAGGCGAGCGCGGCGAACGGCGCCTCGTCCCGGCCTTCGCGCGTGGCGGGGTCGCCTGAACCGTCGACGCCCTTCACCGGCGGCAGCTCCGCTGGCGAGGGCATGAAATCGATGATGGCGTCGAGCAGCGCTTGCACGCCCTTGTTCTTGAAGGCGGATCCGCACATGCAGAGCACGATGTCGTTGCGCAGCGCGCGCTCGCGCAGGCCGGCCTTGATGTCGACCAACGACAGCTCTTCACCGCCCAGGTACTTGTCCATCAGCGCATCGTTGGCCTCAGCAGCGGCCTCGACCATCTGCGCGCGCAGCAGGGCAGCCTGCGCCCGAAAGGCTTCCGGGATCTCGCGGTATTCAAAGTTCATGCCTTGGGTCGCCATGTCCCAATAGATCGACTTCATGTGCAGCAGGTCGATCACGCCTTCGAAATCGTCCTCTGCGCCGATCGGCAGCTGGATGGGCACCGGGTTGCCACGCAGGCGGGTCTTGATCTGCTCGATGCAACGCAGAAAGTCCGCACCGGCACGGTCCATCTTGTTGATGAACGCGATCCGCGGCACGCCGTAGCGGTTCATCTGCCGCCAAACGGTCTCGGACTGCGGCTGGACCCCGGACACCGCGCAGAAGAGCGCGACCGCGGAGTCGAGCACGCGCAGCGAGCGCTCGACCTCGATGGTGAAGTCGACATGGCCCGGGGTGTCGATAATGTTGATGCGGTGCTCGGGGAAGGTCTTGTTCATCCCCTTCCAGAAACAGGTGGTGGCAGCCGAGGTGATCGTGATGCCGCGCTCCTGCTCCTGCTCCATGTAGTCCATCACAGCCGCGCCGTCATGGACCTCGCCGATCTTGTGGGAGACGCCCGTGTAGAACAGGATGCGTTCGGTGGTCGTGGTCTTGCCCGCGTCGATGTGCGCAGAGATACCGATATTACGGTAGCGCTCGATCGGGGTGACGCGGGCCATGGACGCGGGGCTCTAGGGCGGGATCGGCAGGGAGCCCGATCACCAACGAAAGTGCGCGAAGGCCTTGTTGGCCTCGGCCATGCGGTGCGTCTCTTCGCGTTTGCGGACGGCGGCACCCCGGTTCTCGGAGGCCTCCAGCAGTTCGTGCGCGAGGCGGAACGCCATCGACTTCTCGCTGCGGGCGCGAGCGGCATCGATGACCCAACGCATGGCGAGCGTCTGGCGACGCGTGGGACGGACCTCGACCGGGACCTGGTAGGTGGAACCGCCGACGCGGCGCGACTTCACCTCGACCGCCGGCTTGACGTTCTCGAGGGCCTGCGCAAGCAGCGCCATCGCATCGTCGGCCTGTTTGCCGGTCTTTTCGGTGATGCGGTCGATAGCACCGTAGATGATGTGCTCGGCGGCCGCCTTCTTGCCGCTCTTCATGACGACGTTCATGAACTTGGCGAGCATCAGGTTGTTGAATTTCGGGTCCGGCAGGATATGGCGGACAGGGGCTTGTGCACGACGGGACATCTTTTATGACTCCTCGGGGGATTCAGGGGCCGTTCGGGCCTTATTTCTTGGGGCGCTTGGCGCCGTATTTGGAGCGGCTCTGCCGACGGTCGTTGACGCCCGCGCAGTCCAGGGTGCCGCGCACCGTGTGGTAGCGCACG